>DATHHM010000382.1:0-26698 GCA_035317145.1 Xanthobacteraceae bacterium | reverse complement strand
GCCCATGCCCAAGCGCGGCATGCCTTGCCAGATGATGACCCAAAACAACAATCCCTGCGCCACAAGGGCGATAGCCAATCCGGCCACGCCGTCGAGCGCGAGCACCATGGCGACAAGCAGGCGATCGTAGGCCGGGACCGCCTCACCCTCCCTGACCTTGCCCATGAGCCATGACGAAACGCCGGGCACGCCGCGCGCGAGCGAGATGCCGGCGACGAACAGATTGATCAGGCTCGGCAGCATGATCGAGAACAGGGTGGCGTAGATCCACCAATATTCCGGATTTCCCGGGTCGGCCTTGATGGCAACGAGAAACTCGAGCACGGGCGGAAACACAGGTTTGCCGCCGCCGAACACTGCGAGGTCATCGAACAATTGCACCGCGGCGGCCATCACCATGGCCAAAAAAACCATGACCACCAAAGCCAAGAGCGCGGCGATGAAAGCGTAGAGATGAGGCCACCACTTTTGGCGTTCGAGGCCGCGCCGCATCAACGCGCGCGTGACGCCGAGCGACAGCCAGCCAAACAGCGCGGTGACGAGCGTAACCGGGCCAAGGAACAGAAGCTGCGGGCCGAACATCTGCCAATGATCAAGATGCGACAGCAAAGCCACGTTGGCAAAGCACACCAGAAGCATGACAACTAAGATCACGGGCGGAACGATACGTTGCGATCCGAGAACTTTGGAATTTGCCTCCATGAAAAAGACAACGATAGCGCCAACGACAGCGACGGCGAAAGCACCAGCTCCAGCGCCGGTGCCGGCGCCGGCAAAAGCGACGGCGATAGCAAAAGGGACGGCGACAATGTCTGAGCCAGAGCCACCTTCAGTGCTAGCGAAAGCGACAGCGAAGGCGACGGCGAATGCGAAAACGCCGGCAAAAGCGCCGACGCCAGCGACAGCGAAAGCAATGGCGACTGCGCCGGCGACAGCACCAGCGATAGCGACAACGAAAGCGATAATACCCCCTAAAACGCCAAAGAGAGTACCAACGGCGTCGCCGTAGTCCGCTCTGTCGCGGTTGCTGGCGACAGCGTGACCGGCAGCGAAAATGGCATGAACGCCGGCAAGAAATAAAACGGCAGCAACAGCGGCAGCGACAGCGAAAGCCACAGGCAAGGCGATGACGAAAGCGCCAGCGAAAATAAGAGCGCCAGCGACATCGCCAACGCCGGCGCCAGCGCCGGCGACAACGGCACCGACAGTGAGGGCGAAAGCGACAATCAACCACGCCAAGCGACGCAATCCCTTGGCATGCACGGCACGCCTTGCGGTCAATGCCAAGAAACCGATAGCGACGAGCGTCGCCGCACGGCGCCAATCATCCGTGGCGTGTAGCCCGAGCGCCGCCTCAGCCGGTCCGACATGGTTGCTGACGGCCCAGATGACCACGATCGCCGCGATGAGATAAAAGAGGGCGAGCATCAGGCAGCGATCGAAGGCGGGCGCGGTCCACAACGGCGCCGGCTTGCGCAAGCCAAAGGCGTGCGGAAATAAGGTTCGGTCCGCCATTCCCGCATCGCCGAAGAAACGGTCGATGGCGTCGAGGAAAACTTCCAGACGGCACGCATAGTCGCCGGCGATCCATTGCCTGAGCGCGGCGTAGCCGTTTCGCTCGCGCATACCGACCAGTTCGGCTCCCGCTCCGAGCACACGGAAATAGTGCAGGACGGCGAAGCAGAATGCGGCAATCGCGACCAGGATTAAAACGCCGATCAGCGCGATTAGCGGCGCGCCAATCGCGGGCTTCATTTCGGCCCAGAAATGGTTCCACAACGGAGCGAGAATTGCAGCGAGAACAGCGGCGAACACCGCGGCGAACAGAGCATCCAGCGCCGGCTTGTTCAAATTCGCCCCCACGAAGCAATGAAATCGCCGGCGTTTGGCAATCCGACCCGGTCACAACCATAGCGCGATTTTACCGGCTTCGAACAGTGCTTGCTTCGATGAGCATCGGCACGCTGCGTACGCGCATCATCGACGAACGGAAGTGATCTCTTCCCCTCCCCCTTGTGGGGAGGGGTAGGGATGGGGGTCGGGAGCACGCAGGTATCGACAATGTTTTGGTTGCCTCCCGCCCCCCAACCTACCCTCACCCACAAGGGGGGTTGGGAGGAGATGCAGCATCGCTCAGGCTATCGGCGCCAGCCCGAACAACGCCTCGGCGTTGCGATAATAGATTTTCTCGCGCTCGGCATTCGACAGCGGCAGCGAGTCGAGCACCTTGATGGTATCGCGGATGTAGCCGGGCCCTTTCTCCTTGTCGAACGGGCAATCGGACGCGAACACCACGTGGTCGGCGCCGAAAAAATCCAGGCCGCAGACCGTCGCGGCTCGGGCGCCTTCAACGGCGGTGTCGCCGTAAAAATCCTTGAAGTAATCGTAGGGCCGCTTCTTCAAGGACTTGCGCAGGCTCTCGTAATCCTCATCCGACGTGCGCGCACCCATCTGATCGAAGGAGTGAGCGACGCGGCCTTCGAGATAGGGCACGACGCCGCCGAGGTGGTGGGCGATGACCTTGAGGTCGGGATGCCGGTCCATGATCTTGGAGAACACCAGCCGCGCCAGTGTGACGCCGGTCTCGTACGGCCAGCCGAGCACGCTGCAGATTTCGTATTTCGACACTTTCTCGGTGGGATAATCGGGCATTTCGCGGGTGCGCGCCGGATGCAGCAGGATCGGCTTGCCGGCTGCAGCGATGACATCGAAGATCGGCAGGAATTTCGGCTCATCGAGCGGTTCGCCATTGGCGTTGGTGGCGAGTTGCACCGCATTGGCGCCGTTCTTCAAGGCGCGCTCGGCCTCCTTGGCGGCAGCCTCCGGCGCGTTCATCGGCAACAGCGCCGACCAGCCGACGAAATGCTTTGGATGCTTCGCGGCCACTTCGGCGAGGCCGTCATTGGCAATCTTCGCCATCTCAGGCGATTGCTCCGGACCCCACAACCGCTCGATCGGCGGCAAGCCGTGGGACAGCACCTGCGAATAGTTTTCGAACTGCTCGACGATGCGCAACCGCAAATCGAGATCGGACAAAGCCGGAATGCCGCGCACGCGCTTGCCGAGATCCTTCGATCCCGCCGGCGTCTCCAGCAGCGCGTCGTAATAGCGCTTCGGAAAAAAATGATTGAAGGCGTCGATATAGCGCATGCGGCTCGTTCCCCGTATTCAAGTGTGTTGTTGATGACTGTCAGTGCGCCTGCATCAGCCAAGATGCGATGGCGAAAGCATCGGCGTCGCGATCGAAATAGCCGATCACCTGCAGCCCGAGCGGCATGGCGTCGACCTCGAACAACGGCAGTGACAACGCCGGCACGCCGAGCAGCGATGACGGCACGCCGAATTCCGGATTGCCGGTCGAGTTCAAACCCTCCGGCGCCGCGCCGGGCGCCGCGAGTGTAATGCAGGCTTCGCACACGGCGGCCAGCTCGGCATGGACCGCGCGGATGCGCGTGCGTTCCTTGAGATCGGCGCGATGCTGCTCAAGCGTCAAACCTTCGTATTTCTCCGCCCGCTCCATAATGTTGCGGCTCAATTTGCCGGCATCGCGGTCGCGCATGGAGTGTAGGAACCAGCGGTTTTCCCAGCCGTTGCAACGGTGCGACAGTTCGGTGGCTTTGAGCAATTCGGTTTCGAGCGCGGCGACCTTCTTGTCGGCGTGCCGCGTGCGGATTTCAACGCCGGCCGATTTCAGCCGCGCCAGGGAATCTTCGAGGCACGCTTTCGCGCCAGCCGACGCAGCATCCCATCCGGCCGTTTCGAGCACCGCGAGCGATTGCGGTTTCTTCGCCGCCGGCGCTTTGTCCGGCCCTTGCAGGCCGGGCGTGCCGGCATCGCCGCCGACGCGGGCGACGATTTCATGGGCGACCTGCCAAACGTCTTCGAGCGACGCGCCAAGGATGCCGGTGCAGCTTTGGCTCTGATAATCGTGGCTGCCTTGACGGTTGAGCGCGTTTACCGTCGGCTTGAAGCCGACGCAGCCGCAATAGCTCGCCGGCCGAACGGTCGAGCTGATAACCTGGGTGCCGAGCGCCGCACTGACGATACCGGCGGCGACCGATGCCGCCGAACCGCTCGACGAGCCGCCGGGGGTGTGGGCGACATTCCACGGATTGCGCGTGCCGCGCGGCTCGGATGCCGCGAATTCGGTCGTCACCGTCTTGCCGAGAATAACCGCGCCGGCGTCGCGCAACGCGCGCACGCATGCGGCATCCTTCTCCGAACGCCAGCCGGAAAAAAGCGGCGAGCCCATTTCGGTCGGCATGTCGACGGTCTCGATGATGTCCTTGATGCCGACCGGCATGCCATCGATGGCCGACAGCGGCTTGCCGGCACGCCAGCGCGCGGTCGCGCGATCCGCCGCAGCCCGCGCCGCCGGCACATTGGTGCAGACGAAGGCGCCGATCTTCGGCTCCCATTGTTCGAGCAGCGCCAGCGATCCTTCGAGAAATTCACGCGGCGTTTGCTTGCCGAAAGAAAATTTCTGCGCCGCCGCCAGGTACGGCCGCATGACCGGCTTTGTTTTGTCAGGTGCGAGCATGCCAACCTATTTCTTGCTCTCGTCGTAATAGTGAATCTCATAGAGCACGCAGCCGCGATCCGACTTGAACGGCCCGTGATGGGCGCCCGGCGGCCGGCACGCATAGGTCGGCGCGTCGAATGGCTCGCCGCCTTTGCCTTTGTCGTCGTTGCCGACAATCAGGTCGCCGGAGACCAGATAAACCTCTTCCCAATGATCGTGCACGAAGGGCGCGGTGGTGTAGACGCCGGGCGCGAAGCGCAGCAGCCGCGTGCGGCTACCCATCTTTTTGGTTTCGTCGAGATCGCTGGCCAGGATTTTTTGCTGGATGCCGGACGGGTAACCGGGCGGCGTCACCCAGCCGTTGTCCATGTCGACCTTGTGGAATTCGAGATGCGGCTTGTTCATCGGCATGAGCTTGTCTCCTTATTCCTCAACCGAGCACCGGCAGTGTGCGGATGCCGTAGCGGTGTTGAATTTTCCGCCCCAGCACCGGATCGTCGAGCTCGACCTCGAAAACATCCGACGGCCGCACGCCGCCCTTTGCCGACAGCGTGCCGCAGAACATCAGCGTGCCTTCTGCCAGCCCGGCCTTGCCGGCGAATTTTCCGATCAGCTCCAGCGGGTCGAGCATCGCGGTCACAGCACCTTCCTGATAAAGCACGCGCTTGCCGTTTTCGGAAATGTAGGCGCGCAGCATCAGCTTGTCCCAATGCGGCGCGACCTCGACCATCGGCCAGAATTCCGGCGCGATCGGCTTGTCGCACATCTGCTTCGACACCGACACGCCGTATTTCTCCACCTCGCGGTCGGTATGGTCGGAACCGGCGCCGACCCAAAGCCGGCCGTCCTGCTGCAGCAGCACGAACTCGCCTTCGCCGCTCGACGCCTCGCCGAGCACCTCGATGCTGTCGGCGATCGTCAGCCTCGCCGCCGAGGCGCGATAGAAGATCGGCGTCGTCGCCGGTGGTTTTACGCCGAGCGCGCCGAGTTCCTTGATGTGCAGCTCGACGGCGGCGCGATCGCGGCCGGTCCAGCCGGCCACCACAAGGTGATCGACCGTGACATTGCGGCGCGTCAGCCCGGAATCGTCGTGAAGTAACAGCGGAAGCACGCGCGCCGACACCGGACCTCTCCGCCCGTTGCATTGAATTTGGCCGCATTGTACAGGAGGGGCAAGCCTACGCAATCAAGCGACAGAGAAGCGCGCGAGGGGCTGCAGCAATACAGCGCTGCAGCGGACGCAGCCTTCCTCATCGCCTTAAAGAGGATGCGCACCATGCACGAGATCGCCGGCCAGACGCATTGGCACGAGCCGAGTGGCTTCAAACGCGCCGGCTTCGGCAAATTCAACCGCCCGAAGACGCCGTACGATCTGTTCATGGAAGCGGACGACATTCCGGTCTACCGCGATATCGGAGTCAGCAAAGTGCAGAACCTGCCGCTGCAACCGTGGAAACGCATGGGCGGCCGCGGCAGCTACATCCAGCTGCACGGCACCGAAGGCAAATGGGGCGCCTACGTCGTCGAGGTGCCGGGCGCCGGCGCGCTCAATCCCGAAAAGCACATGTACGAGGAAGTCTACCTCGTCGTCGAAGGCCGCGGCTCGACCGAGGTCTGGCTCGAAGGCGACAACAAGCGCCACGTGTTCGAGTGGCAAAAGGGCTCGCTGTTCTCGATTCCGGTCAACGCCATGCACCGCATCGTCAATGCGAGTTCCGCGCCGGCGCTGCTGCTCGGCGGTACCACAGCGCCCAACCTGATGAACCTCATCAACAATACCGACGTGATCTTCAACTGCCCCTATCAGTTCCGCGACCGCTTCTCCGGCGCCGACGATTTCTACAAATACAAGGACGACATCGAGCCCGATCCGGTGCGCGGCCTTGCCATGCGGCGGACGAATTTCATTCCCGACATCGTCAATTGCGACCTGCCGCTCGACAATCGCCGCTCGCCGGGCTGGCGTCGCGTCGAGCCGTTCATGACCGGCAATACGTTCTATCTGTGGGTCGGCCAGCACGAGAACGGTCACTATTCGAAGGCGCACGCTCACACTTCGGCGGCGGTGCTGATCTGCATCAAAGGCAAGGGCTACACCTACACCTGGCCCGAGCGCCTCGGCTTGACGCCGTGGAAGGACGGCAAGATGGCCGAAGTCAAACGCGTCGACTACGAGCCGGTCGGTATGGTGTCGGCGGCGCCGGGCGGCGCGCGCTGGTACCACCAGCATTTCGGCGCCTCGAAAGAAGCGTTCCGCCTCACCGCCTGGTTCGGGCCGCACAATCCCGGCCGCGAGCCCGGCCCGCCCGGCGAGAAGCACACCGATTACACCGCGATGGACATTCCGGAAGGCGGCACCGCGATCCCCTATTACATGGAGGATCCGTTCCTGCGGCAGGAATACGCCGAGACCATGAAGCGCCAAGGCGCCGAGAACCGCATGCGGCCGGAATATTACGAGCGCGATTACCGCGGGCTATTGCCGAAAGAATGATGCCACCGCTTTGCAGTGACGTGTCGGCATGACCGAGGAAGCCCAAGAAGAAGCGCAAGGCGGGCGCATTTTCTTTTCCTCGACCGGACGCACCTTCGGCGAAGAGGACGAGCTATGCGTGCTCTCGGTCGGCGTCGACATCGGCTCGTCGACCTCGCATCTCGTATTCTCGCGTATCGTGCTGGAGCGGCTCGACAGCCGCTACGTCGTCACCGAGCGGGAAAGTTTTTATCAGTCCGATATTTTGCTCACGCCCTACTCCGCCGAGGAGACGATCGACGCCGATGCGCTCGGCGCCTTCATCGCGCAGCAATATAAGGACGCCAAGATCGATCCCGATGAGATCGATACCGGCGCGCTGATCTTGACCGGCGTCGCCGTGCGCCGCCGCAATGCGCGGCGGATCGGCGAATTGTTCGCGGCGCAGGCCGGCAAGATGGTCGCGGTCTCTGCCGGCGACAGCCTTGAAACCGTGATGGCGGCCTATGGCTCGGGTGCGGCTGCACGCTCGATCCGCAGCGGCGCGCCGCTGATCAACGTCGATATCGGCGGCGGCACCTCGAAGATCGCGGTCTGCGCCGAGGGCAAGGTGATCGATGTCACCGCACTCGACGTCGGCGCGCGTCTGGTGGTGCTCGACGATGCGCGCCGGATTATCCGGCTCGAAGAAGCTGGACGGCGATTCGGCGCGGAGCTCGGCCTGAAGCTCGAGTCCGGCGTCACGCTCTCCGAACAGCAGGCGCAAGCGCTGGCGGCGCGCATGGCCGACAGTCTGTTCGAGGCGATGAAGGGCGGCTCGCCGCGTGCCGGCGGCGCCGATTTGTTGCGGCTCGATCCGCTGACGTGGCGCGGCGAAGTGTCCGACGTGAGTTTTTCCGGCGGCGTCTCCGAGTACATCTACGGCGGCGAGGCCAAAGCCTTCGGCGATATCGGCCCGCAGCTCGCCGCGGAAGTCCGCGCGCGGCTGCGCGATTGGGGGCCGCAGCTGGCGCGGCCCGACGCGCGCATCCGCGCCACCGTGATCGGCGCCTCGCAATATACGATGCAGGTCTCCGGCAGCACGATCTTCGTGTCGCCGCTCGAAACGCTGCCGCTGCGCAATGTGCCGGTGATCGCTCCGACCCTGCCGCTCGACGAGGAGAGCGTCGATTCCGCGGCGATCTCTGCCGCCGTCAAAGCCGCTTTGAAGCGGCTCGATCTCGGCGACGGCCAAAGTGCTGTCGCCATCTTCGTGCCGTGGCGCGGTTCGGCGACCTTCCGCCGCCTCGACGATTTCTGCAAGGGCATCGCCGACGGATTGGAGACGGTGCTGGCCAACGGCCATCCCATCGTTCTCGCCGGCGACGGCGACGTCGGCGGCCTGATCGGCATTCACTATTGCGAAGAGATGAAGTTGAAAAATCCGATCGTCTCGATCGACGGCCTCGAGCTCAAGGAGTTCGACTATATCGACATCGGCGCCATCCTCGACACTTCGGGCGCCGTTCCGGTGGTCATCAAATCGCTGATTTTTCCGACGACCGCGGGCGTCGGCAAGGACTGGAAGACGGAGCGGACGATCGCCGCCGCTAACGCGACATAGCCGCCGCCGACTCATTCACCGAATTATTGCACTGCACAATGAGCGGGCGATGTGCGGTCAAAGCAGGCAACCGGCCCGCAGGCGGAACCGCAATTAACTTTTCGTTTTCCCTAAACCATTGAAATATATGACCTAAGGTCGATGCCGCGAGATGGCATCCATCTTGCTGTTTACACCTCAGAGGCGTTTTGCGCCGAGCCGCGGCAACGAGCAGTGCTGCCCCGGCTCGGTGCGCCGTCAACGATGACCATCGAAGGAGACGAACGATGGACTATGTGAAAACAGCCGATGTCGCGGTGGCCATGGTCGAGGCCGGCCGGCGCAAGCTTGCGCTGGCCCCGCGCGATCTTCTCATTCGCGGCATGCTGTCGGGCGCCATCCTTGGCGTCGCGACCAGCCTCGCCTTTACCGGCGCGGTGCAGACCAACGTGCCGCTGGTCGGCGCGCTGATCTTTCCGGTGGGCCTGGTCAGCATCGTGCTGCTCGGCCTCGAGCTCGTCACCGGAAGTTTTGCACTGGTGCCGCTGCCCTGGCTCGAGCGCGAAGCCAGCGCTGGCTCCGTTCTCGTCAACTGGGGCTGGGTTTTTATTGGCAACCTGATCGGCAGCGTCGCCTATGGCGCGCTGCTCGCCATCGCGCTGACCAATATGGGAACGGCAGCGCCGGCCGGCGTCGCCGCGCGCATCGTGCAGATCGCCGAGCTCAAGACCACCGGTTACGCGGCCATCGGCTTTGCCGGGCTGGTCACCTGCTTCGTTAAGGCGATGCTTTGCAATTGGCTGGTCTGCCTCGCCATCGTTCTCGCCATGACCACGACCTCGACCATCGGCAAGATCGCCTGCGCCTGGATGCCGATCTTCATCTTCTTCGCCCAAGGCTTTGAGCATTCCGTCGTCAACATGTTCATCATCCCGACCGGCATGATGATGGGCGCCAAGGTCACGGTCGCCGATTGGTGGCTGTGGAATCAGATTCCGGTGACACTCGGCAATCTGGTCGGCGGTTTCACCTTCACCGGCCTCGCCATCTACATGACCTACAAGCCGCGAGCGGCCGGCAAAGTTTTGGCGCCGACGCCGACCGGCGTTCCCGCCGAATAGCGCGAACCCCTCGACACATTCGACGAATGGAGGTCGTGAGCAAACGGAAGAGCTGAATGTCGGGAGATTTCGAGCCAGAGCAGAAGCGCTATTTGGAAGGTTTCATGGCCGGCCTGCAGATCGCGAAGACGTCGCGATCCGCGCTTGGCAATGGCGCCGCAGCGCCCCCAGCTAACGCAGTAGCAGCAGAGCCCGTTGGACCCGACGCCGCGGCGTTGCGCGCCCAGGATCGCACCATCAAGGCCGGCGGCAAGCTGTCTGACCCGGAAAAATTCAAGCGCGAGCTGCATCCATTCGACGGCTACGAGAAGCTGAAGGACCAGGCCGCGAAGAACGAGCCGCCCAAGCCCGACGACAATTTCCGCTGGCGCTTCTTCGGCCTGTTCTACTGCGCGCCGACGCAGAAATCGTATATGTGCCGGCTGCGCATTCCGAACGGCATTCTTTCGCACTGGCAGTTCACCGGCGTCGGCGATCTCGCCGAGCGCTATGCCGGCGGCTATGCGCATGTGACCACGCGCGCCAATCTGCAAATGCGCGAGGTCGAGCCCGAAAACGCCGTCGCCATGGTCGAGGCAATCCAGGATCTCGGCTTAAGCTCGCGCGGCTCCGGCGCCGACAACATCCGCAACGTCACCGGCACGCCGACCGCCGGGATCGATCCCCAGGAATTGATCGATACGCGGCCTTATGCCCGCGAATGGCATTTCCACATCCTCAACGATCGCTCGCTCTACGGCATTCCGCGCAAGTTCAATGTCGGCTTCGACGGCGGCGGCATGATTCCGGTGCTGGAAGACACCAACGACATCGGCTTTCAGGCCGTCGCGGTGAAGGACGGCTTCGGCGTCGAGCCGGGCATCTGGTTCAAGCTCATGCTCGGCGGCATCACCGGGCATCGGGACTTCGCCCGCAGCACCGGCGTCATCGTCAAGCCCGAAGACGCCACCAGGATCGCCGACGCCGTAGTGCGCGTCTTCATCGACAACGGCGACCGCACCAACCGCGCCAAGGCACGGCTCAAATACGTCCTCGACGCCTGGGGTTTCGAGAAATTCCTGGGCGTCGTGGAAGACAAGCTCGACCACAAGCTCACCCGCGCACCGGAGACAGCCCTTGAAACACGACCGCCCTTCGACCGCCTCGCTCACATCGGTTCACACCCGCAGAAGCAAACGGGCCTTCATTGGCTCGGCGTCGTCCTTCCGGTGGGCAAGATTACCGCCGAGCAGATGCGCGGCATCGGCAAGATCGCCGAAGAATTCGGCGACGGCGATATCCGGCTCACGGTCTGGCAGAACCTTTTGATCTCGGGCGTTGCCGAGGACCGCGTCGCCGCGGCGCAAGCCGCCATCGAAGCGATCGGGCTCTCGACCAAAGCGACATCGATCCGCGCCGGTCTCGTCGCCTGCACCGGCAGTGCCGGCTGCCGGCTCGCCTTGTCCGACACCAAACGCCACGCCGAGGAGATCGCGCACTGGTGCGAAGCTCGCGTGCAACTCGACGGCCCGCTCAACATCCATCTTACCGGCTGCCCGAATTCCTGCGCGCAGCATTACATCGGCGACATCGGCCTCGTCGGCACCAAGGTGCAGGTGTCCGAGGACGGCGATCAGGTCGAGGGCTATCACATCCACGTCGGCGGCGGTTTTGGCCCCGATGCCGCCTGCGGCCGCGAGGTTTTTCACGACGTCAAAGCCGACGATGCGCCGCAGGCCGTCGAGCGCATGCTGAAAGCCTATCTCGGCCACCGCGCCTCGGCCGACGAAAGCTTTTTGGCCTTCACCCGCCGTCACGAGGTCGATGCGCTCAAAACGCTGTTCGAAACGCAGGCGGTTGAATGACGCAGACCACGCCGCCGCCGATCCCGACTCTCATTCCGGACTCCGCGCCGTTCTCGGCCGAGCAGCGCACCTGGCTCAACGGTTTCTTCGCCGGCCTGTTGTCGCTCGACGGCGGCGTCAACGCGCTGTCGTCCGAAGAGACCGCGGCCCTGATGAACGACGTCATGGGAACGGGCGCGGCGACGGCGCGCGGCCCGCTCGATGACGGCGATGATGGGCAAACGCCGTGGCATGACCCGGCCATGCCGATCGGCGAACGCATGCAGCTCGCCGACAGCCGGCCGCTGCGGCGGCGGTTCATGGCGGCCATGGGCCAGCAGGATTGCGGCCAGTGCGGCTACAATTGCGAGGATTACGCTAACGCCATCGTCCTGAAAAACGAGGAGCGGCTGAACCTTTGCGTGCCCGGTGGCAAAGACACCA
Organism: Xanthobacteraceae bacterium; assembly: GCA_035317145.1. Taxonomy (GTDB): domain Bacteria; phylum Pseudomonadota; class Alphaproteobacteria; order Rhizobiales; family Xanthobacteraceae; genus BOG-931. The sequence goes on along the minus strand of DATHHM010000382.1, from coordinate 14,733 downwards.
CGCGCATGCTCAAGACGCTCTATGCCGAGTTCGGCGCCATCCCGGCGACAGACAAGGCGCCGGCGACCGTGCCCACGCCTGCCGCCGACGCGGCGCCCTCACCGTCACCGACGCGGGACAATCCGGCCGAGGCAACTTTCGTCTCGCGCACCAAACTCAACAAGCCGGGTTCGCAGAAAGAGACGTGGCATATCGATATCGATCTGGCGCAGAGCGGGATCGACTATGCCGTCGGCGATTCGTTCGGCATGTTTCCCCATAATGAGCCGGCGCTGGTCTATGCCGTGCTGGCCGCGCTCGGCGCGCCGCCCGATTTTCCGATCGCAGGCCGGCCCTTGCGCGACGTGCTGACCGACGGCGTCTCGCTGGGCGTGGCGCCCGATATGCTGTTCCAGCTCATCTCCTACATCACCGGCGGCGAGCGGCGGCAAAAGGCCAAGGCGCTCGGCTCCGGAGGCGATCCGGACGGCGATGCCTCAACGCTCGACGTGCTGGCAGCGCTGGAGAAATTTCCCGGCATCCGGCCCGATCCCGAAGCCTTCATCGAAGCGCTCGATCCGCTGCAGCCGCGGCTTTATTCGATCGCGTCCTCACCAAAGGCCGCGCTCGGCAAAGTGGCGCTCACCATCGACACCGTGCGCTACAAGATCGGCAAGCGCGCCAGGAGCGGCGTCGCCTCGACCTATTTCGCCGACCGCATCGCGCCCGGCACCAAGATCAAGGCCTATATCCAAAAGGCGCAACACTTTGGTCTGCCGGACGACCCGTCGATCCCGATCATCATGATCGGCCCGGGCACCGGCATCGCGCCGTTCCGCGCCTTCCTGCACGAGCGCATGGCGACCAAGGCGCCCGGCCGCAACTGGCTGTTCTTCGGCCACCAGCACCGCGACTACGATTTTTTCTATGAGGACGAGCTCAGCGGCATGCGCTCAGCCGGCGTGCTGACGCGGCTGTCGCTGGCGTGGTCGCGCGACGACAACCAGAAATTCTACGTGCAGGACCGCATGCGCGAGGTCGGCCGCGATTTTTGGGCCTGGCTCGCCGAAGGCGCTCACGTTTATGTCTGCGGCGCCATCACCATGGGCAAGGACGTCGAGCGCGCCATGGTCGACATCATCGCGGCCCATGGCGCGCGCAGCATCGATCAGGCGGTTACGTTCCTCGCCGAGCTGAAGAAAGACCACCGTTATCATACCGACGTGTATTGAGCGTGCGGCATCCGCCCTCGCGAGCGGGTGGGAAGAAGCCAGGGCTGCCCCTCACTCCATCTTCGCCCCGGACGCCTTGATAATCGCGGACCATTTCGGAATCTCCGATGCGATATAGGCGGTGAATTCATCCGGCGTGTCGCCCACAATATCGATGCCGAGCGCGGCGAGTTTTTGCCGCACACCGGGGTCTTGCAGCGTTTCGACGATCGCGCGGTGCAGCGTCTCGACGATGTTTTGAGGCGTGCCGGCCGGCGCGACCAGGCCGTGCCATGTCGTCGCCTCGAAGCCCCGAAGGCCGGCTTCGTCCATGCTCGGGACGTCGGGCAAAACGGCGGTGCGCTTGAACGTGGTCACGGCGAGCGCGCGCACTTGGCCGTTGCCGAGAAACCCCATGACGCCGGATGTCGTCGCGAACATCATCTGGTCGGAGCCGGCGATGACGTCCTGCAGCGCCGGCGCCGAGCCCTTATAGGGCACATGCACGATGTCGATATGGGCCTCGGCTTTGAACAATTCGCCGGCCAGATGCGCCGCCAGGCCGTAGCCCGAGGACGCGAAGTTGAGCTTGCCCGGATTGGCTTTGGCGAGCGCGATGAGCCCGGCGAGCGAATGCGCCGGCACATCGAGGTTGACCACCAGAACATTGGCCTGGGTGCCGATCAGGCTGATCGGCGCAAAATCCTTCGCCGGATCGAAGCCGATCTTGCTGTAGAGGCTGGCATTGGTGGCGAGGATCGCGTTGTTGCCCAGCAGCAGCGTGTAGCCGTCGGCCGCCGCATGCGCCACGACCTCGCCCGCGACATTGCCGCCCGCGCCCGGACGATTGTCGACGACGAAGGGCTTGCCGAGCACGCTGCCAAGCTTGTCGGCCATGATGCGCGCCAGAATGTCGCTGGCGCCGCCGGGCGGGAAACCGACCACGACGGTGACCGGCCGTTCCGGATAGTCGGCGGCGCCGGCAATAGCCGTCACGCACAACAGCGCGAGCGTTGCGGCAGCGGCGCAGATCAGTCGCTTGAGCATTCCGTTCTCCCTGGCGCGACTTTAGGGCCGCGGCAAATGCAGGCCAAGCGTCGGCGCCTCGCAGCCCTCATGCAGCTTTGGCCGATGACACGCGCTCCAGGCCCGCGCTACAACTCCGTATCCGATCCGGAAGAGAGTGGCCGATGCGTACCGGTGCCGAATACTTACGTTCGCTCAACGACGGCCGGCGCGTTTTCGTCGACGGCGAGAGCGTCAAGGACGTCACCGCGCATCCGGCCTTCCGCCAGGCCGCGCGATCCGTCGCCAACCTGTTCGACATCGCCGCCGATCCGGCGCTGCGCGAGCGCATGACCTTCGCCTCGCCGAAGACCGGCGCGCCGGTGTGGCGCGCCTGGCAAATTCCGTGCACCCACGCCGATCTGCGCGCCCGGCGGTTGTTCTCGGAGACCTGGGCGGAAGCGACCTTCGGCCTGATGGGGCGATCGCCGGATCATGTCGCCGGCTTCTTCGCCGGTTACGCGGCGACGCCGCAGGTGTTTGCCACCGCGGGGCAAAAGTTCGCGGACAATCTGATCGCGTTCTACGAGTTCATGCGCGACAATCACATCTACGCCAGCTACGCCATCGTGCCGCCGCAGATCGACCGCTCGAAGCCGGCCCACAAGCAGAGCGATCCGACGCTCTATGCCGGCGTCGTCAAGGAGCGCGACGATGGCATCGTGATCTCCGGCGCGCAGCAGGTCGCGACCGGCGGCGTGCTGTCCGACTGGATTCACTTGAGCTGCATCCACCCGCTGCAGCCCGGCGACGAGAACTACGCCAACTGCGTCGCGGTCCCGGTCAATGCGCCGGGGGTGACGCTGATCCCGCGGCGGCCGTTTGCGCTGCACGCCGACAATGCCTTCGACTATCCATTGTCGAGCCGGTTCGACGAGTCCGACAGCTACGTCGTGTTCGACAACGTCTTCGTGCCGTGGGAGCACGTCTTCATCTACCGCAATCTGGAATTGACCCGTGACCAGTGGTTCAAGACGCCGTCGCATTCGCTGGGCAATCATCAGGCCCAGGTGCGCTACGTCACAAAACTGCGCTTCATGATGGGGCTCGCGCAACGCACCATCGAGATGATCGGCAGCTCAGGCCTGCCGCCGGTGCAGATCGCCATGGGCGAGATCGCGGCGCTGGTGTCGATCTACGAGGGCATGCTGCTGGCCCACGAGGTCGCCGCGCCGATCAAGGACGGCGTGCTGTGGCCGTCGGTGATCACGCTTTATGCGGCGATGGCGATGCAGTCGGAGTTCAACGGCCGCATGCTCGAGACGATCAGGGAGCTGGTGAGCTCTTCGGTGATCTCGCAGCCGTCGTCGCTTGCCGATTTCGACAATCCGGACGTCGCCCCACTGATCGAGCGCTACATGCGCTCGGGCACCATGGACGCAAAATCGCGCACCGCGTTGGCGCGGCTGTTGTGGGACTTCCTCGGCACCGAATTCGGCAGCCGCCACCAGCAATACGAAAAATTCTACGGCGGCTCGCCGTCGATCGTGAAGCAGAATGTTTATCGCAATTTCGATTGGAAGCGGGCCACCGCCTTGGTCGATCGCGCGTTGAATTTGCCGCCGCTGGAGTAAGCGAGGCGCCAATTGTGCGCCCTCTCCCCTTGCGGGAGAGGGCTCCTCGGCATTTGAGCAACAAGAACGGGTGAGGGGTTGGGCGCGTCCGCGCGCCCTCACCCATCAGAGTACGCCAAGACCCATGCGCCGCCCTCTCCCGCAAGGGGAGAGGGCATGCCCTTTACGCCTCGGCGTCCGCCAGCTGCGGCACGGCAGCCGAAGCCTTTTCCGCCGCCTTCGGCTCCAGCGCCGCCGCCACCGCTTCCTCGACCCGTTCGAGCCAGACGAATTCCATCTCGCGGCGCGCGACCTCGGGGATATCATCGAAGTCGCGGCGGTTGCGTGCCGGCAGCATGACGCGCTTGATGCCGGCGGAGTGCGCGGCGACGACCTTCTCCTTGATGCCGCCGACGGGCAGCACCAGGCCGCGCAGGCTGATTTCGCCGGTCATCGCCGTGTCGCTGCGGATCGTGCGCTCGGTCATCAAGGACACCAGCGCCATGAACATGGCGACGCCGGCGCTCGGCCCGTCCTTCGGGATCGCGCCCGCGGGCACGTGGACGTGGATGTCGCTCTTCTCGAAGCGGTTTGGATCGATGCCGAGCGCGACGGCGCGGTTCTTGACGATGGAGAGCGCGGCTTGCGCGCTCTCCTTCATCACGTCGCCGAGTTGGCCTGTGAGGATCAGCCGCCCGGAGCCGGGAATCCGCGTCGCTTCGATGAACAGGATATCGCCGCCGACCGGCGTCCAGGCGAGGCCGGTGGCCACGCCGGGCACGCTGACGCGCATCGCCACTTCGTTTTCGAACCGCGGCGCGCCGAGAATCGTCAAGAGATCCTCGCGCGCAATCCGGATCGGACCGCTTTGCCCTTCCGCAATCCGCACCGCGGCGTGACGCAAGACCTGGCCGATCTGGCGCTCCAGACCACGCACGCCGGCTTCGCGGGTGTAGCCCTGGATGATGTCGCGCAGCACGTCATCGCCGACCTCGACCTGGCCAGGCTTGAGCCCGTTTGCCTCGAACTGGCGGCGCACGAGATAACGATGCGCGATCTCGAGCTTCTCGTCGGCGGTGTAGCCGGAGAGGCTGATGATCTCCATGCGGTCGCGCAGCGGACCGGGCACCGTGTCGAGCATATTCGCCGTGGTGATGAACACCACGCGGCTCAAGTCGAACGGCACGCCGAGATAATTGTCACGGAACGTATTGTTCTGCTCCGGATCGAGCACTTCGAGCAGCGCCGCGCCGGGGTCGCCGTGGATGCCGGCGCCGAGCTTGTCGATCTCGTCGAGCATCATGACGCAATTGCGCGAGCCTGCCTTGCGGATGGCCTGGATGATGTTGCCGGGCAGCGCGCCGATATAGGTGCGGCGATGGCCGCGGATCTCCGCCTCGTCGTGCACGCCGCCGAGGCTGACGCGCACGAACTTGCGATCCATGGCGCGCGCGATCGATTGGCCGAGCGACGTCTTGCCGACGCCGGGCGGGCCGACGAAGCACAGGATCGGCGCCTTGCCCTGGGGGGCGAGCTTGCGCACGGCGAGATATTCGATGATGCGGCGCTTGATCTTGTCGAGGCCGTAGTGGTCCTCGTCGAGGATTTTTCGCGCTTGGGCAATATCGATCGGCTTTTCCTCGGGCAAGGCCCAAGGCAGCTCGATCAGCCAATCGAGATAGGTGCGCACCATACCGTATTCGCCGGCCGCTTCGGGCATACGCTGCAGCCGGCGCAATTCCTTGCGCGCCTGGTCTTCGATGTCCTTCGGCATGCCGGCCTTGGCGATCGCCGCGTCGAGCTCGGCCATTTCCGCGGCCTTGCCCTCCTCGCCTTCGCCGAGCTGGCGCTGGATCGCCGCCATCTGCTCGCGCAGCAGCGCCTCGCGCTGCCGCTCGTCGAGCGCGACCTTGGTTTGCCGGCCGATCTCCTGCGACAGCCGCAACACCTCGATGCGGTGGGCGAGCAGCCGCGAGACCTTCTCCATGCGCACGGCGATGTCGACGGTCTCCAGGATCTCCTGCTTTTCCTCCGGCTTCACGTCCATATAGGCGATCGCCAGGTCGGCAAGCGCCGGCGGCGCCTCGATCGACTGCACGGCGGCCAACAAATCCCCCGGCACCTGGGGCAGCAACTGGATGGCCTCGATAGTCTTCGCCTTGAGATCGACAAAACGCGCTTCGATCTCCGGCGTGCGCAGGCCGGGCTCGGGAATCTGCACGACGCGCGCCACCAGGAACGGCCAGCCGGAAAGATATTCGCCGATCTGGAACCGCTGCTCGCCCTGGCAGACAATGTGGTTGGTGCCGTCGGGCGCGGTGATGTAACGCACGATATTGGCGACCGTGCCCATGCGATGCATGTCGATCGAAGTCGGATCGTCAACGTCGGCTGAGCGCTGCAACAGGATGCCGACCTGGCGTTGCTCGCGCACCGCCTGCTGCGCCGCCGCGATCGACTTCGGTCGGCCCAAAGTGATCGGCAGCACCAGGCCGGGAAACAGCACGGTATTGCGCACCGGCACGATGATCAGCGCGTCAGCCGGCAATGGCGGCAAGGCGCCGCCGCCCGTTCCGTCTTTTGCAAGCACGTCAGCCACGAGTCCCCACTTTCTGCAAAGTAATCACCAAACAGCCGGCGGCGGCGGCGCGACGCACCGCACCGTAGCGGCCGGGCGGCAGCCGCAGCCGCCGGTAGAACCGCCCTTGCGGCAATTCCAGCCGATGGATGATGGCCGTGCGCAGTTCGACCGGCAGGACGCGCGTTCCCGTGACCACGAGATCGCCGTCCTCGATCACGGCTTGCGCATTGTCGGCATCGACGCCGGGCAATGCCACCAGCGCCAAAACCTCGAATTCGGTTTCCAAAATGTCGACCGGCGGCTCCCAGGCCGGCAGGCGCGCCTGGGTGCCGGCAGGCCGGAACAGCTCCCGGTGCATGCGCTCGGCCCGCGCCAGCATCTCGCAGGCTTCCGACCACATCCAGTCGCGGGCCACGTCGCGGGCCATGGTTCATTCCCTCCAGCTTCGGAGGGGATATGTGTGGATCGGGAACCTGGAATTCAACGCCGACGATTATGCTGGCCAGCCAGCCGCTAAACGCGGCCGGCGCGCACGCCTCCGGCAAGCTCGCGAACAAGGCCGGTGACGGCCGGCACCGTCGCGGCCGTCGGCTTGTCGCCGGGGCCGAGGCTCTTGCGCACTGCATCGATCAGCGCCGAGCCGACCACGACGCCGTCGGCGTTTTCCGCGATGGCGCGGGCCTGGTCCGCCGTGCGCACGCCGAAGCCGACGCAGACCGGAAGTTTTGTATGCCGTTTGATGCGCGCAATCGCTGAGGAAACCGCGGCCGGGTCCGGCGCAGCGGAGCCGGTAATGCCGGCGATCGAGACGTAATAGACGAAGCCCGATGTATTGGTGAGCACGGTCGGCAGCCGCTTGTCGTCGGTGGTCGGCGTGGCGAGGCGGATGAAATTGAGGCCGGCCTTGAGCGCCGGCAGGCAAAGCTCGGCGTCCTCCTCCGGCGGCAGGTCGACGACGATAAGCCCATCGACGCCGGCGGCCTTGGCATCGGCGAGAAATTTTTCCACGCCGTAGACGTAGATCGGATTGTAGTAGCCCATCAGCACGATCGGCGTCGCGTCATCACCGGCGCGGAAGTCGCGCACGATGGCGAGCGTCTTCTTCATGTTGGCGCCGGCGTGAAGCGCGCGCAGGCCAGCCGCCTGGACCGCCGGACCATCGGCCATTGGGTCGGTGAATGGCATACCGAGCTCGATCACGTCGGCCCCGGCTTTCGGCAGCGCCTTGATAATGGCGAGCGACGTGGCTTCGTCAGGGTCGCCCGCCATGGTGAAAGTCACGAGCGCGGCGCGGCCGTCCTTGCGGAGCGCGGCAAAGCGCCGATCCATCCGTTCGGTCATCGCGCTTTATTTCCCAGATGCCGCGCTACCGAATCGAGATCCTTGTCGCCGCGGCCGGAGAGATTGACCACCATGAGGTGATCCTTCGGCTTTTGCGGCGCCAGATCGAGCACCTTGGCGATGGCGTGCGCCGGCTCGAGCGCCGGGATGATGCCTTCGAGCTTGGACAACAGCTGGAACGCGTTGAGCGCCTCATCGTCGGTCGCCGACAGAAACGTGACGCGGCCGGCGTCGGCGAGCCAGGCGTGCTCGGGCCCGATGCCCGGATAATCGAGGCCGGCCGAGATCGAATGCGCTTCGTTGATCTGGCCGTCCTCGTTCATGAGCAAATAAGTGCGATTGCCGTGCAGCACGCCGGGCCGGCCGCCGGCGATGGAAGCGGCATGCATGCCGGTGTCGAGGCCGTGGCCGGCCGCCTCGACGCCGAAAATTTCGATTCCGGCATCGTCGAGGAACGGATGGAACAGGCCCATGGCGTTGGAGCCGCCGCCGATGCAGGCGATCAGCGAATCCGGCAACCGGCCTTCGGCCTGTTGCATCTGCTCGCGCGTCTCGCGGCCGATGATCGATTGGAAGTCGCGCACCATCATCGGATAAGGATGGGGACCTGCGATGGTGCCGATGCAGTAGAACGTCGAGCCGACATTGGAGACCCAGTCGCGCAGCGCCTCGCTCATGGCGTCCTTGAGCGTCTTGGCGCCGGATTCCACCGGCACGACCTTGGCGCCAAGCATGTGCATGCGGAACACGTTCGCCTTTTGCCGTTCGACGTCGACGGAACCCATATAGACGATGCATTCGAGGCCAAAGCGGGCGCACAGCGTTGCCGTTGCCACGCCATGCATGCCGGCGCCGGTCTCGGCGATGATGCGCTTCTTGCCCATGCGCCGCGCCAAGAGAATCTGGCCGAGCACGTTGTTGACCTTGTGCGCGCCGGTGTGATTGAGCTCCTCGCGCTTGAGATAAATCTTTGCACCGCCTGCCGAAAGGCCGGAGGCCGTCTGTCTGCAATGCTCGGTAAGCCGTTCGGCGAAATAAAGCGGCGACGGCCGACCGACATAGTGCGTCAGATAGCCGTCCATTTCTTTCTGGAAAGCTGGATCGGCTTTCGCCTGCGCGTAGGCCTGCTCCAGCTGCAAGATAAGCGGCATCAGCGTCTCGGCGACGAAGCGGCCGCCATAGATGCCGAAATGCCCGTGCTCGTCGGGCCCGCTGCGGAATGAGTTTGGCCGCTGAACGGTCATGCCGGGCTCGCAACGGACGCGGCCGCAACGCGAGCCGCGCGCACGAAGTCGCGAATCTTGTCGGGATCTTTTTCGCCCGGCGCGCGCTCGACGCCCGAGGAGACGTCGACACCGGGCGCGCGGGTGATGCGCAATGCCTCGCCGACATTCGCCGCATCGAGGCCGCCCGACAGCATGAACGGCACACCCGGATCGAGATTTTCCAGGAGATGCCAGTCGAACGGCCTGCCGAGCCCGCCCGGCCGCGTCGCCTCCCGCGGCGCACGCGCATCGAATAGCAGCCGATCGGCGATACCGGCATAACGGGCGATGCCGTCGAGATCGCTTTTCGCGGCGATTGGCAAGGCTTTCATCACCGGAAGACCGAACATGCGCCGAACAGCCTCGACCCGCACTGGGGGTTCGGTGCCGTGCAATTGCAGCATGTCCGGTTGCAACGCCTCGACCACCGCGTCGAGCAGCGCATCGTCGGCATCGACGGTCAGCGCGACCTTTTGCGCGCGCTCCAGTACGCGCGAGGCAAGCGCGTGCGCCCGCTCGAATGTCAGGTGCCGCGGCGAGGGCGGAAAGAACACAAAACCAACCATGTCGGCGCCCGCTTCGAGCGCGACATCGAGGGCCTCGGGTGTGGAAAGGCCGCAGATTTTGACGATGACCGACATGCCCGCCTGAGGTCGCCTGTCCTTGATTGGCGCCCTTCTACATCCCTGCGCGGGCTTTGTCTTGCTCGGGCCGACCGCGTCCCTACTGGACCGGCGCCCGCAGCCGAAGCCGTTCCGGCGGCTTGCCGGCCTCCGGCACGTCGGCGACGTTGCCCGAACTTCGCCTGAGCGAAGCGACTTCGCTGCGCAACTGCTCCGCCTCGCGTTCCAGCCGCCGCGCGACGCGCCGCCACTTGGCTTGCCTCAGCCACGCCGCCACGCCGCCGATCACCACGCCGGCGATCAGCAGCACGAGGATCAGCGCGAACAGCGGCAAGGTCAGCGACGACGCCGGATGCTCCGAGCTGAACGGGTCCAGCGACACCGTCACGATCTGACGGTTGGCCACGGCGAAGGCGATGATGACGATGGCGAGCGGTATGAGAATGACAGCCGCAACGATCTTGCGGAGCACGCTGCCGGCCGATCGCGGTTCGCGGCTCAACCTTGGCTCGAGCGATTGAGCCGTTCGCGCATTTCCTTGCCGGTCTTGAAGAACGGCACGCATTTCTGGTCGACGGCGACATGGGCGCCGGTGCGCGGGTTGCGGCCGGTGCGCGCCGGGCGCTGCTTCACCGAGAACGCGCCGAAGCCGCGCAACTCGACCCGGTCGCCGCGCGCCATCGCCGCGATGATCTCGTTGAGAATGGCGTTGACGATGTTCTCCACGTCGCGCTGGTAGAGATGCGGATTCTGCGTGGAAATGTGCTGAACCAGTTCGGACTTGATCATTGTCGCCGCCTTGTCGCCCGCGAACGCTGCCTCAGTTCGCCGCCGCAGGGTGCCAAAGGGCCAACAGACCGTCAAGATTGAACCGCTCTACCTCGGCAACCATGCCCCAGTCGCCGAGCCGGCGCGCCAGCGCCGAAAGGCCGGTGGCGTCGAGCAGAGCCAGGACGGAGGCGTGCAGGAACGGCAGGTCGCTGAAGCGGCTGCGCAGCTCATAATCGCGCACCGGCAACTTGGCATCGACGTTCTTTTCCTTGGCCAGCCAAGCCAGCGCGGCCCGCTCGTCGCCAAGCTCGTCGATCAGCTTCAGCCCGATCGCCTGGTGGCCGGTGAAGACGCGGCCGTCGGACACCGTCTGCAGCTCGCTGTCGCTCAGGTGACGGCGATCCTGCACGAGACCTTTGAACCAGGCGTAGGAATCCTTGATGATCGACTCCAGCGCCGCCTTGGCTTCCGGGCTGGTCGGCTCAAAACCGTTCGGCGCCGCCTTGAGCGGGCTCGATTTCACTCCCTCGACCTTGACGCCGATCTTGTCGAGCAGCTCGGAAAAGTTCGGAAATTGGAACAGCACGCCGATCGAGCCGACCAGCGAGGTCTGCTGCGCCACGATGTGGTCGCCGGCGAGCGCGGAGATGTAGGCGCCGGAGGCGGCGAGGCTATCGACGACGATGACGACCGGTTTCTTGTCCCGCAGCCGCGACAGCGAGTCGTAAAGCTGCTCGGAGCCGGCAGTGGTGCCACCGGGGCTGTCGACATGGACGATCACGGCGCGCGCCAGCGACGAGCGCGTGAGCCGGTCGATCGCCTGCACCCGGTCACGGTCGCCGCGGATCAGGCCCTCGATGGTGACGCGGGCGATATACGGCCGCACGCCGGTGAAGCCGGCGCGATTGCTGCCCAGCACCGCCACGCCGGCGACGGCGAGCACGATCACTCCGATGGCGATGACGCGCCAGAACGTGAGCTTCCTGCGCATGCGGCGGCGGTCGACGATCAGGTCGGCATCAAGCGACATGGCCGGGCTCCTTATTGATTGTCTCCCTCTCCCCGTTTACGGAGAGAGGTAATGGTTATTTGTCGGCGTCGTCATCGGCGTCGTCGTCGCCCTTCTCGTTCTCCTCGCCCTTGCGCTTGAGCGCGGTGCCGAGGATGTCGCCCAGCGTTGCGCCGGAGTCCGAGGAGCCGTATTGCGCGATGGCCTCCTTCTCCTCGGCGACTTCCAGCGCCTTGATCGAGACCTGCACTTTGTGGGTGCGGCGATCGAACTGGATGACGCGGGCGTCGACCTTCTGGCCGGCGGCGAAGCGATCCGGGCGCTGCTCGGAACGGTCGCGCGCCAATTCCGAGCGCTTGATGAAGGAGGAATAGTCGGTGCCGACGATCTTCACGTCGAGGCCGCCTTCCTTCACGTCCATGACTTCGCAGGTAACGACGGCACCCTTCTTGAGCTCGCCGGCAGCGCCGGCTTCGGTCGCGGCCGCCGCGCCGGCGGCGCCGCCGCCGGTCAGCTGCTTGATGCCGAGCGAGATGCGCTCCTTCTCGACGTCGACGTCGAGCACCTGCGCCTTGACCTTGTCGCCCTTCTTGTACTCCTCGATGACCTGCTCGCCCGGCCGTTTCCAGTCGAGATCGGACAGGTGCACCATGCCGTCGACGTCGCCGTCGAGGCCGAGGAACAGGCCGAATTCGGTCTTGTTCTTGACCTCGCCCTCGACCTCGGTGCCGGCCGGATATTTCTCCAGGAACACTTCCCAAGGGTTACGCATGGTCTGTTTGAGACCGAGCGAAATGCGGCGCTTGACCGGATCGACCTCGAGGACTTGCACCTCGACTTCTTGCGACGTCGAAACGATCTTGCCGGGATGCACGTTCTTCTTGGTCCACGACATTTCGGAGACGTGGATCAAGCCCTCGATGCCGGGCTCGAGCTCGACGAAGGCGCCATAGTCGGTGATGTTGGTGACGCGGCCCTTGAAGCGCGCGGCGACCGGATATTTGGCCTCAATACCCTGCCACGGATCGTCGAGCAGTTGCTTCATGCCGAGCGAGATGCGGTGGGTCTCGTGGTTGATCTTGATGATCTTGACCTTCACCTGCTGGCCGATATTGAGCACCTCGGACGGATGATTGACGCGCCGCCAGGCAATGTCGGTGACGTGAAGGAGCCCGTCGATGCCGCCCAGATCGACGAAGGCGCCGTAATCGGTGATGTTCTTGACCACACCGTCGATGACCTGGCCCTCTTCGAGGTTCTGCACCAGTTCCTGGCGCTGCTCGGCGCGGGTCTCTTCCAGCACGGTGCGGCGCGACACGACGATGTTGCCGCGGCGGCGATCCATCTTGAGGATCTGGAACGGCTGCTGGTTGTTCATCAGCGGTGACACGTCGCGGATCGGCCGGATATCGACCTGCGAGCGCGGCAGAAAGGCCACGGCGCCGTCGAGATCGACGGTGAAGCCGCCCTTGACCTGATTGAAGATGACGCCTTGGACCTTTTCGTTGTTCTGGAACGCCTTCTCGAGCTTGCCCCAGCTTTCCTCGCGGCGCGCCTTGTCGCGCGACAGCACGGCTTCACCAAGGGCATTTTCGATGCGTTCGAGATAGACCTCGACGGTGTCGCCGATCTTGATCTCGTTGTTGCGGCCGGGCCCGGCGAATTCCTTCAGCGCCACGCGGCCCTCGGTCTTCAAGCCCACGTCGATGACGGCGAGATCCTTTTCGATCCCGACCACCGTCCCTTTGACGACAGAGCCTTCCTGGAGGTGACCATCGCTGAACGATTCTTCGAGCAGCGAGGCAAAATCTTCGCGCGACGGCGCGGCGGCGGCAGCTTGAGCCATAAATACTCCGGACCCCGTGGATTGAATTGGTCCCGAACGCGCGGCAGCCACCGGCTAAGCCGGCGGTTGGGGTCTTCAGCCAGACGATCGGGACGAAGCTTCATCCGGGTCGCATAGACGAAGCGGCAAACGGGCTAACCTCCAATGACGAAAGCGCGTCAACCGCGCTTTCGGCCCGTTCGAGCGGCCTCGATGATGGCAACAGCGGCCCGGAACGCCGCGTCTATACCCAAATGAGTGGTGTCGAGCAAGTGCGCGTCCGGCGCCGCCTTCAGGGGGGCCGCAGTGCGCCGGGAATCGCGCTCGTCGCGGCGCAGGAGGTCGGCTAGGACTTCTTTCTCGTCCGCTTCTTCGCCCCTTGCCCGAAGCTCGAGGACGCGCCGGGCGGCACGCACCTCGGGGCTCGCGATAACGAACAGTTTTACGTCGGCGCCGGGGGCGATCACGGTGCCGATGTCGCGGCCGTCAAGCACCGCGCCGGGCGGCTTCGTGGCGAATTGGCGCTGATAGCTCATCAACGCCTGGCGTACTTGCGGGATCGCCGCGACCACCGACGCCGCCTCGGTGATGGCCTGCAATTTCAGGGCATTGTCGTCGAATTTCTTCGGGTCGAGCGCCACCGCTGCTTCGATGGCGCGCGCGGTGTCGTCGAGCGGATAGCCGGAATCGAGCATCGCCTTGCCCACGGCGCGATAGAGCAACCCGGTATCGAGATGATGCAGGCCGTAGACCTGCGCCAGGTACCGCGCGATCGTGCCCTTGCCCGAGGCCGCGGGTCCGTCGATGGCGATGATCATGACAAATCCGCCCCAAGCCCGCGCATCAGTTCGACGAAGCCCGGAAAGCTCGTGGCGATGAATGTGCCGTCGTCGATCTGCACCGGCTTGTCGCTGGCGAGCCCTAAAACCATCGCCGCCATGGCGATGCGGTGATCCATATGGGTGGTGACGACGCCGCCGCCCGCGGCGTGGCCCTTGCCGTGCACAATGAGATCGTCGCCTTCGATATCGACGGCAACACTGTTGGCGCGCAGCATCGCGGCCGTAGCGGCAAGGCGATCGGATTCTTTGACCCGCAGTTCCTTGAGCCCGCGCATTACCGTGGTGCCTTCGGCGAAAGCGGCGGCCACCGCGAGCACCGGATATTCATCGATCATGGACGGCGCGCGCTCCGCCGGCACTTCGACGGCGCGCAGCGCGCCTGAGCGGACGCGCAGATCGGCGACGTCCTCGCCGCCCTCCTTGCGCCTATCGATCTCTTCGATCGAGGCGCCCATTTCGGCGAGTGTCGTGATCAGGCCGATACGCAGTGGATTCATCATCACGCCGTCGAGGATCACGTCGGAGCCGCGTGTGATCAGGGCTGCGATCATCGGGAATGCCGCCGAGGATGGATCGGCGGGAACCACGATCGGCTTCGGCACGAGCTCCGGCTGGCCGGTCAGCGTGATGCGGCGGCCGTTGCCCCCTTCCGGCTCGACGCGCACCTG
>DATHHM010000381.1:0-4337 GCA_035317145.1 Xanthobacteraceae bacterium | reverse complement strand
CGCACGGAAGACGACAAAATGCGACATCGAGAAGTTGACCAGAAAACTCGCCAGAATTGCGACCGCTTTGGCCAGCCAAACCGGCAGCAGCAGAATTTCCGCGGCGAACAGCAGCGTTGCCGTGTTGACGAGCAATCCGGCGATGCCCGAGGCCACGAACGTCAGATAAGCGCGCCAGCGCAATTGCCGCCCCGACTCGGCGGCAAAGGTGATCGACGAGTTCATGACATAGGAGCCGGTGACGGCGACGCTCCAGGAGATCAGGTTGGCGACGACCAAGGTCGTGGTCGTGGCATCGCTGCATTGGCAGAAATCGTTGAGCGAACCGATTGCCGCCAGCCCCGCCACCGACCCGCTCAGCACCGCGCGCGCCAACAGGAACACGCCATAATCGACCAGCGTATTGACGACGCCGACCATAGCGAAGCTTAACGCCTTGACGCTGACGCCGCGGTTGCGCCAAGCGTCCAACAGCGTGGCGCGAGCCGAATCGAAACGGGAGGCGCGGGTCATTGCCGTCACCGCATATCACGTTCGCGGCGTTCCGGCAGCCCGACCCGCGACCTTGTGGCCGCGACAGCGTGGGACGATTAAGCTATAGATAGGTCTTTGAAGAATCGAAGAGATGAGCCCCGGGACTGACCAAAGAAATGCCTTGCGCGAGCGTGGCGCCGCCCCGTCCGGCGCCGCCGCGGGCCTGTCGATCGTGGTTCCGGCCTACAACGAAGCCGCCTCGCTCAAGCGCGTGCATGCGCGGCTGACCGACGTGGCGCAAAAGCTTGCCGCAACGCGCTCGCTGGCCTGCGAGGTCATCTATGTCGATGACGGCAGCGCCGACGACACGCTCGCCATTGCGCGCGGCTTGCCGGCAAATGCGCTCGACGTCCAGGTGGTGTCGCTGTCGCGCAATTTCGGCAAGGAGGCGGCGCTGCTCGCCGGCCTCGATCACGCCCGCCTCGGCGCCGTGCTGTTCATCGACGGCGACGGCCAGCATCCGCCGGAGCTGATCGAGACCCTGGTCGGCCATTGGCTCGATGACGATTACGACGTGGTCTATACCGCCAAGGCGCACCGCGACGAGGAGTCGTTTTTGCGGCGTGTCGCGGCGAAGGCGTTCTATGCGCTGCTCAATTCCGACAGCCACGTCAAAATTCCGGAGAACGCCGGCGACTTCCGCCTCTTGTCGCCGCGCGCCGCCAAGGCGCTGCGCCAGATGCCGGAGCGCAACCGCTTCTTCAAAGGGCTGGCGAGTTGGATCGGATTTCGCCAAAAGCGCATCGACTACGAGCCGGCGCAGCGCGCGCAAGGCCGCAGCCACTGGGGGCTGCGCTCGCTGATCGGCCTGTCGCTCAATGGCTTGACGGCGTTTTCGGTGGCGCCGCTGCGCATGGCGACGGTATTCGGTCTTTTGCTCGCGCTCATCGCTTTGATCTATGGCGGCAAGATCATCTACGAGACGGTGGCCTATGGCGCCAGCGTCCCCGGTTATCCGTCGCTGTTCGTCGGCGTCATGGTGCTCGGCGCCGTGCAGCTCATCATGCTCGGCGTCGTCGGCGAATATATCGGCAAAATCCTCTACGAGATCAAAGGCCGGCCGGTCTATTTCGTCGCCGAGCATGACGTGAAGCTGCGCGAGGAAACGGCGCAGCCCAAGTCTGAAGCCGACAGCAAGTCCGACACCCGCACCGCCGCCGAATGAACGAGCGGCACATTATCATCTGCGCCGACGATTACGGCATCTCGCCCGCGGTCAATGCGGCGATCCGCGATCTCATCGGGCGTGGGCGCATCAATGCCACTTCGGCCATCGTCGCGGCGCCGAGTTTCAGCCGTGCCGAGGCGCAGGCGCTGCTCGCTGCTGCCGGAACACGGGCCGCAATCGGCTTGCACGTGACATTGACGGCGCCGTTTCGGCCGCTGTCGCAAAATTTTGCGCCGCTGCGCAACGGCGCGTTCCTACCGCTGCCGGCGACGTTGGGCCGCGCCTTCGTCTCCGGCTTCAAGATCGAGCAACTCGTGCAGGAGATTTCCAGCCAGTTTGCCGCATTCAACGCCGCCTTCGGCCGCGTTCCCGACTTTGTCGACGGCCACCAGCACGCGCATTTGTTTCCGCAAATCCGCGACGCATTCCTGCGCGCGACAAAAAAAGCCGCGCCGAATGCCTGGGTCCGGCAATGCGGGCGCGCCGGACGCGCGCGCGCCGTGTCCGATCCGAAGGCGCTGTTGCTCAACGGGCTGAGCCGCAGCTTCCGCCGCTTCGCCGCCGACCATGGTCTGCGCACCAATCCGGGCTTTGCCGGCACCTATGTGTTCCGCCCGGGCGCCGATTACGCCGCGCAGTTTCCGGGCTTTCTCGATCGCCTGCCCGACGGCGGCGTGATCATGTGCCATCCAGGAAAAGTCGACGCGGAACTAAAGCGCATCGATCCGGTGACCGATTTGCGCGCGCGCGAATACGCTTTTTTCGCAAGCGACGCGTTTGTGTGCCTACTCGCCGAGCGCGGCATCAAGCTTTAGCCGGAACGGGCGTTGCCGCACCCGCGGTGGTGGTATACCGTCGCGCCGCAACTTCGCCCGCAAATCGACGGCTAACGAGACGGACGCATTCATGCCCGCGACTAAGATCATGCTGATACGCCACGCCGAAAAGCCGGACGACAAGGACGGCGGCGTCGATCCAAAAGGTGATTCCGAAAAGCACGACCTGATCGTGCGCGGCTGGCAGCGCGCCGGCGCCTTGGTTCAGTTCTTTGCCAATCCGCGCGACCCGAGCGGGCCGATCAAGCGGCCGGCGACGATTTTCGCCACCGAACCCAACCCCGGAAACGAAAGCAAGCGCCCGCTCCATACAGTGACGCCGCTCAAGCAATTGCTCGGCATTACCATCGACAACACCATCCCCGTGGGTTCAGAACAGGAATTGGTGGACAAAGCGACCGCCCGCGACGGCGTGGTGCTGATTTCCTGGCATCACGAAAAAATCCCGGCGATCGCCAATCTGATCCTGAAAAACAAAACCGCGCCGCAGAAATGGCCCGACGAGCGCTTCGACGTGGTGTGGATTTTCACCCGCGCCGCCGCGAACGCGCCGTGGGAGTTTTCGCAAGCGCCGCAGCTCTTGCTGTTCGGCGATTCCGAGACCGTCATCGAATAGAGCTAGCTCACATCACCACGACTTTGGTGCCGACCTGGACGCGGCCGTAAAGGTCGATGACGTCGGCGTTGCGCAGGCGGATGCAGCCCGACGACACGTTGGAGCCGATGGTCCAGGGCTCGTTGGAGCCGTGGATGCGATAGACCGTCGAGCCGAGATACATGGCGCGCGCGCCGAGCGGATTTTCCGGGCCGCCGGCCATGTAACGCGGCAGGTCGGGCCGGCGCTGGATCATTTCGGTCGGCGGCCGCCAATCGGGCCATTCTTTCTTGGCCGAGATCGTCTTGATGCCTTCCCAGGTGAAACCGGGGCGGCCGACGCCGATGCCGTAGCGCATCGCCTTGCCGCTGTCCTGCACCAGGAACAGGAAATGGTGCGGCGTGTCGATGACGATGGTGCCGGGCTTTTCCTCGCTTCGATAGTCGACAAGCTGGCGGTCGTATTTCGGATCGACCGCCGGATGGGCTATGTCGCCTTGGCTCGACGGCGCGAAAGTCGCCGGGTCGTTGCTCGAGAGCTGCGTCAGCGCCGCCTGCTGCGCCTCGTCGTCAGGCTGCCCCGGCTGGTAGCCGCGCGCATAAGGTTCGGGCAGCGGCTGGAACGGGCGCTGGATCATCGGCTCGCGCGCCGCGCCGCCGAACAAGAACTGGATGAAGCCGCCGCCGAGATTGGATTGCGCCTGAGCAGAACGCTGCTGCGGCTGCGCCGCGACGCCGCTCTGCTCCGGCGGCGGTGCCGCATTGGCATCCGGAGTGATTTGCAGGGGGCCGGCCCACGCCGTTCCGAAGCAGGTCGGGACCGACAACGCGCTCAGAACGAGCGCGGACACGAAAGCACGCCGCATTGCTGTACTCTGTACTGTTACGCCGTTGCACACCGGGCGCGGCGCGCAACCGACATCGTCACGGCGCGCCCGTGCGACGAGTTGAGACCTAAACCTCGACTGTTTGGTAAATTTCGCGCCCGCCACGGCCGGCGCGGCGGTCTTCGTACATTGTTCATCAAGTTAGAGTTTATTTTGAGTGAACGGCGCACCCGCATGGTTAACGATGCGTGCGCGGCGGCGGCGACAAGCCGTGAACGCGGTATTAAGCCGATAACCCGTAATCTTGAGTGGAATTTGGTCAGTGCCGTAATGCCCGAGCCGCGCAAGATCTTCCGCATCGAAGAAACGGCTGCATCG
>DATHHM010000380.1:0-9847 GCA_035317145.1 Xanthobacteraceae bacterium | reverse complement strand
TCGATCGTCTCGACGAGAATTCCGGCCGCTATGTGTTGCAGATTTTCGCCGGCGGCCGGTCCAAGACCGTGGAAGCCAACCTCGGCACCAGCACCAATCTCGGCGAGATCATGGTGTAATCGCCGTCGTCACCCGCCGCGCCGCACTGCGGTCGCGCGCCTCGCTCGCGCATTTGGCCACGTGGGCGTCGCGATTGATCGCCTGCAGGTTCGGCAAGCCCCAATAAGCGAGCAGCGCCGGCCACGGTGTGTCGCGATGCTCGCCCCACACCTGGAACAACGGCACGCGGTGGTCGATCTCGGCGAATTTCCACAGCCGGCCGCCGCCTTGAGCGCAGCGCCGCGCCTGCAGGCGGCGCAGCAGGGGCGCTTCACCGCTCGGAGCGTTCCAGAATTGCCAAGCGATCACGCAGGCGCAGTGCCAGGTGGCGTTCTTGTTCGGTCCGCTCCCCCAGAGATCGACATGCCAGCCGAAACGGAAAACCGGTTGACCGCAGACGCAGCAAAAGCCGGAACCGCGCGCATATTCGGCTTCGCGATAAGGCGCCGGTGGTGTTCGGAATGTCGCCGGCAAGCCGCTTTTGCGCTTATCGGCGAGGCGCCAGGTCCAAGTGTTGGGCGCGCCGCTCTTGCCCGCCAGCGCCCGCGCCAGGCGATCGGCGCGCAGCGGATGCGCGCGCCAATAGGAATCGATCGCCAGTCGCGGCGTCGGCGGCACGAACGAGCGGCCAAGCGCCCGCGACAACACGATCGACGGAAAAATCCTCGGCAATGCCCGGGTGAGACGCGCGACCGATTGGCGATTTCTTTCCGCTTTTAGGTCTTGCCACTTGGACATCGGATTCCCCGGATCGCCCACATGGTGCCCGCAAAGCCCTAAACCTTCGTCACCGCCCCGTGGGGTGGTTCGGCGCAAGGAGAATTGCGAGATCGACATAACGCTGAAATAATGGCCTGCGGGCGTCGCGGCAGCCGTAGGCTTGTAGCCCGGATTGAGCGAAGCGAAATCCGGGAACGATCGACCAGCTCAAATGCTGATCCCGGATTTCGCTGGCGCTCAATCCGGGCTACACCTCACTCAGGCGGCGTGCCGTTGGCGGCCAAAACTTCGCCGGCGAGATAGAGCGAGCCGGTGATGAGGACGCGCGGCGCCGGCTGCAGATCGAGCTTGCCGGCGACCGTCAGTGCGCTTTCCACATTATCTCTGGCAATCGCCGGAATACCGATGGCTTGCGCGATGGCGGCGAGCGCCTCGGCGGGCACCGCCTTGTCCTGGTGGATCGGCACCGTGATGACGCGGCGCGCCAGGCCGGAGAAATTGCGCAAGAAACCTTCGGAGTCCTTGGTCGACAGCATGCCTACCACCAGCACCAGCGGCCGCGACACCCGTTCCTCGAGATCGGCCAACGCACCGGCGATCGCGCGGCCGCCGTCGGCATTGTGGCCGCCGTCGAGCCACAGCTCGCTCTCCGGCGGCAGCAACGACGTCAGTCGGCCATGCGCCAGACGCTGCATGCGCGCCGGCCACTCGACGCGCGTCATGCCGGCCTCGAAGGCCGCGACCGGCAGCTTCAAGCCGGCCGCACGCAAGGCCGCGATCGCCGCGCCGGCGTTCTCGAACTGATGGCGGCCGTAAAGCTTTGGCGCCGGCAGATCGAGCAAGCCATCGTTATCCTGATAAACCAGGCGCCCGCGTTCCTCGGTTGCGGTCCAGTTCTCGCCGGCAACGCTGAGCAGCGCCTTCATGCGGCCGGCTTGACGCTCGATGACCGCAAGCGCTTCGCGCGTTTGGCTCGCGATCACCGCCGGCACGCCGCGTTTGAGGATGCCGGCTTTTTCGGCAGCGATCTGCTCGATGGTGTCGCCGAGGAAATCGCGGTGATCGACCGACACCGGCGTGATGACGCTCGCCAGCGGCCGCTCGACCACATTGGTGGCGTCGAGCCGACCGCCGAGCCCGACTTCGAGAAGCAGAATGTCGGCGGGATTGCGCGAGAACAACAGAAACGCCGCGGCGGTCTCGATCTCGAACACCGTGATCGGCGCGTCGCCGTTCTTGGCTTCGCATTCGGCGAGCGCATCGGCGAGCGCGGCATCGTCGACGAACTTGCCGCCGCCCTCGCGCCCGATGCGAAAGCGCTCATTGAGATGGACCAGATTAGGCGAGGTGTAGACATGCACGCACTGGCCGGCTGCTTCGAGGATCGCGCGCATGAAGGCGATGGTCGAACCCTTGCCGTTGGTGCCGGCGACATGGATCAACGGCGGAAGTTTCTGTTCCGGATGATCGAGCGCGGCAAGCAAACGCTCGATGCGATCGAGCGACAGGTCGATGCGCTTGGGATGCAGCGCCAGTAGTCGCGCCAGGATGGCGTCGACCGCCGTCGCGCCGGAACGCGGCGGACTCACGCCGGCGCCGGCAGGCTCGCGAGCGATTGCGGCACACTCGCGGGCGCCTTGGTCAACAGCCGGCACAGTTTGGCGATCGTTACTCGGATCTCATGGCGATGCACCACCATGTCGACCATGCCGTGGTCGCGCAGATACTCGGCTTTCTGGAATCCGTCGGGCAATTTCTCGCGGATGGTCTGCTCGATGACGCGCGGGCCGGCGAAGCCGATCAGCGCGCCGGGCTCGGCGATATGCACGTCGCCGAGCATGGCATACGACGCCGTCACGCCGCCCGTGGTCGGATTGGTCAGCACGACGATGTAGGGCCGGCGCGCCTCGCGCAAGCGCTGCACCGCGATGGTGGTGCGCGGCAATTGCATCAGCGCCAGGATGCCCTCCTGCATGCGCGCGCCGCCCGAGGCCGCGAACAGCACGAGCGGACAGTCCTTCTCCACCGCGGTGTCGAGGCCCTTGATCACCGCCTCGCCCGCCGCCATGCCGAGCGAGCCGCCCATGAAATCGAAATCCTGCACGCCGATGACGGCGGCAAGCCCGTCGAGCCGGCCGAAGCCGAGCTTCACCGCGTCGTTCAGCCCGGTCTTGCTGCGCGCGTCTTTCAACCGATCGGCATAACGGCGCTCGTCGCGGAATTTCAGCGGATCGACCGGCACGTCGGGCACGGCGATGTCGAACCAGGTCTGGTTGTCGAACATCGCCTTGAGCCGCGCCGCGGCGCTCATGCGCATGTGATAGTTGGAGCCGGGAATGACGAACTGGTTGGCCTCGACGTCCTTGTAGAACACCAGCTGGCCGGTCTCCGGACACTTGATCCACAGATTGCCCGGCGCCTCGCGGCGCAGGATGCTGCGGATTTTCGGCCGCACGACGTTGGAGATCCAATTCATCGCGTTTACTCACCCGGTAACCGTCACAAGCATATAGGCTCGCGACCTATTTGCGCAATTCGTCGAGCGCCCCTTTGAGCGAATAAGACGACAATAGATTGTCGACCATGCCGGTGGCGGCGTCCCAGTTGAAGGTGCGGAAACTATGGCCCGAGGTGACGAAGCGGGCGCCGGCGTAGAACATCTCGTATTGTGTGTGGCGCGAGCCGAATTCGGAGCCGATCGCGTCCCATGCCGCTTTCAGCACCTTGACCTTCTGCTCCGGCTCCATGGTCGCGGAGCGCTGGGTCTTGCGAATGATGGCGTCGAGCTCGGCATTGCCGAAATCGGCCGCCGACGACGGCAGCATGATCAGCGCGCCGCCGGCCAGATCGCGCACGCTCTGCACGAAGCGCGGATAGAGCTCCTGGGTGATGACCTGCGCCGCGTACATGTAATGCTTGTTCGGCACATACCATTCGCCGACCTGCACGCCGGACGCCTCCATGCCCGACAGCATGGAATTGACCATGCCGACTTGCGCCGCCAGCGTGCCGAGCTGCTCGGTGACGGACGGAATGCGCGTGGTGCCGATGGCTTCGGTGACGCGCCGGGCGAGCCCGGCCAGGAAAGTCAGCTTCACCGTGAGCCGGATCTGCGCCTGGTAATTCTGATAGACATGCGACGGCGTGTCGTGGAATTGCGCCCGGCACATGTCGATGTCGCGATGCACGAAGACGCGGTCCCACGGCACCTTGACGTCGTCGAAATACATCAGCGCGTCGTTCTCATCGAACCGCGACGACAGCGGATTGTCGAACACCGACACCGCGTGCGCCTCGTAGGATTTGCGCGACAGCACGCGCAAACCTGAAGCGTTCATCGGCAGCGCGCAGGAAAATGCGATGTCCTCCTCGCCGGGTTTCAACGGCTGCATGTTGGCGACCAACAGCTCGTTGGCCATGACCGCGCCGGTGCCGAGCATCTTGGCGCCGCGGATGGTGATGCCGGTGGAATCCTCGTCGACGATGCGGGCGACCAGGTCCTCGGCCTGCTGGCCCCAATCCTTGCCGCGCTCGGCCTGCGGATTGATGATGACGTAGCTGACGTAAAGGTCGTTGTGGCGGGCATAATCGAAAAAGTCTTCGACCGCCTTGGCACGCGCGGCACCGTGCTTGCGGAACACCTCGATGCCCATGCGCTGGCCGACCAGCGACGACGACAGATGGTCCGGCGAGCGGCCGCAGAAGCCGCAACTCAGCTCCGCCCAGGCCTGCAAGGCCTTGCGCCGCTGCACTAGTTCTTCGTAGTTGCGCGGCATCTGCCAGCCGCGATTGACCCGGCGGTTGGAGCCGGCCGGCTGAAACGTCATCAGCTCGACGTTCTCCGGCTGCGCCTGGAAGTCGTAAAGCTCGGCGGCGGCAAGCACCGCGTTACGGAATGCCGGATGTTCGGTGACGTCGGTGATCAGTTCGCCGTCGATATAGACGGTGCGGCCGTCCTTGAGCGATTTAATGTGCTCGGCGCCGGTTCTCATGTTCGTCATCACCCTCTCCCCCGCACGCGACCGCCTCAGCGCGTCACCAGCGCGACACCCACGGCGACGATGACCGCCGCAACGCCCTTCTGCACCAGTTCGCGGCCGGACAGGTTTTCGCGGCCGAAGCTAGGAAAGAAAACGCTTAACACGATGCCGAAGGCGAAGACAAACAACGTCGTCGTCGAGCCGATCGCCTGCACGATGCTCAACGGCGCGAACAAAAGCGCATAGCGACTGCCCAAGCCGCCGCCGAGATTGATCAGCTCGTTGGAGGCGTTGATCGAGAGCAGCGCCGTGGTGTTGGTGCGAAGCAGCGCGATGAATTGCCGCCGATACGATGGGATCATCAACAAAGCGACACCGAAAATGCCTTCGCCGACGAACATCCAAAACGTCGTGGTCCAGAATTCCACCTGCAAGGCGAAGACTTTGAAGATCAAGCTCGCAAGCGCCATGATGAAGCCGCAGGCCACCATCAAGACCGCCAATCGTGTCTTGAACATCTTCATGCTTTGACCAAGACGAATCGAAACGAACAAAGCGCCGATGATAATTAAAGCACCACCGAGCATCTGCCGCGGCGACAAAGTTTCGCCAAGCACGAGATAAGCCAGCACATAGCCGAACAACGGCCCGGTCTGGAAAAATGGCGCCACCACCGACGCCTCTTCGTTCTGCAAGGCCCGCAGATAGAACAGCATCCCGGTCATGTAGAGAATGCCAGCAAGGACGATCAGCGCAATGCTGCCGAGGCTCGGATCGAGGACCGTCGGCTCGAAATACCAGATGATCGGCAGCGCCAGCACGACGACCAGCGCCGTGAACAGCACCATGATGGCGACGTTTGAGTCCTTGAAGAAGCGTTCGACCAGATACTTGTCCAAATGCACCGAGATGGCCCACAGCAGCGGGCCACAGAAGGCGAAGAAGAGCCAAGAAGGGGCCAGAGACAGCGCTCACTCTCCCGTGGCGCGGTGGCCGAGCGCGTGGCTCGCCTGGCGCTCGGACGGCGGATCGACGTGCAGGTCGATGACGCAGACGCCGCCTTTTTTCAACACGTCGACGCCGCGGGCGATCGCGGCTGCGACGTCGGACGCCTTGGTCACCGGCCCGATGCCGACGGCGCCCTGCGCCTCGGCGAGCTTGGCGATGTCGGGCATCGGGTCTTCCAACCGCAGGCCGATCCAGCGGTTCTTGACTTCGCGGCCGCGGGTACGCGCGACGTTTTCCTGGTGCAGTTCGTCGTTGAAATAGGAGCGGTTGTTGTTGACCAGCACCAAGAGAGGAATGCGATGATGCGCCGCGCTCCAGATCGCGGTCGCGCCCATGCAGAAATCGCCGTCGCCGAGCATCGAGATGGCGTGGCGGCCCTGATCGTGCAGCGCCAACGCCGCGCCGACCGAGAGGCCGGGACCGGAGCCCAGGCCGCCGCCGCCGTCCTTGCCCAAATAGGCCATGCCGTTCTGCAGCGGCCAGATATCGAACGGCCAGCCACGGCCGAGCGTGCAGAAGGTGACGTTCTCCGGATCGTTGAACTGATCGCGCAATGCGGCCGCGACCTGCTCCATGCTGATGGCTGCGCCATTTGCCGCCTTAGGCTTAGCCGGCACTTTTATCTTCCACGGATTCTTGCGGCCGGAGCCGAGCACATCATTGAGCTCGGCGACGACGACATCGGCCGTCGACGCCATCGCCACATCGACGGGCGGCAGCGCCTGATATTCCATATTGGCGCCGGTGTGCAGGTTCTGGTCGAGCGAGCAGGCGATGATTTTTGCCGTCACGATGCCGACGTTCTTCGCTTGGCGCAGCGCGCCGCCGAGATCGACCCAATCGAGCGCGACGATGACATCGGCTTCGCAAAGCAGCTCGCGCGCATCCTTGCCGAGCACGTTGAACGGCGGACAGTAATGCGCCGGATGATCGGTCGGAAACACCGCGCCCTGTTTGAGATCGGTCACCACGCAAGCGCCAAGCCGCTCGGCGAGTTTTATGCGCGGCGCCCAGTATTCGGGTTTGCGCGAGCCGCGGCCAATCATAATGACCGGCCGCTGCGCGCCGTGCAGCAGCGCTAGCGCCTCATCGACGGATTCTTTCGACGGCCGCGGCGGCGCCGGCGGCTTGAAGCGCGTCACGTCGGGCCATTCCGGTTCCTTGTCGAGCTTTTGCTCCTGGAAGCCGGCGTCGAGACAGATATAGACGGGGGCCGTCGGCGCCGAGCGCGTCAGCATGTTGGCGCGCATCATCGACTCGACCAGCGCGTCCGGCGAGGTCGGCTGATCGTCCCATTTGATGATGGAGCGGATATAGGCGCCCTGATCGCGCGAGGTATGAATCCAATCGATCCAGGGCCGGCGTTTTTCCGCGGCCACCGGGCCGGTGGCGCCAAGCACGAACAGCGGCGCGCGGTCGCACCAGGCGTTGAACAGGCTCATCATGCCGTGCAGCAAGCCGACATTGGAGTGCAGCACGCAGGCCATCGGCTCGCCGGTCGCCTTTGAATAGCCATGCGCGATCGAGACCGAATGGTCCTCGTGCAGGCACAGGATGATGCCGGGATTTTCGTTGCCGAGATGATTGACCAGGCTGTCGTGAAAACCGCGATAGCTCGC
Source organism: Xanthobacteraceae bacterium (assembly GCA_035317145.1). GTDB lineage: Bacteria > Pseudomonadota > Alphaproteobacteria > Rhizobiales > Xanthobacteraceae > BOG-931. Next base: position 2,421 of record DATHHM010000380.1, on the reverse strand, counting down.
GCCGGGGTTGAGGCTGATATACTTGATACCGAAACGCCGTAGCATCTGCGCCGCGATATCACTGCCCCAGGCCACGCGGGTGTCGGGGTTTCCTTCCAGTCGGTCGAGACGCATTCTTCAGCTACTCCATTCATGCAGTCGGCGTCGCCGGTGTGAGCATAGCGGGCTGCGGCGAAATACGATACCAGACTGGGCAAGACCAAGCGTAGTGGGGAGCGAGCGTGGCGGGCAGTGACAGCGTATTGCGGTCGCCGGCGAGTATGTTGCGGGCGTCGTCCGTGGCGATCGTCGGCGCTTCCGAGCGGGCGCGCTGGGCCAGCCAGATTTTCGGCAATCTGCGCCAGAACGGCTACGGCGGCAAAATCCATCTGGTCAATCCGCGGCAGCAGACGGTTTACGGCGAGCGCTGTTTCCCATCGCTGCGCGACATCGGAGAGGCGGTCGATCATGCCATGGTGATCGTGCCGGCGGCGAATGTCGCCGATGTGCTGACCGATGCGGAGGCCGCCGCTGTCAAATCGGCGACGATCTATGCGTCCGCGGTCGGCGACGGCGAGAGCGAGCCGTCGCGGGCGCGCGGCGCCTGGCTCAAAAACTTTCTCGCCGGCAGCAAGTTGCGCGTCAGTGGCCCGAACTGCATGGGCTCCTACAGTTACCGCGAAAAACTGTTCGCCTACCCCAACACCGAATTGTGCAAGGTGCCGCCTGGCCCCGTCGCCGGGATTTTCCAATCCGGGGGCACCATGCAGTTCTGGCTGAAAAGCGCGTCCGACCGCGGTCTGCGCTTTTCCTATGCGGTATCGTCGGGCAATGAGGCCGATCTCGATCTCGCCGACTTTCTGAACTTCATGGTCGACGATCCGCATACCAAACAGATCGTGCTGTTCATCGAAGGCATCCGACGGCCGCAAGCCTTTATGATGGCCGCAGCGCGCGCGCTCGAAGCCGGCAAGCCGGTGCTAGCGATCAAGACCGGCGCCACGGCGAAATCTCGCACGGCGGCGCGCTCGCACACCGGCGCCATCGGCGGCGACTACGCGGCGTATCTGGCGATGTGCGAACGCTACGGCATCGTCAATTGCCGCTCGCTCGACGATCTTGTGGAATGCACGCTGGCGTTCCAGGGCGGCCGGCTGCCGAAAGGCCCGCGCATCGGTTTCGTCACCACCTCGGGCGGCACGGTCGATCTGCTCTACGACTATGCCGAGACCGAAGGCGCGGTGGTGCCCGAATTCAGCACCGCCACCAACGCCGCGCTGATGCCGCACATGCAGGAAGGCATCGCACCAAAGAATCCGCTCGACGTCGGCATCCCATCGACGCTCAAGGTGGCCGCCGACCAGTGCGCCATCGTGGCCCGCGATCCCGGCATCGATATCGTCGCCTGGGCGTCCTCGCTGCCGGGCAAGGGCGGCGTTTGGGACGATGTCGCTCAGCTGCGCCGGTTGTTGAGCGAGACCGACAAGCCGGTGCTGGCGTTCGGCCGCATGATGCATCAGGTGACGCAGGAAGGACTCGATATCCAGGACAAGGCCGGCTTTCCGTTCCTGCAAGGTCTTGAGCCGACGCTGCGCGCCATCAATGCGCTGTGGTTCTTTGCCCAGCGCAGCGGCCGTGCGCCGGCCATTGCGGAGCCAGCGCCGCCGAGCGATCTAACGCCGGCCAATCTTGATGCAACGCTTGCGCGCTGTGGCATTACGCAACCTCAAAGCCGTGCGGTGACGAATGCGCAGGAGGCGGCCGACGCCGCGGCGGCAATCGGATTTCCGGTAGCGCTAAAGATCCGCTCCGCCGATATCGTGCACAAGACCGAAGCTGGCGGCGTTGTGCTCAATCTCGCCAGCCGGCAGGACGTGCTGGCCGCCGCCGAAGCACTCGTGGTATCGGCAAAAAAATCGCACCCGAACGCCAAAATCAACGGCTTCCTGGTTCAGGAAATGGTGTCCGGCGTCGAAGCGATCGTCGGCGCGCAGTCCGATCCGCTGTACGGCCCGCTGCTGCTGATCGGCTCGGGCGGTATCATGGTCGAGCTCATGCGCGACGCGGCGCTGCGGCTGCTTCCGGCCGGCGAGCGCGACGTGACCGCGATGATCGACGGCCTCAAGCTCAACCAACTGCTCGCCGGCTATCGCGGCAAGCCGCCGGCCGACCGCAAGGCGCTTGAGGCCACGGCGCTGGCGCTTGCACGCTTTTATCTCGATCATCGCGCCCGCATCGACGAGATCGAGATCAATCCACTGATCGTGCGCCCGCAAGGCGCAGTCGCCGTCGATGTGCGCGTCGCTTGGCGCAAGGAGAATGGATAATGGACTTCGAGCTTCCCGAAGAGCTGCGCATCTTCAAGGATTCTTTGCGCCGCTTCGTCGATAACGAGATGATTCCGGTCGAGCGCGAGTCCTCGACCGACACTGAGAAACTCAA
>DATHHM010000379.1:0-11650 GCA_035317145.1 Xanthobacteraceae bacterium | reverse complement strand
AAAAGCCGCTTTCGCTTGTTCAAAAACGAAGACGACTTCAATTACATGGCGGACAATCACGGCCGCGCCGGCGTCCTTGCCGATGAGACGGCGCTCGCCACGGCGACGAACGGCAGCGGCTGGGCACGACGGATGGCGAGTCAGCTTTGCCTCGATGACGACGGACAGTTATTGGAATTTTGCACCCGCGATTATTCCGGCCATGACGCATCCGATCGCGAAAGCATCCGCGAGGATTACCTGGTCCCTGCCGAGCATCGGATCGGAGTCAAGGCCGACGGCGCGCCACCCGGGGCGCTATGTACTTGGAAATTCCTGACCAACGGCAATGATGCAACGGCCGTCGTCAAGAAGGATCGGCCCTGCGGCGATGAGGTCTTCGATCATGCGGCATACGGCAAAACCACGAGCGTTCAGCTGTTTGTCGCCACACCGGAAAATGGCGCTCCGACGGCGACGACGGATATCAAAGTCCGCGACATTCTGTTGGTTGGTCTCGGCGACTCGACGGCGGCCGGCGAAGGCAATCCCGACCGCCCGGTTGGACTCGCCGACAACGGGTTTTGCTTCGGCCGTTTCTTTACCGGCGATGCCCACGCATATTACCGGCCGAACCGCGCCGGATATACCGGCAACCGTTCATGCGCGGATCCAAATAATCCCGACGATGCAACGAATTGGGCAAAGGGCCGGGCGCACTGGACGAACGCTGCATGCCATCGTTCCCTGTACAGCTATCAACTTCGAGTCGCGCTGGCGCTCGCAATCGAGAACCCGCAGATCGCGGTGACCTTCATACCGCTCGCATGTACCGGCGCAACGATCCAATCGGGAATACTGGACCGGCAGGTAGCCCGAGAGCGGTACTGCGACTTCGGCGCTGGCCGCCCACCTTGCTCACGATGGGTGCCCGGGCAGATCGACACGCTGAACACTACCCTCGGCAAGGCGCATCAGCGCGACAAGAATCGCAATCCGGATTTGCTGCTTTTGTCGATAGGGGCCAACGACATCGATTTTTCCGGCTTGGTCGCCAATGTGATGATCGATCACAAGACGGAAGAATTTGGCATATTCAAAAAAGCCGGTCTCCTATCCGACGTGGACACCGCCGCACAAAAACTCAATATGACACTGCCCGGCGACTTCGCCGATCTGCGCACGGCTCTCAAGCGCCTTTTAGGCAACAAGCTGGAACGCGTGGTCTTTGTCAGTTACGGACATCCCGCTTTGTACGATAACGGGAAGTCCTGCCCGGCGAGCCGTCAAGGATTTGACGTGCACCCGGCCTTCATAATCGATGGCGATCTGCTCGAAGCGACCTCCAAATTCGTCAAAACGAAATTCTTTCCCCGCCTGAAAGCTTTCGCGACTTGCGGCCAAGACGGCGGCTGCCGATCGCCCGATCAGGATCGCATGACATTCGTCGATGACCATCAGGCGCAATTCGAGAGTCATGGATTTTGCGCGCAAGCCGAGAGCGATCCGGCCTTTGACCGCGAGTGCTTCAAGGCCGACGGTGGCAGCTTCAGGACTGACCCCAATGCTGCGCAAGCCGACCCCATGGCCTGCCGCCGGGCGGCGAGTTCATTCCGTGCCTACCTGTCGCGGCAACGCTGGATCCGCACCGCGAACGACAGCTACTTCGCGGCGATGACTTATCCAACCGAACTCCCGGTGACCCCGCCGGATATTCACGATCCGATTTGGGGTGCCACAAGCGCAGTCTATGGGGGAGCAATGCATCCGACGGCGCAAGGCTATGCGGCCATAGCCGATGCTGCGCTCCCGGCGGCGCGTCGGCTATTGGGCCTGCCGACGCCGCAGTAATTTATTGTTCGACCTGCGGCCGCCCGCGGGTTCCTGCTCAATCTCGGCAGGCCACGCGCACATTTCGGTAGTGGGTCTGACCAATGTGGTCAAAATGATCGAAGCGTGGGAAGCTACGGGGCAACGGAAGGCTGCTTAGATTGGGCGCGTGTCATGCTGCGCATAGCAGTGCTCGTCATCATCTGCTCATTACAATCGGCCATGGCGCAGCAAGCGCCAACAAGGGACGCACAGACTGAACGGCTGTTTGGGGAATATTATCGTCTCAAAGCCATGCAATCGAACCTCCTTCTAGAAGCGGCCCAGACGCGCCGGGCTGAACGGCCTAAGGGTGATTTCTGGATTCCGGGCGAGTTTGAACGCAAGCGCGAGGGCCGGCCCTGAGCCGCCACAATCAATCTGACCACTACCCCCTAATTGGCTGGTCCATTACCCGCATTCCCTGAATTACCCCTTTGATCTTGTTTATCTTTTCAAGAAATATGTGATATCTAAAGATATATCTTGCGCTACATCTCATAATGATCTATCTAAAGATATATCTTTAATCTGGAGAACCAAGAAAATGCATAGACACTGCGAACCACACGAAGGCCGCTGGGCTGCGGGCCGGCATCATCGCCGCGGCCGTCATGGCGGCTTCGGTTTCGGCGGCCGCCATGGCGGCGGCATGAACCCGGACGATATGCGCGCTGGCCGCATGCTGGCGCAGGGCGACCTGCGGCTGATCGCGCTCGCGCTGATCGCGCAGGAGCCGCGCCACGGCTACGAGATCATCAAGCTGGTCGAGGAGAAAACCTCGGACTGGTACTCACCGAGCCCCGGCATCGTTTATCCGACACTGACTTATCTGGAGGAAGCCGGCTACGTCACCGCTTCGACCGAGGGCGCCAAGAAGCTTTACGCCATCACGCCGGAAGGCCGCGTCTATCTCGAGGCCAACCGCGACGTCGTCGACGCCGTGCTCGACCGGCTGAGCGCGCTCGGCGAGCGCATCAACCGCTGGCGCCGCAGCGAGCGTGGCGAACGCGGCAATCGCCGCACGTTCCCTCCCCTCGTCGAAGCCGCGTTCGATCATTTGCGCGAGACGGTCGGCAAGCGCCTTGAAGGCGACGCCGACGATGAATCGCGCTTGGTGGAAATCCTCGCCCGCGCCGCGACCGAGCTGCAAAAGCGCGGCTAAGCCGTCATTGCGAGGCGCGAAGCAACGAAGCAATCCAGGCGGCGCCACAGAACTAGATTGCTTCGCGGAGCCTGTCATCGGGCCGGCCACTTCGGGCCGGACCCGTTGGCTCGCAATGACGTGAGGAGGCCTAAGGCGCCGCCTCGGGCGTGTGAATATGCTCGGGGCGGATGCCGAGGCCGAGCAGGCGCGCCGGAATGCGCTGCAGCACCGGGAAAATGCCGAGCAGCTTGAACATGAGCGGCGGCTTCGGCCGCTGGTCGGCCTTGAGCACGCGACTGACGACCTGTTTCTGCGCCGTCAGCTGAAGCCATTGGGTGAAGCGCACCGCGAGCGTGCGGCGCTCCTGGATGGCGCGCAGATCGGCATCGCTGACCTGCCCGCGCTTAAGCGACCCAGCGAGCCCGTTGGCGGCGGCGACGGCGTCCTGGACCGCGACGTTCACACCGACGCCGCCAATCGGCGACATCGCGTGCGCGGAATCGCCGATGCAGATCAATCCCGGCCGCCACCATTTGCGCAGCCGATCGACCGTCACCGTCAGAAGCTTGACGTCGTCGAAGCTTTTCAGCTCGCCGACCCGGTCGGCAAGAAACGGCGACATCCAGGCCACGTCGCGACGAAAGACTTCGATCCCCCTCGCCTTCACCTGCTCGATACCGCCCTTCGGAATGACAAAGGCGCACTGCCAGTAATCGCCGCGGTCGAGCATGACCATCATCTTGCCGGCTTCGATGTGGCCGAAGGTTTCGCTGTCGTCGGTGCCTTTACGCGAAATGCGAAACCACAGCACGTCCATCGGCGCACCGTAATCGTCGCTGACGAAACCGGCCTTGTCGCGCACGGTCGAATGCCGGCCGTCGCAGCCGACGACGAGCGCGGCGCGAACCGAAAGCGTACCGTCCGGCGCCTTGGCGCGCAGCCCGACGACACGCCCGCCTTCCTCGATCAGGTCGGTGGCTTCTGTATTCATGTGAAGACGGAAGCTTTTGTAGCGTTTGCCCTGCGCGGCCAGGAAATTGAGAAAGTCCCATTGCGGCATCAGGGCTACGAATTTGCAGTGCGTCGGCAGATGGGTGAAGTCGGCCATCGGCACGCGCTCGTCGCCGACCTGGACGCTGATCCGTTCGATCTTCTGGTGCGGCACTTTGAGGAACGCTTCCAGCAGGCCAAGCTCGTACATCAGTTCGAGCGTCGATGGATGCACGGTGTCGCCGCGGAAGTCACGAAAAAAGTCCGGATATTTTTCCAGCACCACGACGTCGATGCCGGCGCGTGCCAGCAAAAAACCGAGCATCATGCCGGCCGGGCCGCCGCCGGCGATACAGCATGTGGTGGTGATCGGTGAATCAGCCATTAAAAATCAATCCTAACGCCGATGCCTTGCGGCAGGAAGCAGGAAGGTTCAATCTGGCCGCAATGGTTTAGCACAACGCGGGCCGCCATTTGCAGGTCCCGGGAATGCCGTGCACAACGATGCCGGCCGGAGGCAGGAATGTTTTCCAAGATCAACCACGTCGCCATCGTCAGCGAGAACTATGCGAAGTCGGCGCTGTTCTATCAAGCGGTCTTCGGCATGCGCACGTCGGACAAGACGCAGACCAGCCGCGCGCAGACGGTGGGCGACGGCTATGTCGGACTCAACATCAATCCGCGGCGCGCCGGGCGTTCGGCCGGCCTCGACCATTTCGGCATCGAAGTCGAGGACGCCGAGACCGCGTTCGAGCGCATGCGCCGCAAATACCCGACCGTGAAATGGCTGCAACGCCCCTCCAACCGCCCGTTCGCAGGCGTCTCGACCCACGATCCCGACGGCAACATGTTCGACATTTCGCAAAAGACCATGACCAACCGCACGTCGGTCTATCGCGACCAGGAGGGCAACGGCGAGGTCAACGCCCGCCACATCGATCACGTGGCGCTGCGCACCATGCGGCCCGACGAAATGGCCGAGTTCTATCGCGACGTGTTCGAACTGGCCCCGAGCAACAAGGGCGCCGGCGGCCGCAACCATTACCTGACCGACGGGCATATGACGCTGGTCATCATGCCCTGGGACATCACCGACTACGACGGCACCGGCATCATCACCCCCGGCATGGACCATATCGGCTTCAAGGTCGAAAGCGTGGCGAAGCTCAAGGAAGACGTCGAGCACATCGCCGCCAACAACCCGCTGCTGGCGCCCGCCCCGGTCGGTACCGGCGCCGAAGGCAAGAAATTGCTCGAATTGTTTCGCCGGTCCTGCCCGCTCGGCCAGCATCAGATGGCCGATTGCGACGGGGTCTTGATCGACGTTGCCGCCGATTAAGACCTGGCCGCAGATTAATACGAGCGCCCTGGCGGCCCTCACATTTCTGCCGCAAGGCGGGTGCTACAAGGTTGCAGTGCGCCGCTGCCCAAAGACCATGCGTCTTCTCATCCTCCTGGCCGTTCTCATTTCGCTAGCGCCCGACGACGTGGCGTTCGCCCAGCTTTCGGGCACCGGCGACTTTCATATCGCCTGGGAGGTCAAGAACCGCTTCCGCCTGTTCCGCCGCGAGGCCGATTTCCTGCGCCAGGTCGCGGCGAGCCGCGGCGATGGCGTGCTCGCCACCGAGCAGCGGCTGGAGCGCGACGCCGCAGGCTTGGGCTGGGCCAAGGACGTCGTCGGCAATCTCTGCGTCGACAAGTTCGGCGACCTGATGCAGACCTGCGATCGCGACGGCGAAAAAGAGAATTACGTCGCACCGCGCGATCACCGCATCGGCGTCGTCCTGTCAGGCGATGCGCCGCCAGGCGCAGTCTGTTCCTGGACCTTCGATTCCGGCCAGGGACAGTTGCGCCAGAACGAGGCGCCGTGCGAAGGTGAAATCATCCTGCGCGTGCCGTACGGGCGCATCACCGTCGCCACCGTCGATATCCCGCTCGGCGACGGCACCGCGCAACGCGTGGTCGCCGAGATCGCCGTGCGCGACGTGCTGATCGCGGGCTTAGGCGATTCCATCGCCGCCGGCGAAGGCAATCCCGACAAGGCTGTCGAGCTCGATGGTACTTTTTGCTTCAAGCGCTTCCTGCACGGCAACTCCGGCGGCCAGTATTTCCGACCGGGCCGCGCCGGCTATGGCGACGATCGTTCCTGTGAGAGCGGGCCTTCGACTCCGGTCGCGGCGAAGGATTGGGCACGTCACGGCGCGCGCTGGATGAGCCCGGGCTGTCATCGCTCGCTCTACAGCTATCAGCTGCGCACCGCGCTGGCGCTTGCCGTCGAGCAGCCACACCTTGCCGTGACGTTCCTGCCGTTGGCCTGCACCGGGGCGAGTATTGCAGCCGGCATGTTCGGCAATCAGATGGCCGACGATTGTCCATGGGTGCTCGGCGTCGACAATTGTTCGGGGACTTCGCCCGCGCAATTCGGCGAACTCAAGGATCTGTTAGCTGCGGCGCGTAAGCAGAACCCGCTGCGCTCGCTCGACATGGTCTTGCTCACGGTCGGCGCTAACGACGTGAATTTTGCCGGCCTCGTCTCCAATGTCATCGTCGACGGCACCACCGAGCGGGTGTTGCTGCGCCAGGGCGGCTCCATCGCCAGCGCGCAGGACACGCAAAAGCTTCTCGACGGCGACTTGCCCGACGCCTTCGCGCAATTACGCACCGCGCTCAAGCCGCTGGTCGGCGGCAATCTCGCGCGCGTCGTATATGTCTCTTATGGCAATCCGGCGATGCAAGCAGTCAACCAGCCTTGCCCGGGCGGGCGCGACGGCCTCGACGTGCATCCGGCCTTTGGCGCCGATGCGGAGCGGTTGCGCGCCGCGGCCACTTTCGTCGACACCAAGTTCTTGCCGAAGATCAAAATGCTGGCGACCTGCGACGGCGACAAGAATTGCCGCGATCCGCTGACCGATCGCATGACCTTCACCGACGCGCATCAGGCGGCTTTCGCCCAGCACGGCATGTGCGTGCACGCGCCGAGCGATCCGGACTTCGACCGCGCCTGCTTTTCGCCGACCGGCAACAGTTTTGAAGCCGATCTCGCCAAGGCGGCGGACGAGCCGATGGCCTGCGGGCGGGCGGCCAGCGACTATCGGCCCTATGCGTCGCGGGCACGCTGGATCAGGACCGCCAACGACAGCTATTTCACCGCCATGACCTATCCCGAAGGCATGCCGGCGATGTTGAAGCCGAGCGACATCCACGACGCGATCTGGGGCGTGCTCAGCGCCGTCTATGGCGGCGCCGTGCATCCGACCGCCGAAGGCTATGCGGCGATGGCCGACGCGGCGCTGCCCGCCGCCCGCGGCGTGCTGGGCTTACCAACGCCGGCGGCGGTGCGCAGCGAGCCGTTGCCGCCGCCGACAGCGCCGGCGCCCACGACACCGGCTGCACCGAACGCACCGGCGCTGAATGCACCGGCACCGTCGCGGACGCCGTAAATGCGCCGATCAGCGCGGCGTCGGTGCGACGCCGAGCTTCTTCTGCAGGCTCGACGACGACGTGGTGTACTGAAACACCAGCCGCTTATCCGGATAGATGTAGTGGTAGGCCTTTTGCGCCATCAGCGCGCCCTCATGGAATCCGGACAGGATCAGCTTGAGCTTGCCGGGATACCAGTTGATGTCGCCGATGGCGAAAATGCCCGGCATGCTGGTTTCAAAGGCCTCGGTGTCGACCGGGATGTATTCGTTGTTCTTCAGTTCGAATCCCCAATTGGAGACCGGGCCGAGCTTCATGGTCAAGCCGAAGAACGGCAACATCACGTCGCAATCGACGTCGACCATGGTGCCGTCGGTCTTCTTGACGATGGCTTTTTCGATCTTGCCGTCGTTGCCGACAAGCGAAGTGACCTGGCCGACCACCAGATCGACGTTGCCCTCCTCAACCAGGGCCATCATCTTGTTGACGGAAGCCGGCGCGGCGCGGAACTCGTTACGCCGATGACAGAGTATCAGCTTGCTGGCCACTGACTGGAGATTGAGCGTCCAGTCGAGCGCGCTGTCGCCGCCGCCGACGATGAGCACGCGCTTGTCTCGGAAGTTCTCCATCTTACGCACCGCGTAGTGCACGGTGTTGCCTTCATACGGCTCGATGCCGGGAATCGGCGGCCGCTTCGGCTGGAACGAGCCGCCGCCGGCGGCGATGACGACGACCTTGCTCTCGAACACCTTGCCCTGGTCGGTCGTCACGCGGAACAGCGGATCGCCGATCTTCTCGACCTTCTCGACCATTTCGTTCAGGTGGAATTGCGCGTTGAAGTTCTTGATCTGCAGAAGCAGCGCGTCGACCAGACCTTGCGCGCTGGTATAGGGAACGCCGGGAATGTCGTAGATCGGCTTCTCCGGATAAAGCTCCGCGCACTGGCCGCCGATCTTATCGAGAATGTCGATGAGGTGGCATTTCATGTCGAGCAGGCCAAGCTCGAAGACGGCGAAGAGGCCGACCGGCCCCGCGCCGATAATGACAACGTCGGTTTTGACAGGTTCGCTCATGTCGTATGCGTGCTCGTCTCTAAAGGTTGTGTTTGCTGATGCGGGGAGTGTCTAGCCTGCGAACGGCGGCAGGGAAAGAGGATGGAAATGTCGTTGTTGCGGAGCTTTGCCGGATTTCGTTCTAGCAAGGCGCGGATTTGTGCCAACTATGCCTGCCGCTCCGGCGTTCGCACGGTCAGCCCGTCGAGGTTCTCGCTCACTTTGATCTGGCACGACAGCCGCGAGTTCGGCTGCACCTCGTAGGCAAAATCGAGCATGTCCTCTTCCATGGGCGACGGCTCGCCGACCTTCTCCCGCCAGGCGTCGTCGATATAGACGTGGCAGGTCGAGCAGGCGCAGGCGCCGCCGCATTCCGCCTCGATGCCGGGAACGGCATTCTTGATCGCCGTCTCCATGACGGTCGACCCGACCTCACCTTCGACGGTGCGCGCCGTACCGGCAGTATCGATGAAAGTGATTTTGACCATGGCGGGATGACGAACCGAAGGCGGGAGCAACACTTGGAACGGCACAGATGAAGAGTGGCCGTCGGACCGCCCCTATCTATTGGTTTGCGCCAACCGGCGCCAGTGCGGAAGAATGAGTGGCGTCAGACTTCGTCGAGGTCAATGGTCGCGCAAAACATCGCCCAAACGGGCGGCAATCGCCGCGCTCGCCTCGACGGTCGCGCTTTGCAGTTCCTCGACCGCCTCGTCCAGCGCCGCTGCGCCGGATTTGCCGTTGGCAACGCGTTCCAATTGCTCTGCGGCGCGCGCCACCCGCCAGGCTCCGATCCCGCGCGCCGAGCCGGTCAGTGTATGGGCGGCGGCCGCTGCCAGCGCCGGCTCGGCGCCGGCGATGCGTTCGAGCATGATCACGGTCTGGCGGACGAAGATTTCGAGGACTTCCCGTTCCAGCCGCCGGTCGCCCAGCGTCATGCGGCCGAGGTGGTCCTCGTCGATGACGGCGCGCTGCCGATCCGGTCCGGCCGCGCTCAATGCGCTTGGTGCGGTCATGGCGGTCATAACGGCCTCCCCGTCGGCCTGATCTTTTCTCATTGCGCGCGATTCTGCACGCGAAACCACGAAAACCGGGTGAATCCGGCCATTCGTTTCACGCCGCTGGTAAGCAATGTCTTACCCGGCCGGCGTCGAACGGCGCGCGGCCGGACCTTTGCCCGGCGACCTCAACCAAAAGCTCGGATTTGGGTGAATTGCTCCGCTATTGGCCGCAAGCCTGCCCTATTTTTGGCACCAGAATGCCAAGTCCGGCCGGGGCGGATCGTGAACTGCGGTCATGGTGATCAAAGCGTTAACGATGATTAAAGGGACGTTACCGTTCCCCGTTTTATTCGATCCGCCAGACCGATAGGATAGGCAATGGCACTATGACTTGAGGGCTGGGGAGCCCCAGGAGTGCCCGATGAGGATCGAAAAGATCACGCGCTCGTGGCGCGGCCCGGGTTTTTTGGGCCGTCCTAGTCCAGCGTAACACGCGAGGCGACGACCGATGGCCAACTACCCGAAAAAGTTGATGGATCCGACCGAAGCAGCGCTTTCGGCGATCCAGGAAGCCCTCAACGTCAGGGACGACGAGGAGCGGCAAGCGGCACCGCCGGACGACAGCGAGCTCCCGCTGGCGCATTCCGCCGACGCCATGCCGCAGACCGAGCCGGCAAGGCCGGCTTTCGACGAATCCATCGATCTCGACGACATTGACACCCGCGGCCCCCGCATCGCCGAGCCGTTGCCGTTTCACGCCGCCAATGACGACCAGCAGTCGATCGGCCGCATCCTGCGCGCGCTGCAAGACCGCCCGGCCCGGACCTCTTATCTCGTCGCCGCCATGTTCTCCGCGGCCTGGGTTGTCGGCTGTCTGGCCTTGTCGTGGGCCTATCTGGCCGACTTCAACGCGGCGCTCGGCCCCGGCCATTCGCCGGCCGCCGCCATGATCGGCCTTGGCGCCGCGGCGCTGTTGCCCATCATCTTCTTCTTCGGCATCGCGCATATGGCCTGGCGCTCCCAGGAATTGCGCCTGATCACCCAGTCGATGGCGCAGGTCGCGATGCGGCTCGCCGAGCCCGAGAGCGTGGCGCGGGATTCCATCGTCACCGTCGGCCAGGCGATCCGCCGCGAGGTCGCAGCCATGGGCGACGGCGTCGAGCGGGCGCTCGCCCGCGCCGGCGAGCTCGAAACCCTGGTGCAGAACGAGGTCGCGGCGCTCGAGCGCACCTATAGCGACAACGAAGTCCGCATCCGCGGCTTGCTGCAGGAACTCACCAACCAGCGCGACACGCTGGTCGGGCAGGCCGAGCAGGTGCGCTCGGCAATCAACAACGTCCACATCGACCTGACCCAGGATCTGTCCACCATCACCGATCTGGTCGGCCAACAGGTCAACGAGGCCGCGCAGCGCATCACCCATTCGCTCGCCGAGAGGGGCGAGCACATCACCCTGGCGCTGGGTCAGGTCGGCGACAGCATGATCGAGCAGCTGGGCGTGCGCGGCAACGATCTCTTGGTGCGGTTGGAAAACGCCAGCGAAGAGTCATCGCGCGCGATTACCACGGCGAGCGAAGAGACGTCGCGTGCGATTTCCATAGCGAGTGACCAGCTCACGTCGAATTTGAACTTCAAGACCGACCACGTCGGCGAGGATTTCGCCGAGATCGTGTCCGGGCTCGAAGACATGATGACGGCACGGCTCGACCGGGTCACTGAAGGCTTCTCCGAGAAATCGCTGGCGATCGTCGACCTGATGATCGGCCGCTCTCAGGAGGTCGCCGATCTCGTTTCCGGACGCGCCCAAGAGCTGAGCGACGCCATCATCGATACGTCGAGCCAGCTTGCCGAGACGATCGCGATGCGCGCCGACGAGGTCAACGCGACGCTCAAGGCTTCCGGCGAATCGCTCATTCTCGATCTGAGCCTGCGCGGCGGCGATGTCGCCAAGAAACTCGAGGAGACCGGCGAGCGCATCACCGAGACCCTGACCTCGCGTAGCGCCACCGTGACCGACACGCTGCGCGACAGCGTCGAGCAATTCGTCGACACCGTCGCCACACGTGGCGATGCCATGAAGGACATGCTGTCGACGCGGCTCGCCGCGTTCGAGGAGGTGTTTAGTCATTCCGGCGCCGAGCTCGGCGAGAAGATCTCGCGCGACTCCGCGACGCTGGGCAACCTCATCACCC
>DATHHM010000378.1:0-2524 GCA_035317145.1 Xanthobacteraceae bacterium | reverse complement strand
GCTGCCGGCGGCGCTCGAAGGGCAAATCGATTTCTTCGGCGTCGGCATCGGCCGTTACCGGCTGATGATCATCGTGATCTGCGGCCTGCTGACCGCGGGCCTGCAATTGGTGCTGGCCCGCACCCGCTTCGGCAGCCGGCTGCGGGCTGCGGTGGACGATCCGCGCGCCGCCAGCGGGCTCGGCATCAACGTGCCGCAGGTGTTTGCCTTCACCTTTGCGTTCGGTTGCGGCCTTGCCGGGTTGGGTGGCGCGCTGAGCGCGGAGATCCTCGGCTTGGATCCGTATTTTCCGCTGAAATTCATGATCTACTTTCTGATCGTGGTGACCGTCGGCGGCTCGTCCAGCATCACCGGGCCGTTTCTGGCGTCGCTGCTGCTGGGCATCGGCGACGTCGCCGGCAAATATTACGTGCCCAAGCTCGGCCCGTTCGTGATCTACACCATCATGATCGTGATCCTGATCTGGCGTCCGAACGGTTTGTTCGGCCGCGCCGCCGCCCGTTGACGCCGATATGACCGCGCAAACCGATGTCGGATACCACGCCGTGCAGCACGGGCGCTGGCGCGCGAGCGAGATCGCGTTCTGGCTTCTCGCATTGGCTACCGCGTTCCTGTTCCCCTCCCGCTATCTGATCATGACGGATATCGTGCGGCTGGGATTGTTCGCGCTGTCGCTCGATCTCATTCTCGGCTACGCCGGAATGGTCTCGCTCGGCCACGCCGCGTTCTTTGGCGTCGGTGCTTATTGCGCCGGCCTGCTGGCGTTGCACGGCATCGTCACCGAGCCTGTGATTGCGCTGGTGGTTGCCGGCCTCGTCGCCACCGCGGTCGGCTTTCTCACCAGTTTTCTGGTGATAAGGGGTGTCGACCTCACCCGCCTGATGGTGACGCTTGGGATCGCTCTGCTGCTGGAGGCGCTGGCGGAGCGCTTTTCCAACATCACCGGCGGCACCGACGGGCTGCAAGGCATCGAGATGCAGCCGATCCTTGGCCTGTTCGCGTTCGACATGTTCGGCAAGGTCGGCTTCTTCTACAGTCTTGGCGTGCTGTTCGCGCTGTTCCTGCTGGCGCGGCGGATCGTGCACTCGCCGTTCGGCCTGTCGCTTCGCGCCATCCGAAACAACCCGTTGCGGGCGGCGGCGATCGGCATCCCCGTCAACCGGCGCCTGATCGCGGTGTACACGCTGGCGGCGTTTTATGCGGGCATCGCCGGCGCGCTGTTCACCCAGACCACGGCGCTGGCCTCGCTCGATGTGTTCTCGTTCGAGCGTTCGGCCGATTTGATGCTGGTGCTGGTGATCGGCGGCACCGGCTATCTCTACGGCGGATTGATCGGCGCGGTGGTGTTCAAGATGCTGCAGGAAGTGTTTTCGACCATCACGCCGCAATACTGGCAATTCTGGATCGGCCTCGTGCTGGTCGTGATCGTGCTGGTCGGCCGCGCCCGCATGCACCGCTGGGCGCTATGGCTGCCCAATCTCGTGATCCGGCAATTCGCCGGACGCAAAGCTGTGGTTGTGGTTCCCGAGAGTGATCCGTCATGACGACAGCGCTGGAAACAAAAGGCCTGGAAAAGCAGTTCGGCGGACTCAAAGTGACCCGCGATCTCTCTCTCAGGGTCGAGCAGGGCGCGCGCCACGCGCTGATCGGCCCCAACGGCGCTGGCAAGACCACCGTCATCAATCTGTTGACCGGCGTGCTGAAGCCCAACGCCGGGCGCATCCTGCTTGAAGGCAACGACATCACCGATTTGCCGGTGCATATTCGGGTGCTGCGCGGGCTGTCGCGCACCTTCCAGATCAACCAGCTCTATGCTGACCTGACGCCGCTCGAGACCATCGGGCTTGCGGTGTCGGAGCGGCTGGGCCGTGGCGGCGACTGGTGGCGGCGGATGGGCACGCGCGACGACGTCAACGCCGAGATCGCCGAGAACCTCGCGTGCTTCCGGCTGCTCGACGTGATGAATGAACTGACGGCGACGTTGCCTTACGGCAAGCAGCGCCTGCTGGAGATCGCGGTCGCCATCGCCGCCAAGCCGCGGGTGCTGCTGCTCGACGAGCCCGCCGCCGGCGTGCCCGAAAGCGAGCGTCACGATATTCTGGCGGCCGTGGCGGCATTGCCGCGCGACGTCACCGTGCTCCTGATCGAGCACGACATGGATCTGGTGTTCTCATTCGCCGACCGGATTTCGGTGCTGGTCAACGGCGCGCTGCTGGTCGAAGGTCCGCCGGACGAGGTGGCGCGCGATCCGCGTGTCAAGGCGGTCTATCTCGGCGAGGGCGCCGATGCCTGATCTTCTTGTCATCGAGGGGCTGCGCGCCGGCTATGGCGAGGCGGTGGTGTTGCCCAACATGACGCTGCGGCTGCCGGAGAGCCAGGTGCTGGCGCTGCTGGGCCGCAACGGCACCGGCAAGACCACGCTGATCAATTCGATTGTCGGGGTTAACAAACGGTTCGGAGGAACCATCACCCTTGGCGGGCGGGATATCACGCAGATGCGGCCGGACCAGCGGGCGCGGGCCGG
>DATHHM010000377.1:0-19128 GCA_035317145.1 Xanthobacteraceae bacterium | reverse complement strand
CTGCCGCTCGTTCGGCATGAATCTCGGCATCACGTTTCAGCTGATCGACGACGTGCTCGACTATGGCGGCGCCGCGCAAAAACTCGGCAAGAACGTCGGCGACGATTTCCGCGAGGGTAAGATCACGCTGCCGGTGGTGCTCGCCTTCCGCCGCGGCTCCGACGCCGAGCGCGAATTCTGGCGGCGCACGCTGGAGCGCGGCGAAGCCGCCGACGCCGACCTCGAACACGCCATCGGGCTGATGGCCAAGCACCGCGCGCTCGAGGATACGATCGGGCGGGCGCATCATTACGGCGCCATGGCGGTCGACGCGCTGGCGCTGTTTCCCGATTCGCCGATGAAGTCGGCGCTCGCCGAGACGGTGGATTTTTGTATTTCGCGCACGCATTAACTCTTGCCCCTCCCCCTTGTGGGGAGGGGTTGGGGTGGGGAAGTGAAGCGAGGCGCGAGCGTCCACGTTTACACTTTACTTCTCGACCCCCACCCCTGCCCCTCCCGACAAGGGGGAGGGGGAAATATTAGCGCCGCCGAGCGCCGTCGCGCGCACCCACCAGTTCGGATATTCGGCGTGTATCGCTTCGGCCGCCTTGATCGCGTCGACGGCGGAGGCAAAGACCGCGAAACAGGTGGCGCCCGAGCCCGACATGCGGGCCAACTCGCAACGCGGCTGGCTGCTCAGCTCCAAAAGCACGTCGGCAACGACCGGCGCAAGCGCGATCGCCGCGCTTTCAAGATCGTTGGCCTGGCTCAAGAGAAAGCGCACCAGCTGGTCGCGCTTGGTCATCGCGGTGAGCACCGTCAGATCGGCCGGGACCACAGGCGCCGCCGGCGGCTTCCAGCGGGCGAACACCGCCTTGGTCGCAAGCGCGACGCCGGGATTGACCAGCACGCCCTGGAGCGGCGGCAGCGTGAAGGGACCGAACAGAACTTCGCCGATGCCGCGCATCAGCCGCGTGCCCGGTTCGAGACACACCGGCACATCGGCGCCGGTGGCGCGGGCCGCCGCGTAAAGCAGCGGATCGTCGGGCGCGAGACTGTTCACCCGCGCCAACAACCGCAGCGCCGCGGCCGCGTCGGCCGATCCGCCGCCCAGCCCGGCCGCCACCGGCAGCCTTTTTTCGAGATCGAACGTGCCGGCGCCGACGGTCGGCAGTCTATCGGCGAGCGCGTGGGCCGCCTTGAGCACGAGATTGTCGGCGGTCGCGCCGGCCTGCGCCGCGCTCGGCCCGCGCACATTGAGCGCAAGCGCGCCGCCCGGCGCAAAGCTTAAAGCGTCGCCGACACTGGCGAAGGCGACCAGGCTTTCGATCTCATGATAGCCGTCGGCGCGGCGGCCGAGCACCCGCAGCGTCAGATTGACTTTTGCGGGCGCGTCTTCAACGAGCAAAGCAGCAGGCAAGGAAGCTCCTCACCCGCCGTTCCCGGGCTTCTTGGCCTTGTCCGCATCGGCCGCGGACGATTTGTCGTCGGGAAGCCCGTCTTTGATCTTGGCTTCGATCTTGGGCAGGTCTTCCTTGTCCGGACCTAAATCCTTGGCCTGCGACCACTGGTAATGCGCTTCCAGCGTCCGGCCGACCCGCCAATAGGCGTCGCCCAGATGATCGTTGATGGTCGGATCGTCGGGCTTGAGCTCGACGGCGCGCTCGAGATTCTTGACTGCCTCGTCGTAATTACCGGTGCGGAAATAGGCCCAGCCGAGTGAATCGACGATGTAGCCGTCGTCCGGCCGCTGCTCGACGGCGCGGCGGATCATGTCCATGCCGTCGTCGAGATGGACGCCCTGGTCGACCCAGGAATAGCCGAGATAGTTGAGCACCAGCGGCTGCTCCGGGAACAGCTCGAGCGCCTTCTTCATATCGGCTTCGGCGCCCGGCCATTGGTGCGAGCGCTCGTAACAAATGCCACGGAAATAAAACACGACCCAGTTCGACTTATCGGGCTTGGCGATGGTGTCGATGGCCTTGCCGTAGGTGGCGGCGCATTCGGCAAATTCCTTGCGGCCGCGCTGGATATTGCCGAGCGCGAGGATCGCTTCGGTGTCTTTCGGACGCTCGGCGATGACGTGTTCGAGCCGCTTCTTGGCTTCGTCGGAGCGATCGAGCGCATCGAGATCGCCGGCGAGCTGGATCTCGGCGTTGCGCGACAGCGGCGACGACGCCGGTACGCGCTCGTAGACCTTGATCGCGAGGTCGGGCTTTTTCAGCGACTCGTAAAGGTCGGCGAGCGACAACAGCGCCATGGCGTGTGTCGGCTCGAGATAAAGCGCCAGCTGCAGATAGATCAGCGCCAAATCCTCGCCGCCGCGGCGGCCGATCGAGGCGCCGAGCCCATACAGCGCCTCGGCGGCGCCGGCCTGCGGTGAATCGACCAGGAGCGGCAGCTTGTCGCCGTCGTTGACCGCCTTCATTTCCTGGACGATCAGCGGATGGTCCGGCAGCACCTTGTTGAAATCGCCATAGACCTTCAGTGCGTCGGCCTTGTTGCCGCCGCGCGCCAGGTAACGGCCGTAAGCTTCGACCATGCGCACCGCGGTGGGGTCGACTTTGTAGGCGCGCTCGTAACGCTTGCCGGCTTCCTTCTTGTTGTTGGCAAGATCGAGGATGAGGCCGGCATGCAGATCCTTGAAGATCGAATACCAGTCCGGGCCCGACAGCTTGTCCATGGTATCGATCGAGGCGCGCGTATCGCCTGAGCCGGCGAGCGCCCAGGCCGCCAGCAGCGTGGCGGTGAGATCGGTCACCGGGCCGCGCACCGACTGGGCAAAATTCTGCCGGGCCGTGGAATAGTCCTTCTGCTTGAGCGCGCGCACGCCGACGACGAGGCGGGCGATGCGATCGGTGCGGTCGACCTGTAACAGCCGGTCGGCAAGCTTGCCGGCTTGATCGATGTCGCCGCCGGTGAGCACCGAGAGAAAGGCGCGGCCGAGCAGATCGGGATTTTTCGGATCGGCCTTGAGCACGTTGAGATAGTAGGCCGCCGCCGCGGCGGAATCTCGCTCGGTGCCGGCGTGGCGGGCCGCCAGATAATTGCCGGCCGGATTGTCGTGCAGCAGTTCCTGCTCGGTGGGCGCCGCGATTGCCGGCGGCAGGCTGGCGAGTAAGGCGGCGCCAACAATAGCGGCGCGCCAGGGCAGCAGCGGATGAGTCACGATAGCTCCATTGGCAAACTGGCTCGGCGAACCGGGAATCAAGCGCCGGAAGCCAGTGTGGACGCGAGAATGACCTTTTTGCCCCGCCCCCGCAAGGACGCGGAAGAACACCAGTTTGTGTGCCATCCGCAAGGACTAATTTGACCCTTTACGCCGCAAGGGCGGCGAAATCGCGGCAGGCTAGTCGGCCACGACGCCTTGTTTAGCCGTTTCAAGGCACCGATTGTCAAACGGCAATATGTGCTATACATGTATTGCGCACGATGGAGACCGTCATGCTTGCGCTGCGCCTGCCTGCCCAGATCGAGAAACGCTTGGATTCGCTCGCCAAGAAGACTGGCCGCAGCAAGAGCTTCTATGCGCGAGAGGCAATCCTGCGCCACCTCGAGGATCTTGAGGATTATCACCTTGCGCGCCGGCGTCTATCCCGCAAGGCGGCGCGCGTGACGCTCGAAGAATTGGAGCGTGAGCTCGCCGAGACGCGTTGACGCGGTGAGCCCATCTCGCATTTGGCGTGTCGAATTCGATCGCGATGCAGCGCGTGACCTACGCAAGCTCGGCGCGGTCGCTGAGCGAGCGGTCCTGCGCTATTTGCGCCAGCGTATAGCGACTGCGGAGGATCCCCGTCGCTTCGGCAAACCGCTTACAGCTGATCTAAGGGGCTTGTGGCGTTATCGCGTCGGCGACTACCGCATCGTCGCTGCAATCGAGGATGACCGTTTCGTCGTCCTGATTGTCACCGTCGGACATCGGCGCGAAGTGTACGACTAAATCACATATTCGGGTAATTCGGCCCGCCGCCGCCTTCGGGCGGCACCCAGGTGATGTTCTGGTTCGGGTCCTTGATGTCGCAGGTTTTGCAGTGGACGCAGTTCTGCGCGTTGATGACGAAGCGCGGTTGGCCTCCCTCCTCGACCCATTCGTAGACACCGGCCGGGCAATAGCGCGCCGATGGCCCGGCATAGACGTCGTGCTCGGAGGATTTTTGCAAATTGCCATCGCGCACCAAGAGGTGCACCGGCTGGTCCTCCTCGTGATTGGTGTTCGACAGATAGACTGAAGACAGCCGGTCGAAGGTCAGCTTGCCGTCGGGTTTTTGATAGGCGATCGGCAGACATTGCGCCGCCGGTTTCAATGTCGCGAAATCGGCTTTGCCGTGCTTGAGCGTGCCGAACAACGAGAAGCCGAGCGTGTTGGTCCACATGTCGAGCCCGCCGAGCGCGACGCCCGCAATGGTGCCGAGTTTTGACCACAGCGGTTTTGCATTGCGCACCCGCCACAGATCGCGGCCGACCGGCGAAGAGCGCCACGCCGCTTCATAGTCGCCGAGCTCATCGTTGGCGCGACCGTGCGCCAGCGCCGCCGCAACGTGCTCGGCCGCGAGCATGCCCGACAGCATGGCGTTGTGGCTGCCCTTGATGCGCGGCAAGTTGACGAAGCCGGCGGCACAGCCGATGAGCGCGCCGCCGGGAAACGCTAGTTTCGGCACCGACTGGTAGCCGCCTTCGGTGATGGCGCGGGCGCCATAGCTGATGCGCTTGCCGCCTGCGAACGTGTCGCTGATCAGCGGATGGGTCTTGAAACGCTGGAATTCCTCGAACGGCGACAGATACGGGTTTTGGTAGTTCAAGTGCACGACGAAGCCGACCGACACCAGATTATCGTCGAAGTGATAAAGGAACGAGCCGCCGCCGGTGCGGTTGCCGAGCGGCCAGCCCATGGTGTGCTGGACCAAACCGCGGCGATGCTTTTGCGGCGCGACCTGCCACAGCTCCTTCAAGCCGATGCCGAACTTTTGCGGCTGCCGATCTTTTGCCAGCGCAAAGCGCTCGATCAACGTCTTGGTCAGGCTGCCGCGCGCGCCTTCGGCAAACAAAGTGTATTTGCCGCGCAATTCCATGCCACGGGCGAAGCCCGTCTTGTGGTGGCCGTCCTTGCCGATGCCCATGTCGCCGGTGGCGATGCCGGCGACGGCGCCGTTCTCGAACAGCACTTCGGCGGCGGCAAAGCCCGGATAGATTTCGACGCCGAGCGCTTCGGCCTTTTTCGCCAGATAGCGGCACACGTCGCCGAGCGAGACGATGAAATTGCCGTGATTGCTCATCAGCGGCGGCATCATGAAATTCGGCAGCCGCAGCGCGCCGGAAGGTCCCAGCACATAGAAATGGTCGGCGCTGACCGCGGTCTTGATCGGCGTGTCTTCGCCGCGCCATTCCGGAATGAGCCGATCGAGCCCGATCGGATCGATGACGGCGCCGGACAGGATATGGGCGCCGACCTCGGAGCCCTTCTCGACCACGACCACGGTGCGCTCAGGCTCGAGCTGCTTGAGCCGGATCGCGGCGGCAAGGCCGGCCGGCCCGGCGCCGACAATGACGGTGTCGAATTCCATCGCCTCCCGGGCCGGAAGCTCCGGTGTAGTCATGGTCTGCTCCCTGTCCCGGACGACAACCGATGATTTTTCACGAAATCCGCGCCCTGACAATCGTCAGCGCTGATGCGGCCGGCGTTTGCCGTCGAGCACGGCCCGGCGGCGCTCCACGCCAACCGGGCCGGGCGCGGTGAACTCCTTGGCGCGCTGTTCGGCGTAAGTTTGTGCCGAGAATTCGATTTTGGGCGCATCGTCGAGCGCCACAACGAACGGATCGTCGCCAAACGAGGTATAGCGCACGAATAGCTGCTCCGCTGTGGCGCCGTCGCGATACTCTTCCATGAGCGCTTCATCGACCAGCCGGCGGCAGGCGTCGAGGGCTTCTTCGGCGGTGGCAAAAGTCCCATATTCCCAGCGTTCGTCCTCCGCCATGTAATGGAAATTGTCGTCGACCATGACCTTGTATGGAGACATTGTCCCGGACCCGTCTGTGCAGAACATAGGGCGCATCGCGGCCGGACAAATGTTCCACGCTTTGCCGCGCCGGCATAGACTTAAGCCCTCGCTCACGAGCAGCCCATGAGTTCCGAACGCAAAGACGCCCGCGACCTGCTCGCCTTCTACCTCGACGCCGGCGCCGATGCGCTGCTCGGCGAGAAGGCGATCGACCGCATGGCGGATGAAGTTTCACCTCCCCCTGCAGGGGGGAGGCCGGACGGCGAAGCCGTCCGGGTGGGGGCAGGTACCCAACGCACAGTCTCGGGGCACGGCCCCACCCCGGATCGCTCGCAGCGATCCAGCCCTCCTCCTGCAGGGGAGGGTAAGGCGCTCGCCACGCCCGACGCCGCCATGATGGAGGCGCGCGAGGCCGCCCGAACCGCGGCGAACCTCGACGAGTTGCGCAAGCTCCTCGAAAGCTTCGAAGGCTGCGCGCTGCGCAACACCGCGACCCAACTGGTGTTCGCCGACGGCAATCCGGAAGGCCGCGTCATGTTCGTCGGCGAGGCGCCCGGCCACGAGGAAGATATTTCCGGCCGTCCGTTCGTCGGCCGTTCCGGCAAATTGCTCGACCGCATGATCGAGGCGATCGGGCTCGACCGCAGCAAAGTCTACATCGCCAACGTGGTGCCGTGGCGGCCGCCCGGCAATCGCACGCCGACGCCGCAGGAGACCGCGATCTGCCTGCCCTTCATCCGCCGCCAGATCGAGCTCGCCAATCCCGACATTCTGGTCTGCCTCGGCGGGCCGTCGATGCAGACGCTGCTCGGCACCAAGGACGGCATCACCCGCATGCGCGGCCGCTGGTTTCCGTTCGACACCGGAACGCGCGAGATCAAGGCGATGGCAACCTTCCACCCGGCCTTCCTGCTGCGCAGCCCGCTGCAGAAGCGATTTTCCTGGCGGGATTTTCTGGCGATCAAGAAGGCGCTGGCGCAGTAGCGCCGCTTAGCGCAGCGCGACCAGGATCGCGCCGGCGGCGACCAGCGCGACGCCAAGCCAATTCACCGCGGAAAGCTTTTCGCCGAGAAACAGCACGCCGAAGATGGCGACCAGCACGACGCTCAATTTGTCGATCGGCGCCACTTGCGCCGCGTTGCCGAGTTTCAGCGCGCGAAAATAGCACAGCCATGATGCGCCGGTGCCCAGTCCCGACAGCATGAGGAACAGATAAGTGCGGCCGGAGATTTCCGCGGGGTTCTGGAATTGCCGCGTGGCGAAAACAATCAGTGCCAAGATGCAGATCACCACGATGGTGCGGATGAAGGTGGCAAGGTCGGAATTGACGTTCTCGACGCCGACCTTGGCGAAGATCGCGGTGAGCGCGGCGAACACCGCCGACAGCACCGCCCAGAACTGCCATGACGAAAATGCGCTGGCATTCACGGCGTCGGCTCCTCTCTCGCGATCCCTCCCCTACCCGATCCAGAACTTGATGACGAAGATCGCCGCCAGCACCAGCACCGCGGGCTTGGCGTCGGCGAATTTTCCGGCGATGAGTTTTGCCAGCGCGTAAGTGATGAAGCCGAGCCCGATGCCGGTCGCGATCGAATAGGTCAGCGGCATCGACACCGCGGCGACCACGGCCGGCGCCGACTCGGTGATGTCGTCCCAGTCGATCTCGGCGAGCCCACGCGCCATGATGCAGGCGACATAGAGCAACGCCGCGGCCGACGCGTAGGCCGGGATCATGCCGGCGAGCGGCGCGAAGAACAAAGCCGCCAGGAAGAAGATGGCGACAAAGAACGCCGTCAATCCGGTGCGGCCGCCGGCGGAGACGCCGGCCGCGCTCTCAATATAGCTGGTCGTCGTCGAGGTGCCGATCAGGGAGCCAAACATGGCGGCAAAGCTGTCGGCGATCAGCGCCTGTTTCATGCGCGGCAGATTGCCGTCGGCGTCGGTCAGGCCGGCGCGGTGGGTGACGCCGATCAAAGTGCCGGCATTGTCGAACACGTCGACGAACAAGAAACTGAAGATGACGATGAGGAACGACGCTTCGGTGACCCGCGAGAAATCGAGCTGCAGGAAGGTCGGCGCCAGCGACGGCGGCGCCGACACGATGCCGGTGAATTTCGCCAGTCCCAGCGGAATGCCGATCGCGGTGACGATGAGGATGCCGATCAGCGTGCCGCCGATGACGCGGCGATAGTTCAGCGCCGTGATCAGCACCAGGCCGAGCAGGCACAGGATCGCTTCGGGCTTGTGCAGATCGCCGAGCGTGACCAGGGTTGCCGGGCTGCCGACCACGATCTTGGATTCCTCAAGCGCGATGATGCCGAGGAACAGGCCGACGCCGGCTGAGATGGCGAACTTCAGGTTCTTCGGAATCGAATTGATGATGTATTCGCGAATCCGAAAGATCGAAATCAGAAAGAAGATGACGCCGGAGCAGAACACGGCGGCGAGCGCCTGCTGCCAAGTGTATTTCATGGTCAGCACGACGGTGAACGCGAAGAAGGCGTTGAGCCCCATGCCCGGCGCCAGCGCGATCGGATAATTGGCATACAGCGCCATCACCATCGTCGACACCGCGGCCGCGATGCAGGTGGCGACGAACACCGCGCCCTTGTCCATGCCGGCATTGCCGAGAATTTGCGGGTTGACGAACACGATGTAGACCATCGTCAGGAACGTGGTCAGCCCGGCGACGAATTCCGTCCGCACGTTGCTGCCCGATTTGCTCAAGCCGAACAGCCGGTCGAGAACGGGTGGCGTTGTTGCGGTGGTGGCGGCTTGGCTCATGGCTTCCCCCCTTAAGCGCGACGCGTCGCCATCATAGGGCATTGCCGTCATTGCGAGGAGCGCAGCGATGAAGCAATCCACACCTCAGCGCTGGATCCTTCGTCGCTGCGCTCCTCGCAATGACGAAGTCAATTACTGCGGTGTCCGCGCCGCCGCCACGCTGCCGGGCCTGATCACGCCCCAGCCGACGCGCAACGGCGGCAGCCGGCCTTGCACCGGGCGCGGGAAAGTAAGCGGCACCTCGGGGATCAAATCGGGAAAGCGCGCCTTGATCTCGGCCGGCGGCGTCGGCGTGGTGTCGGCGGCGAGCCAGACCACGACGGCGCCTTTGTTGCGGATGTCGTCCGGTGTCACCCATGGCGAGCGCGCCGGATCGGCGTCAAAATAGACGCTCGGCCGGCTCGGCGCGGCGAGCGCAATCAGGGTGGCGGTGCCGACGTCGCCGGTGACCACGGCGAGCGGCCGGCCGGTGCGGCGCTCGAAACTGTCGGCGAAAAACCGGCCCATGGCGTTGGCCGGCTGCTCGATCTTCAGATCGGTGCCGGCCGCCCATGGCAGGAACACCATCACCACCGGCACGAACAGCGCCGGCACCACCAACAGGCCGGCCCAGGCGTAGCCGAGGATGCGCTGATGAAACAACGCGATGCTGTCGCCTGCGGCAATGATGATGGCGAGCCCCGACAGCACGACCAGCGGCGCGGCGCCGCCGATCGGCAGCGCGCGGCCGAACAGCACCGCCACGATCGTCGCCAGCAAAGCCGGCACCAGCGCGAACACCTTGATGAAAGTAAAGGCTGCCGGATCGATCGGCAGGCGCGCGATGGCCGGCGCCGGAGCATCGCCGGTGCGCGGCCAACCGCTGGCCAACACGACGAGGATGGCGAGGCCGGCATGGGCCAACACGACCGCACTCAGCAGCCGCAGCCAGGCGCTCGTATTCTGGTTGGCGGCAGTGGCGTCGCGCAGCCGTGCCAGCGCCGGCGATAGACTATCTCCGGTGCCCTGCAGCCAGAGCAGGTGCACGAACAGGAAGACGGCGAGCGCGATCGCGACGATCCACGGTTCGTTGGCGTTGAGCGCGGCGCGGCCGCGCGCGGTGACGGCGGTGAACAGCACCAACGCGCCGAGCAGGATCAGCGCAGCATTGCTGGTGAGCAAAAGCAGCGCCGCCGCGCCGCCGAGCGCGTACCAGGAGCGGCGCCGCCGCTCCCCGACCGCCCGCCAGTAATGCAGCAGCACGACCGCCCACAACGCCATGGCGAGAATGGCCGGGCCGAAATCCGGCGACGGCACCGTGAACAGCGAAATGCCGGCCATCAGCAGCACCGCCATGGCGGCGTGCGCCGGGCCGACGATGGCGCTGCCCAGCGCAAACACGCACCAATAGGTCGTCACCACGCAAATCTGCGCCAGCGCGTAGACGCCGAACAGGCCGGCGAGGCGGAATGCGATCTCACCAAGCCAATAGGCCAGCGGCGGGCCGACGTCGCCGCGGAGCTGGAATTCGTGACCGATGGCGAGGAGTTGCGGCAGTTCGCCCGGCGGCGCCGCATAAAACACCATCGGCACCGCGATCCAAATGACCGCCTGTGCCAGCGCCGCCGCCCAGAACAGCAGGTTCGGGCGCGAGCGCAACGCCTCAATGTAGAGCGGAACGTAGAACATCGGGCCCTGCGCGATACGCTGACGGCGTGGCTATACGGCCGGCCTCTCAGAGAGGCAATACGCCGGGGACGGCCTCGTCGGCATCGGCAGCCAACGCGCCGAGCGCCAGCGCCACCGGCGAGAACGAGCGGCGATGATGCACCGTCGGCCCGAGCCGGTCGAGCGCGGAGCAATGTTCCGGCACGCTGTAGCCCTTGTGGCGCTCGAAGCCGTAGCCGGGATGCGCCGCGCCCATGGCGGCCATCAGGCGGTCGCGCGTCACCTTGGCGACGATCGAGGCGGCCGCGATCGACGCAACGATGCCATCGCCGCCGATCACGGCCTCGCAGTCGCAGCCGGCATCGATGCGGTCGCGGCCGTCGACGAAAACCAGGCGCGGCTTTACCGGCAGCGCCAGCACCGCGCGCGCCAGCGCCCATAACGACGCGCGCAAAATATTGTCGCGGTCGATCCGCCACGGCGGCGCCAAGGCTACGGCCACATGCGCCCGCGCACAGATGCGCGCATAGAGCACTTCGCGCCGCTCCGGCGTCAGCCGTTTTGAATCGTCGAGCCCGCGCGGAACGTCGTCGGGATTGAGAATGACCGCGGCCGCAACGACGGGCCCGGCGAGCGGGCCGCGGCCGGCCTCGTCACAGCCGGCGACCGGCCACACCCCGCGCTTGAGCGCGGAGCGCTCGCGGCGGAATGTCGGCCGCTCGACCTCCTCGTCGAGCGGCAAGCGCGCAGTTGCGGTTCCGTTGCGACTCATGGCCGCCATGATGACCACGCCGCAGCGCGATCCGCAACGCGGACGTCAATCGCGGAGGATTACGGGGAAATGTAGCCAGGATGGAATGGGGGAGCCGCGAGAGATACCGATCAGTGATCAGTATTGAGAGGCAAGTTCATTAGCGTCGAACGGCGCCATTCCGGCCTTTGCCGGACTCGAAGGACTGACGATCCCGAGTGTTTTCGGTCCAAACGCGCGCGGCAGCATTTCAGCGATGCTCCATTGCTCGATCTGCTTCAGGTCGCCGCTGCAGGCGAACACGTCGATGTGCTTGGATAATTCAGACGCCTCATAAATGATCTGGCGGCAACGCCCGCACGGAGTGACGATTTGCGAGCAATCGACATGCGGATGAAAGCCGAAGCCGACGACGGCAATGGCTTCCAACTGGTCGAACGCGCCGTGCACATTGGCCGCCGTGAGCGCGCCCACCTCGGCGCACATGACTACGCCGTAGGCGGCGTTCTCCAGATTGGCGCCCCGATAGATGTTGCCCTTCTTGTCGCGCGCGGCGGCACCCACGGCGAAACCGGAATACGGAGCATAGGCATGCCAATAAGCGGCATCCCGCGCCTCAAGAATGAGCGTCTCGAGCTTCTTGTCGCGTTTGAGATCATCGATGGTCAGTTTCTTCATCGGCCAACCTGTCCGTGCAACGATGGTTATTTGCACAATGCAGAGAATAAGAAAATTATCAGCAAGCCAATAAAGAGGAAAACAGCAATGACGGAGAGATTCCAACCTCGCCATAAACGGTGCGTCCGAACTTCGACCAGCCTTGCAAGCTCGTCGATTTCGGCAGTGTTATTGTAGATAGCCGGATCAATCTTGCCTAGGAAGGCGTAGGAGACGTGGGCCACAAAAAGGCACAACAGAGCGGCCGCAAGCGTCACCAGCATCAAACCCAAGGAGGCGTAATGCAACCAACCCGCTTCTTGCGACATTCTGTCGTACATCAGCGCTACGGCGGCAACCAATAGACCGTCAAAAGCCAATAGGGCACCTGCCTTGCTGTCGAGGATCGTCAGGACGTCGTAGAGCCATTTTATCTTTTCCTGGTCGGTCGGGCCCGCTGGGGGATCCGGAAGCGGAGTGGTAGCCCCGGCATTGACGCGAAACATATGTACATACTTCTGCAGGACTTCTCTCGGCATGACCCACTTCTTTCCCGCGCTTGTTCTCTCGACACTCTATTTTAACGTGCAGAGCCAGTCGAGCGCTTTGCTTGACAAGCGATTCCTTGCCGATGCGGCTCGCCGGTCAAAACGACAATTACAGCAGCTTTAATTGCTCCGCGCCCGGCCGCGGCGGACGGAAATGTTCGGTGGTGATCTTGTGCTTGGCCGCGTTGAAGCCGAGCTTTTCGCAGGCGACTTCGAAGCGGCGGCCGATCATCCAGGCGATCGGGCCGGTTCCGGTCTGGCGCTGGCCGAAGGTGGAATCGTAATCCTTGCCGCCGCGCATGTCGCGGATGAGCTTGAAGACGTGGCGGTAGCGGTCGGGGAAATTCGTCATCAGCCATTCGCGGAATAGATCCCGCACTTCGAGCGGCAGCCGCAGCAGCACGTAGCCGGCATGGCGCACGCCGGCCGCCGCAACCGCTTCGAGGATTCGCTCGATCTCGTCGTCGTTGAGCGCCGGGATCACCGGCGCCACCATGACCGTCGCCGGCACGCCGGCCTTGACCAGTTGCCGCAACGTGTCGAGCCGGCGCGGCGGGGTCGCGGCGCGCGGCTCCATGGTCCGCGCCAGTTTCGCATCGAGCGTGGTGACCGAAAGCGCCACCTTGACCAGATTGCGCTTGGCCATGCGCGCCAGAATATCGAGATCGCGCAACACCAGCGCCGATTTGGTCACGATGCCGACTGGATGGCCGGCGCTGTCCAACACTTCGAGGATGCGGCGCATGATCTTGTAGCGCCGCTCGATCGGCTGATACGGATCGGTATTGGTGCCGATGGCGATGATTTTCGGCACATAGCTCGGCGCCGACAATTCGCGCTCCAGCAATTCGGGCGCGTTCGGCTTCATGAACAGTTTTGATTCGAAATCCAGCCCCGGCGACAGGCCGAGATAGGCATGGGTCGGCCGCGCGAAACAATAGACGCAGCCGTGCTCGCAGCCCCGATACGGATTGATCGAGCGGTCGAAGGAAATATCGGGGGAATCGTTGCGGGTGATGATCTTGCGCGTCGTGTCCGCCGTCACCGTGGTCTTGAACGGCGGCAAATCCTCAAGGCCCTGCCAGCCGTCGTCGAAGGCGACCCGCGCCAGCGGCTCATAACGGCCCGACGCGTTCGACAAGGTGCCGCGGCCGCGCCGGCGCTCGCGATCGACCACACTTCCCGGCTCGCCCGCCGGCACGGAGGGCAGCGGAGCCGGCGGGCGTTTCAAGGCGGACATCGAACTCATGGCTGTAAGCTAACCTCGTCTTGTGAACAAAACAAGAACAAATCCTCGTGAGCGGTGGATAGCCTTGGAACCCGCCGCGCCCGGGCCTATGAGCTTGCCCGGACAACGCCGAACCCCTTGGAAACGATGCAGTCGCGGCCCTTTTTCCCGTTATCGCCGATGGCGCGGCCGACCCGTGCCGGACAGCGCAGCCCATGCTGAGCGTCATCATCGCGACCAGGGATTCG
Source organism: Xanthobacteraceae bacterium (assembly GCA_035317145.1). Lineage (GTDB taxonomy): Bacteria > Pseudomonadota > Alphaproteobacteria > Rhizobiales > Xanthobacteraceae > BOG-931. Next base: position 5,290 of record DATHHM010000377.1, on the reverse strand, counting down.
GAACGCGCCGTGGTGCCGACCTTGGCGGCGCTGGTGTCGGGCGCGACCGCCGGCATCATCCGCGAAGTGCTGGTGGCCGACGGCGGTTCCAGTGACGACACCGCGGCGGTGGCGGAAGTCGCCGGCTGCAATTTTTTTGTTCTGGACGGCACGACGGCGCAGCGGCTGAAAACGGCGGCGGGGAAAGCGCGCGCGCGGTGGCTGTTGTTCCTGCGGCCGGGGACCATCCTCGATGCGCCGTGGACCGGCGACGCGCGACGCTTCGTCGAGCTGACGGCGCGACCGGACTGTGCGGCGGTATTCCGCCGCGGCGCGCCGATGCAATCGGGATTGCGGGATGCGCTTTCGCTGTTGGCCAGTGCGCTCGGCGCGCGGCCGCGGCCCGAGCAAGGTCTCCTGATCGCGAAAGAGTTTTATGGGGCGCTTGGCGGCCATTCCGAAACCGCCGCCGACGCCGAGACCGATCTCATCCGCCGCATCGGCCGGCGGCGCATCGTGCGGCTGCCTAGCATCGCCTATAGCGCGCTGTAGCCGCCGAGATACTTGACTAAGTCAAGTATCTGTCCGAGGCTTGCGCCATGACGGCCATCCGGCAACGCGACCAACGCATCGCCGCGGTTCGCGGCTTCAACCGCTTCTACACGCGGCAGATCGGCGTATTGCGCAAAACCTTTCTCGACAGCCCCTATTCGCTCGCCGAGGCGCGGGTGCTTTACGAGCTCGCCAGCGGCCGCTCCTCGACCGCAACCGAGATCGGCCGCGCGCTCGATCTCGATGCCGGCTATCTCAGCCGAGTGCTGCGCAATTTCGAGAACCGCGGCTTGATCGAACGAAAAGCTTCGGCGCGCGACGCCCGGCAAAGTCATCTGGCGCTGTCGGCACGCGGCCGCAAAGCCTATGCGCCGCTCGAACAACGCTCGCAACGCAGTACCGGCGCCTTGCTCGGCAAGCTCGAGCCCGGCGAACAGGCCCGGCTGATCGCGGCCATGACGACGATCGAAACGCTGCTGCGAGGGGAACCGGCACCGCAGCCCGGCTACATCCTGCGCGCGCCGCGGCCGGGCGATTTCGGCTGGATCGTCAAGCGCAATGCCGAGCTCTACGCCCAGGAATATCAATGGCGCGAGCCGTTCGAAGGCGTGTGCGCGCAAATCGTCGCCGATTTCGTCAACAAGTTCGATGCCAAGCGCGAGCGCTGCTGGATCGCGGAGATGAACGGCGAGAACGTCGGCTGCATATTTGTCGCCAAGGATTCCGCGACGGTTGCCCGTGTCCGCTTGCTGCTGGTGGACCCTAAAGCGCGCGGGCTTGGTCTCGGCGCCCGGCTGGTCGACGAATGCCTGCGCTTCGCCCGCCACGCCGGTTACAAGAAGGTCACGCTATGGACCCACTCGGTGCTGACCGGGGCGCGGCATATTTATGAGAAGGCCGGCTTCAAGCTCATGCGCACCGAGCGGCATAAAAGCTGGGGCCCGCCGGTGGTCAGCGAGCACTGGGATTTGGAGTTTTAGGCCTCCGTAGGGTGGGCAAAATCGCACGCAACGCGGTTGAGTTTTTGTTCGGCGCATGGCGATTTTGCCCACGCGGCGCAGCCGAGAGCCTGGAACGCGTGGGCATTGCGCTCACGAATAGCCAGATGTCGCCACTGAGCGGGCGCAATGCCCACCCTACGAGGAGCTAAACCGTCGCGCCGCTCGCCTTCGGCCGGCGTAAGTGCTCGTCGAGCCGCGGCATGATCTCGACGAAATTGCACGGCCCATAGCGGTAATCGAGCTGATGCACCAAAATCTCGTCCCAGGCATCCTTGCAGGCGCCGGGCGAGCCCGGCAGGCAGAAGATATAGGTCGAGCCGGCGACGCCGGCGGTGGCGCGCGATTGGATGGCCGAGGTGCCGATTTTTGGAAAACTCACCACCAGGAACAGCGCCGAGAAGCCGTCCATCTTCTTGTCGAACAATGGCTCGACCGCCTCCGGGGTGACGTCGCGGCCGGTGAAACCGGTGCCGCCGGTGGTGATGATGACGTCGATCACCGGATCGGCAATCCAGGCTTTGATGCGCGCGCGGATCGCCTCGATGTCGTCGGTGACGATGCTGCGCTCGGCGACGTAATGGCCGGCGGCGACGATGCGCTGCACCAGCACCGCCCCCGATTTGTCGTTCTTGAGCGAACGGGAGTCGGAAATCGTCAGCACCGCGATTTTCAGCGGCACGAATTGCTTGGTCTCGTCGAGCCCGGGCATCGGTACACCTTTACAGGCCATCAGCTTAAGGCCCCCGGCGGCAGGATGCAAAGAATTCGGCGGCCGCCGCGTCACGCCGCATTGTCGCGGCTTTCCTCGGGTGGTTTGACGTGGCGGCAGGTGTACAGCAGTGCCACGTCGTAGACGATCTTCAGGGTGCCGCACAGCAGAAGCGGCAGCCCCGGGAACGCCGAAGCAAACAACGCGCCGGCGAAGGCCGGGCTGAGCGACGAGGCAAGACTGCGCGGCACCGCGGTGACGCTCGCCGCCGACGCCCGCTCGGCCGGCGTCACCACCGCCATGACGTAAGAGGTGCGCGTCGGCACGTCCATTTGCGACAGCGCGGAGCGCACCAAAAGCAGGCCGAGAACGACAGCGAGATTGGGCGCGAACGCCGCCGCGATGAGGCACAGGCTCGACGGGATGTGGGTGAACACCATGGTGTTGACGAGGCCGAAATGCCGGGCGAGCCAGCCGGCCAGCGGAAACGACAAGGCGCCCAGCACGCTGGTGCAGAAAAAGAACAGGCTGGCGGCGGACAGCGACAGGCCGAAATGCTCGAACAGCCACAGCGCCAAAAGCGACTGAACGACGAAGCCGCCGGCAAAGGCGTCGAGGCTGAACAGCGCCGCGAGCTTGTAGACCATGCCGCGCGACGGGCCGAGCGGCGTGCTGACGTGACGCTCCTCGGCGCGGCTTTGCCGCAAACGGCGATAGAGCGCCGCGGCCACCAGCCCGAGCGCGCCGTAGCAGCAGAACATCAGCTTGAAAGCCGCGATCTTGCCGATGCCGGCGCCGACCATGAGGTCGGGCACGGCGGCAGCGAGTGCACCCGCCGCGCTCGACATGGCGCCGATCAGGCTATAGCGCGCGAACACCTTGGTGCGCTCGTGGTCGGTGGCGCTGCGCGCCAGCATGGTGTGCTCGAGCGGCACCATCAAGCCGATATCGCCGCTCGACGCATTGATCGTGCCGATGAAGCAGACGACGACGATCCACCATAGATTTTCGCCGCTCAGCGCGGCGCCGGTCGCCGCCATCAGTACGGCGCCGGCTATCAAGAGGTGACGCAGCTCGTGGCGCGGAGCAACCACGCCGACGCCGAGCGTGAGCAGCGCCGAGCCGAAGAGCGAGGCCGCCGCCACGATGCCGATCTCGACCGTGCCGAAGCCTATTGCCACCAGATAGGCCGGCAGCACGATGGTGCTGAAGCCGTCGCCAAAGCCGCGCACGCCGCGGGCGACCAGCAGCAGCCTGATATCCGAGCGTTGTGGGGATGTTCCGTCCACGCGCAATCTCCTCGAGACGCCGAGTGTTGCACAGAGCTTGGACGGATATTCGCGTCTGAAGGGGAGCCTGCGTTTCCCCTCCGTTGAATTTAGATCGCCTTATCGCCCGCGGGCAAGACGCAATGCTTCCTACAGCGAACTCGCCGACAGCGTATTGCAGCCATTCACCTGGCCGCCATTGAAGCCAGCCTGGAACCAGCGCTTGCGCTGTTCCGAGGTGCCGTGGGTGAAGGAGTCGGGCACGACGTAGCCCTGCATCTCTTTTTGCAGCCGGTCGTCGCCGATCGCCGAGGCGGTCTGCAGCGCCTGGTCGACGTCGCCCGGCTCGAGGAATTTGTGCTTTTGCTGGGCGCGGTTGGCCCAGACGCCGGCGAGGCAGTCGGCCTGCAGCTCGACTCTCACTTGGAGCTGGTTGGCCTCGACCTTGCTCGACGCCGCCTGCTGCGCCCGCGTCACCTGCGGCAGGATGCCGAGCTCGTTCTGCACGTGATGGCCGACCTCGTGGGCGATCACATAGGCCTCCGAGAATTTGCACGCCGTGCTGTTCGAGCAGGCGCCGAATTTCTTCTGCATATCGTCGAAGAACGCGGTGTCGAGATAGACGCGCTGATCGCGCGGGCAGTAGAACGGCCCCATCGCCGATTTGGCAAAGGCACAAGGCGTCGGCTCGGAACCGGAGAACAGCCGCAGTTTCGGTGGGTGGTAGGTCCGCCCGCTTGCTGAGAAGATTTCCGTCCAGCGATCCTCGGTGTCGCCGAGCACGAGCGCGACAAATTTGCCGGTCGCATCGGTCGGGGTCCCGGCCGAGACCTGCGGCGCTTGGTCGGTCTGCTGCGTGGTCGAGCCGCCGCCGGTGAGAATCTGCGCGCCGTTGAGCAGCACGCTCGGATCGATGCCGAAGTACCAGCTGATCAATCCGATGACGATCACCGTCCCGATGCCAAGTCCACCGGCGCCGCCCGGCATGCCGCCGCGCGAAGCGCTCTGTTGGCGATCGTCCTCGACGTTGTTGCTGGGGCGAAAATCATCGGTGCGCATTGCTCATTCTCCTTCGCGCCGTCGTCGCGCGTCAGTTTCGCGGTGACCTATTTTGGTACGATCGCGGTCGCCGTTCGCATGTGATTAACCAAGTGTTTCCCGGCATTTATTGCCTAGCAGAAGATCGCCGCAAGTAACTCTTTTTTGACCTTAGCGCGGCATCATCCGTTTTGTCGGTTGTAGGTCCCGCGTCGCCGGCCGCGTCGCCTGAGTCAGAGTTCTGAGTCATGGTTGTGTCGCGTCGCGGGGCGTCCGTAAGGGCGCCCCGCGTGAGTTTTGAGTCCACCCCTTCGCCGCGCATCGTCGTCGGCGATTGCGTTGCCGAGATGGCGAAGCTGCCGGCAGCTTCCGTCGATCTCGTCTTCGCCGATCCGCCGTATAATCTGCAGCTGCAAGGCGACCTCAAGCGTCCCGACGATTCCCGCGTCGATGCCGTCGATGACGATTGGGACAAGTTCTCCAGTTTCTCCGCTTACGACGATTTCACCCGCGCCTGGCTCACCGCCTGCCGCCGCCTGATGAAGCCCACCGCCACGCTGTGGGTGATCGGCTCCTATCACAACATCTTCCGCGTCGGCACCGTGCTCCAGGATATGGGCTTCTGGATCCTCAACGACATCGTCTGGCGCAAATCCAACCCGATGCCGAATTTCCGCGGCCGCCGCTTCACCAACGCCCACGAGACACTGATCTGGGCGGCGCGGCAGGCTCCGGCGAAGGAT
>DATHHM010000376.1:0-13632 GCA_035317145.1 Xanthobacteraceae bacterium | reverse complement strand
GCGGTGGTGACGCAATGCCCGGAAACCGGCCGCATCAATGTCGGCACCTACCGCATGATGATCAAAGGCCCGCGCGAGATCGGCGTCTATACGTCGCCCGGCAAGGACGCCACGCTCGACCGCGAGAAATGGTGGAAGCTGGGCAAGCCGATGCCGATCGCCGCCGCTTACGGCATCGATCCACTGTTGTTCCTGGTGGCGGCGACGAGCTTTCCGAAAACCGAGAGCGAATACGAGTATTACGGCGGCATCAACGGCGCGCCGATCGAGGTGTTCAAAAGCGACATCACCGGCCTGCCGCTGCCGGCGGGCGCCGAGATCATTCTCGAAGGTTTCGTCTATCCCGACGAGACTTTCGCCGAAGGTCCGTTCGGCGAATTCACCGGCTATTACGGCCGGCCGAGCGGCGCGACGCCTTATATGCGCGTCGAGAAAGTGCGCTTCCGTAACAATCCGACATTGACCTGCGCGTTGATGGCAGACGGTCCCGCCAACGAGGCCGGATTATTCTGGGCGGCGCTGCGGTCGGCTGCGATCTGGTCGGACCTGCAAAAACTCGGCGTGCCCGGCATCCAGGGCGTGTGGTCGATCCCGGAAGCCGCCGGCTGGGGCATCACCGTGGTCTCGATCAAGCAGATGTATCCCGGCCACGCGCCGCAGGTGATGGCGCTCGCCGCGCAATGCGTCGGCGGCGCTTATTTCGGCAAATACGTCATCGTCGTCGACGACGACGTCGATCCGAGCAACGTGCACCAGGTGCTGTGGGCGATGGCGACGCGTTCGCGGCCGGCGCAATCGATCGATATTTTGCGCGAGACTTGGAGCACGTTCCTCGATCCGAGCCTCAATCCGCCGGAAATCCGGCCTTGGGGCTCGAAGGCGCTGATCAACGCCTGCATGGATTACCGGCACATCAAGAATTTTTCCAAGCGCACCAAACTGTCGAAGGCGACCTACGAGCAAGTCGTGGCGCGCTGGAGCGAGCTTGGCTTTTCGGGCACGCCGCCGGTGCAGACGGTGTTCGAGGACTCAGCGCCGGGAACGAAGGTGGATTGAGTGAGCGGCCACTTGCCGCTCCCTCTCCCGCGTGCGGGGTTACAATGACCTTCGGCGCAGTCTTACGAGCGACATTTGCCGTCGGCCTCGCCGCCGCGTTCGCGACGTCTGGCGCCGCGCAGGACGTGACGGCAGGAGCGGGCGCTCCGGCCGATGCGTTTCCACAGCCGGATCGCCCGGTCGCGGACATTATCAGCCCGATTTGGCACGACGAAAAAGAACGCGACGATGCCGGCGAACCGCGGCAGCTCGTTAGTCTCTTGGGCATCAAACCCGGAATGACGGTGGCAGATATCGGCGCGGGCAGCGGCTATTACGTCGTGCGGCTGTCGCCGATCGTCGGCGCGAGCGGCCGCGTCATCGCCGAAGACGTGGTGCCGGACTATCTGGAAAACCTGCGCCGGCGCGTGCGCGATCTCGGATTGCAGAACGTCGACATCGTCCGCGGCGAGGCGCACGACCCGAAGCTGCCGGCGCAGTCGCTCGATTTTGCGATCCTGGTGCACATGTATCACGAGATCGCGCAGCCTTATGCCTTGCTCTACAATCTCGTTCCCGCGCTCAAGCCCGGCGCGCGGATCGGTATTGTCGACGCTTTCGCGCCGACGGCTGAGCATGGTACGCCGCCCGATCTGCTGCGCTGCGAGCTTCAAGCCGTCGGCTATCGCGAGATCAGTCTCGATCGGCTGACCGGCAGCGACGCCTACCTCGCGATCTTTGCGCCGCCTTCCGTCGCCAGCCGTCCGCGGCCGGAAAACATCGTCGCCTGCAGGGCGCAATAGCCCGGTAGCCACGTAGCCCGGATTGAGCGTCAGCGAAATCCGGGAGCGGCGTTCAAGCGGCTCTGTCCTTCCCGGGTTTCGCGTTGCTCAACCCGGGCTACATTTTTGCTTTTCATATTCTCGTAAGCGCGCCGCAGGCAGCGCTTGAGCACGGCAAGCTCCTGCGCCGATATGCCGGCAATCGCCGCCGCTTCGTAGTCGCGCGCGATCGGAATGAGGCGCGCCACCAGCGTCTGACCCTTTGCCGAAAGCTTGACCACGACTTCGCGGTTGCTGTTCGCCGATCGGGTACGCGTGACCTGGCCCATGCGAATCAGGCGGCTCACCAGCCGCGACAGGGTCGAGGCGTCGGTGCTGGTCAGTTCCGCAAGGTCGATCTGGCGCTGCTGGCCGGCGCTCGCCAGCACGGCGATGACCCGCCACATGGCGATGCTAAGCCCATGGGGCGCCAAGGCTTCCACGCCGAACTGGTCGGCGATAATGGTGCCGACGCGGTTGACCAGATAGGGCAGGTAATCGCCGAGATCGAGCTTGGACGGGTGTTTTGCCACGGGCAAATTCCAGGGCTGGGCTTGCGTCTATTCATGCATTTACAACAGATGCATTATCAACTATTCTGCCGGGCATGGCAATGAAAATCCTGGCAATGAAAATATAGTTCGTGGGAGGTCTGAAATGGAGTTCGGTTATTTCACGCTGAGCGACAACCACTACGAAAACAACGATCGCTCCTCCAACCAGTTCGTCGCCGACATCACCGCCGAGGCGCTCTACGCCGACAAGCTCGGCATGCACTCGGCCTGGATCGGCGAGCATCACTTCAATTCGCTCGGCGTGCTGTCGTGCCCGGACCTGGTGCTGGCCTATGTCGCCGCCAATACCAAGCGCATCCGGCTTGCGCCCGCGGTGACGGTGACGCCGTTGCATCATCCCATTCGCGTCGCCGAGCAATGGGCGACGCTCGATCTGTTGTCCAACGGCCGTGTCGATTTCGCCGCCGGGCGCGGCTACGACCGGCGCGAATATGAGCCGTTCCATGTCTCGTTCGACGACAACCAGGGCATTTTCGAGGAAGGGCTGGAGCTCATTCGCCGATTGTGGGAGGCCGACGACCGCATTTCCCACCACGGCAAACATTATTCATTCGACGACGTGCGGATCACGCCGAAGCCGGTGCAGCGCCCGCTGCCGACCTATGTCGGATCGTTCTCAAAGCCTTCGATCGAGCTCGCGGCGCGTTTGGGCTGCGGACTGATCGTGGCGCCGTTCGCCGCGGCGATGAGCTATGGCGGCTTGAAGCAGGTCGCGGACCTCTATCACGAGACCTGCGCCAAGTTCGGCAAGAAGCCGCAGCGGCTGATGTGCAGTTATTTCACCCACTTCGCCGACAACAAGGCGCAGGAGGACGCGCAGCGGGCGCGGCAGATCCGCTACTACAGGGAGTGCGTGATTCCGGCGCTGCCCGGCGATCCAAAGACCGCGCCGCCGAGCTACCGCTATTTCGTCGACATGGTCGACCGGCTGGGCAAGGTGAAGCCGGAGGATTTGACGGAAAATTCCGTGCTGATCGGCTCCTCGGCGCGCATCACCGAAATTTTGAAAAAAGTCGAGGCCGCCGGCTTTGACGAAGTGATCCTCTATTTCAACGTCGGCCTGAAACCGCACAGTCAGGTCAAGGACGAGATGGCGCGTTTCATGACCGAAGTCGCGCCGGCTTTTGGCGGCGCGGCGAAGGAGAACGCGGCGTAGCTGAAGGCATTGCCTTTGTACCGTCATCCTGAGGTGCCCGCCGTTAGGCGGACCTCGAAGGATGCACGGCCCGGGCCGTCGCCCTTCGAGGCTCGCTACGTTCGCACCTCAGGGTGACGGTACAGGATTCACGGCAGCTTCGGCTGATAGGTCAGCGGTGCCGTCGCAGCATCGCTCTTCGCGTTGTCGCGCGCCGGCAATTCGCCGGCGGCTTCCAGCACCGGATAGGCGACCGAGCAGATATGCGAATGAATGCGCTTGAGGTCGGCCAGGATGTCGAGATGCAGCGACGTGGTCTCGAGACTTTCCGGCCGGCCCTCGCGTAAGCGCTCGAAATGCCGGTCGGCCGCTTCGAGCTCTGCTTTGCGCAGCTCGGCCTTTTCGCGCAGCAATTTTTTCGCCGCCTCGACGTCGCCGGTCATGAAGATGCCGAACGCCGATTGCAGGCTCTCGACCACGCGCTTGTGGAACGCGGTCAGCTCGGCGGCGCCTTCGGTCGAGAATTGGTAGCGCCGCTTGATCTTCTTGGCTGCGAGCTCGCACAGATTCTTGTCGACGATGTCGCCGATGTGCTCGAGATTGATGGTGAACGAGACGATCTCCATGGCGCGGCGGCCTTCGCGCTCGTCGAGCGAGTCGCGGGTGAGTTTTGTGATGTAGAGCTTGATCGCTTCGTTGAGCCGGTCGGCAACGTTGTCCAGGCGCGACACGTCGCTGGCGAGCTTGCGGTCGTTGGTCATCAACGCGGCCATGACCTCGCGCAGCATGGCCTCGACGGTGTCGCCCATGCGCAGCGTCTCGCGCGCCGCATTGGCGAGCGCGAGCGGCGGGTTTTCCAACGCTGCTTCGTCGAGATAGCGCGGCACTGACGCGTCCGCCGTCTGTTTTTTCTCCGGCAGGAGGCGCACCAGCAGCCAGGCCACGGGGTCGAGCAGCCCGATGAAGAGCAGGGCCAGCGCCACGTTGAACAGCATGTGGAACTCGGCCGTCATCTTGGCCGCGTCGGGCTGCAGCACCGCCAGTTCGCGCGCGATCGGTTGCAGGAACGGCAGCGCGATCAGCACGCCGACCAGGCGATTGAGCATGTTGCCGACCGGCAGCCGCCGGCTCGCCGGATCGCCGCGCACGCCGGCTTCGAGCAGCGGATTGATGGCGCTGCCGAGATTGGCGCCCAGCACGAGCGCCAGCGCCGCCGGCTCGGTGACGAATTGCGAATAGGCAAGCGACATCACCAGGAGCACGACGGCGACGCTGGAATGCGCCGCCCAGGTCAGCGCCGCGGCGATGACGACGCAGAGCACCGGATCGGTGGTGACGGCGGCAAGCAGCACCCGGACCGCCGGCGCCTGTTCGGCCGGCGCCAAGGTGTCGAGCAGGATGTGCAGCGCCAACAATGTCAGGCCGAGCCCGATGGCGACGCGGCCGAGCGCCTTGGTCAGGCTGCCGTCGCTGGCGCGGAAAGTGACGAGGCCGATGATGAACAGCACCGGCGCGATCGCCGAAATGTTGAACGACAGCACCTGCACGATCAGCGTGGTGCCGACATTGGCGCCGAGCATGATGGCGAGCGCCGGCACCAGGCTGACGACACCGTCTGCGGCAAGCGAAGCGGTCATCAACCCGGTTGCGGTGCTCGACTGCAACAGCGCGGTCAAACCGAGACCGGCGCCGAAGGCGGCGAAGCGATTGCCCAGCGCCTTGCTTAAAGTACGGCGCAAGTCCGGCCCGAACGCGCGCAGCACGCCGCTGAGGACCATGTGCAGGCCCCACAGCAGCAGCGCCACGCCGCCCATCAGATCAAGCAGGACGATCGATCCCATCGGCAAAAACTCCTGTCGGCGCATTTATGCCCGAGAGAAGTCCAACACAAGTCTAAACGTTTATTGGCTGAAGGGTTTCCCTGGGCGCGGCGCGCCACTTCGTGCTGCACCGCATCCGGGAAACGCACCCGCGATCGCTTACGGATCCAGCTCGGTATCCCAATAGAGATAGTCGAGCCAGCTGTCGTGCAGGTAGTTCGGCGGGAACAGCCGGCCGTTGCGGTGCAGGTGCTGCACCGTGGGCTGGAACGGCGTCTGCGACGGAAACATCTTCGCCTCGTTCGGCGTCAGGTTGCCCTTGCGCAGGTTGCACGGCGAGCAGGCGGCGACGACATTGCTCCAGGTCGTATGGCCGCCGCGCGAGCGCGGGATCAGATGATCGAAGGTGAGGTCGTCGCGGGTGCCGCAGAACTGGCAGGAGAAGCGGTCGCGCAGGAACACGTTGAACCGCGTGAACGCCGGATGGGTCGACGGCTTGACGTAGGTCTTGAGCGACACCACGCTGGGCAGCTTCATCTCGAAGCTCGGCGAGCGCACCGCGCGGTCGTAATTGGCGACGATGTTCACCCGCTCCAGGAACACCGCCTTGATGGCGTCCTGCCATGACCACAGCGACAGCGGGTAATAGCTCAGCGGACGGAAATCCGCGTTGAGCACCAGCGCCGGAAACCCCGATGGCGATACATGAGCGTTCAAGACGACGCTCCCACCTCGACTCAATGCCGCACTGCGGCGTTGGGCGGTAGTTTATAGGCAGACGTGACAGGATTGTGAAGCCTGCTCCGGGGCTTACGCCCAGCGCCGTTTTGTGACGATATTGCCGCGGACGCGCCGCTTGAAATACGCTGTCAAGTGCTACTTGACATATGTAAAGTAAGGCTTTACATCGGCCGTAAGCGATCGACGACTAACAATGATCGAAAGCTTCAAACACAAAGGGTTACGGCAGCTATTCGAGGACGACAACCCACGAGGCGTGAACCCTGAACATGTCCGCAAGATCGGACAGATCTTGGCTGCCCTGTATGCCGCGCAAACGATCGAGGCGCTCGACCTGCCCACATTCAGGCTGCATCCGTTGACGGGCAATCTCAAAGGCTTTTGGTCAATCACAGTGCGCGCAAATTGGCGGGTCATTTTCAAATTCACGAACGGCAAAGCTTTCGACGTCGCTCTTGTTGACTACCATTAAGGAGGCAAAAACATGGAGATGAAGAACCCTCCGCATCCCGGCGAGTTGATCGGCGACAATCTCACCGAACTGGGCGTATCGATCAGTGCGGCTGCGAAAGCGCTCGGCATCACGCGCCAGCATTTGCATAATCTAATTTCCGGCCGGAGCGGCATCACGCCCGAAATGGCGGTGAAGCTCGAGAAGTCGATCGGCAGCACGGCCGATACCTGGCTGCGGATGCAGATGAATTACGATCTGGCCCAAGTCCGTAAGCGTGAGGCTTCGATCAAGGTCAGCCGACTCGCGCCGGTCTGAACACGACGGCCGATCTTGCAGCGTCGGGCGATTGCACCACGTCAGTAAGCGACTGATGTCTTTGGGCTTGCTTCTTACGGCCGTGACATTTCCGTCGCCCCGGCGAGCCGGGCGGCTTCCAGCGGCGGGCGGCCGCGGATCAGGTCGGCGGCTTTCTCGGCGATCATGATAATGGGCGCATTGATGTGGGCGCCGACCAGGTCCGGCATCACCGCGCCGTCGACCACGCGCAAGCCTTCGGTGCCGAACACGCGCAGCTCCGGATCGACCACGGCGAGCGGATCGGACGCGGGGCCCATTTTGCATGTGCCGAGCGGATGATGGACGGTGATGGAGTTCACCGCGATATGGGCGTCGAGATCGGCGTCGGAAACCGCGCCGTCACCCGGCGCGATCTCGCGCGTCATGAACGCCTGCATCGGCGCCTGGCGGCAGATGTCGCGCACCATGCGTAGCCCGGCGCGAAGCGTCTTGCGGTCATTGTCGGTGGCGAGGAAATTCTGGCGGATGCGCACAGGTTTTCGCGGGTCGGCCGATAGAAGCTCCACGCGGCCGCGACTTTCCGGGCGCAGCACCACGGCGCGGCAGGCATAGCTGTCGGCGTAGGGCGCGCGGAACGGCCAGAAATACGGCTCAGCCGTCATCGGCGCGGCATTGAAGATCAGCTCGACGTCAGGCAGCGCCGCGTCGGGCCGGCTTTTCAGGAACGCCATCTGGCCGGTCGGCAATTCGGTGGCAATACCTTCGCCGCGCCAATAGGCGTTGGCCAGCGCCGGCACGATGCGGTCGAACCGCATCGCCCGATGCAAGGTGCCCGGCTCCTTGCGCCCATAGGCGACGCTCGCCGAAATGTGATCCTGCAAATTCTTGCCGACGCCCGGCAGCGCGACTTTCACGGCGATATCGTGGGCGCGCAGCTCGTCCGGATCGCCGATCCCCGACAGCAGCAAAAGCTGCGGCGAGTTGATGACGCCGCCGCACAAAATCACTTCGCGCTCGGCATGCGCCGTCAGCGTCTTGCCGTGTTGCAAAAATTCGACGCCGGCCGCGCGCTTGCCATCGAAGACGAGCCGCGTCACCAAGGCCTGGATTTCGACATCGAGATTTTTACGCGCCAGCGCCGGCCGCAGATAGGCGTCGGCGGCGCTGCAGCGGCGGCCGTCGCGCACCGTCATCTGCCAGACGCCAAAACCTTCCTGCTGGGCGCCGTTGTAATCGGGCGTGGTCTTGTAGCCCGCGGCAAGCCCCGACGCGGCGAACGCATCGACCAACGGATCGGAAAACCGCGTCATCTGCGTCGTCAACGGGCCGTCGCCGCCGCGATAAAAGCTCGAGCCGCCTTTCCAGGATTCCTGGCGCCGGAAATACGGCAGCACGTGCGCATAGGACCATGCGGTCAGGCCCGCGGTCGCCCAGCGATCGTAATCGCCGCGATGGCCGCGCACATAGGCCATGGCGTTGATCGACGACGAGCCGCCGACGATGCGGCCGCGGGCGCATTCCAGCCCGCGGCCGCCGGTCGAGGCCTCGGCTTCCGCGAAATACATCCAGTCGTGCTTGCGCTGGAGCAAAAGGCGCGGCCAGCCGAGCGGGATCTTGATCCACGGATCGCGATCCCAGCCGCCGGCCTCGAGCAGCAGCACCCGCTTGCCCTTGTCCTCGCTCAGCCGGTTGGCCAGCACGCAACCGGCCGAGCCGGCGCCGACGATGATGGTGTCGTAGGTTTTCGGGTTGGGCATGGCGCCTACCTTATCCGCCACCGCGATAGCGGGGGAGGGGGACCACCCCGAAGGGGTGGTGGAGGGGGCGCAGGCCGCGACGTTGCGCGAAAGTTGCCGTCGTGCGCTGACATTGAGCCTGCTCGTGTGCATTCGAGTAAAACGAAGCGGCGTCGTTGCTGTTATCTCTCTGCGCCGACAGCGAAGCTGCGAGTCCGGCGCCCCCTCCACCACGGTTCGCTCGCTCCGCGAGCTCCAGTGGTCCCCCTCCCCCGCTATCGCGGGGGCGGATGAGCGCGATCGTTCTCGCGACGCACCTTTATATTTCAGTGATTGCTGAAATAAAGCTTGACCGGGCGCCTATATTTCTATATTCGTTGAAATATGGAAACATCAGACGCCGTCGCGGCCTTGGCCGCTCTCGCCCAGGACAACCGCCTCGATATTTTCCGCCTGCTGGTCCAGGCCGGGCCTGACGGGCTCGCCGCCGGGCGGGTGGCGGAAGCGCTCGAGCTCGCTCCGAATACGCTGACCTTTCATTTCGACCGCTTGCGCGTCGCCGGCCTGGTCACGGTGCGCCGCGACGGCCGCTCGATGATTTATGCGGCTCGCTACGAGACCATGAACGGCCTGCTCGCCTTTCTCACCGCGAATTGCTGCCAAGGTGTCGCGGCGGCATGCGCGCCCGCCGCGTGCAAGCCCGCCAAGCCGACACGCAAGAAGGAAGGCGTGTCATGAGGCTCTATCTGTTCGAGCATTGCTCGATCTGTTTTCGGGTGCGCATGGCGGCGGCGCTCAAGCGGCTGCATTTGCAGGAAACCGTCGTTCTCGAAGACGATTCCGAGACCATGATCGGGTTGGTCGGCAAGCGCGTCGTTCCGATTTTGGTGAAGGATGACGGCCGGCCCATGCTGGAGAGCATGGATATGGTCGCCCATATCGAGGCACAGGGCGATCCGGTCCTGACCGGCCCGCAACGCAGCGAAGTCGGCGCCTGGGCGGACGGCGTCACCAGCAAGACCGTGCCGTTGACGTGGCCGCGCTATCCGCTGCTCGGCCTGCCGGAGTTCGGCACCGTCGCCGCGCTCGACCACTACATCGTGCGTAAGCGAAAAGCGCTCGGCGATCTCGTCGAGCTGCGCGCCAGGACGCGCGAGCAGATCGACGCCTTGGTGCCGGATCTGGAAACGCTCGATCGCCTGATCGAGAGTCCCGATGCGGTCAACGGCAAGCTCTCGCTCGACGACATTCGCGTGCTGCCGCTCTTGCGCTCGGCGGCCGTCGTCAAAGGGCTGAAATTTCCGCAAAAAGTCCGCAGCTATTTCGAAACCATGATGAGCCGCATCGGCTATCAGCCGTTGCCGGTGGTTTAGGAGCGTCAGTCATGAAACGCATGCACGTTCACGTCGCGGTCGACGATCTGCCGCGCGCCGTCGGTTTCTACTCCGCGCTGTTTGCGACAGCACCGTCCGTCACGAAGACCGATTACGCGAAGTGGATGCTGGACGATCCGCGGGTCAATTTCGCCATCTCGACACGCGGCCGCCGCGCCGGTCTCGACCATCTCGGCATTCAGGTCGAGGACAAGGCCGAGTTGAACGAAATCTACGCGCGGCTTCACGAGGCAGGCGGCAACGTCGTTGCGCAGGGCGAGACCAATTGTTGCTACGCCAAGTCGGAGAAATCCTGGATCGACGATCCGGCCGGGATTTCCTGGGAAACGTTCCTGACCACGGGCGAAAGCACCGACTATGGCGACGGCAGCGGCGAGAGGATTGCGCGCGTTGCAGAGGCAAAAGCCTGTTGCGCTCCCCAAGCCGCCGCGCAACCGGCTTGCTCGACCGCTCCGGCGACGGCGTGAGATGGCCATGGACCGGCCGTTCAACGTGCTGTTTCTCTGCACCGGCAATTCCGCCCGTTCGATCTTGGCGGAAGCGATCCTCAATCGCGAAGGCCGTGGCAATTTTCGCGCCTTCTCCGCCGGCAGTCAGCCGAAAGGGCAAGTGCACCCGTATACGCTCGATCTGCTGCGCAAATTGAATTTCGACGTCAGCGCGCTGCGCTCGAAAAGCTGGGCCGAATTCAGCGGAGCGAACTCAGCGCCGCTCGATTTCGTCTTCACCGTCTGCGACAACGCCGCAGGCGAGGCCTGTCCTTATTGGCCCGGCCAACCGATGACCGCGCATTGGGGCGTGCCCGATCCGGCGGCCGCGACCGGCAATGAAGCGCAAATACGATTGGCCTTCGCCGATGCCTTCCGGATGCTGTCCAATCGCATTTCGATCTTTGTCAGCCTGCCGCTGCGCTCGCTCGACAAGCTCACGCTGCAGCGGCAACTGGATTCGATCGGCAAGCCTAAGGATTCCGCAGCGTGATCGGCCGCCGTCTTGTCGCCGAAGGGTTGGGCACGGCAATTCTGGTCGCCACCGTCATCGGCTCCGGCATCATGGCGCAGCGGCTTGCCGGCGGCAACGAAGCCATCGCGCTGTTGTGCAACACCATACCGACCGGGGCGATCCTGGTCGTTCTCATCACGATCTTTGCGCCGGTCTCCGGCGCGCATTTCAATCCGGCGGTGACGCTCGCCTTTGCCGCCGTCGGCATGCGGCCCTGGCGCGAAGCGCTGCCCTACATCGTGGCGCAATGCGTCGGTGGCATCGCCGGCACGATCGTCGCCCATCTGATGTTCGACCTGGCGCCGCTGGCGATCGGCACCACCGCGCGCAGCGGGCCGTCGCAATGGCTCGCCGAGGCGGTGGCGACGTTCACGCTGCTGTTGGCGATTTTCGGCGGCATCAGAAGTGCGCCGCGGGCCGTGCCTTGGCTGGTCGGGCTGACGATCACCGCGACCTATTGGTTCACCTCGTCGACGTCGTTTGCCAATCCCGCGGTGACCTTGGCGCGCGGCTTCACCACCACATTCGCCGGCATCGCGATCAATCACGTCCCCGGCTTTGTCGCCGCGCAATTGATCGGCGCGGCGATAGCGACCGCGGTTGCCATGGTGCTGTTGCGACCGGACGCGGCCCAATCTCATCCGCCACCGCGATAGCGGGGGAGGGGGACCACCCCGAAGGGGTGGTGGAGGGGGCGCAGGCGTCGACGTTGCGCGGGCGTCGCCGTGATGCGCCGACCACAAGCTTGCCCGTCTGCACCCACGTCACAAGCAAGGTTCGTCGCTGTCGTCTTTCTGCAACGGCAACGAAGCTGCTAGTCCGGCGCCCCCTCCACCACGGTTCGCTCGCTTCGCGAGCTCCAGTGGTCCCCCTCCCCCGCTAGCGCGGGGGCGGAAAGTGGGGCCGGTCTCGCGACGCATAGCATCCAAGTCTGTGCGTCCAATATGGTATAATCGATGCGGAGACTGTGTAATGGACGTAACGCTGATCTTGATCGATAGCGCAGCAGAGCTGGGCCGCGCCCGCGCGCTCGTCGATCGGTTGTGGGATTCGAACGATCCGGCCGACATCGCACGGCTGCAGGCGCAAGCGCGTCTGATCGAAGCCTATGAGGAGAGCAAATGGCCGCGGCGGCCGGCGAGCACCGCCGCGTTGATTTGCCACCTGATGGATCAGCATGATCTTTCGCGTGCGGACATGGCGCCGATCCTGGGCACGCCCAGCCGCGTCAGCGAGGTGCTTCGCGGCAAAAAAGGGCTGAGCATGGCGATGGTGCAGCGCCTACGGGCGCGCTTCCACATTCCAGCCGATCTTTTGCTGCCGCCGCCGAAGAAGTTACCCGCGCGCCGTTCTGGTAGGCGAGCCGCCGCGTAGCTCCAGGTAAGCGGGCAGCCTGTAACCCGGATTGAGCATAGTGAAATCTAGGATCGGCGTTTCCGCCTGACGCGCCTCGACTGCGGCAACGCGCCGCGATGTCTGAATTAGGTCACACTCGAAAAAATTCGGAATGACGACGATTGACCGCCCGCGGAACGCTCTGCAAGATCGCTGACGGTGGTTCCCGCAAGGGATCAAAAGGGAACGCGGTGCGCGTGCTCGGGGGCACGCTATACCGCGGCTGCCCCCGCAACTGTAAGCGGCGAGTGTTCGGCCGGCATGACCACTGGGATTTTGAAATCCTGGGAAGGTGGCCGAACACAGCGACCCGCGAGCCAGGACATCTGCCACCAGCAACGAGTCACGCGCGAACGCGTTGGGCGGGGTGTCCTGGCGTAAACGTAAGAGTCCGGCCGTTACGCGGTTGCTGCCCGGGGCGAATGGCAGAGCGCGCAACAGCCAAAATCGCGGTGACGGGTTACGGTTTCGCCGTTGGGGCGTGGCAATGTTGCCAGTCATCGACAGCGGTCGCACGCGCGACCGTACGACCGCATTGCGTTCTCTCCTCATCTCCACATCGGCGTTGACGGCTGTTGCGCTCTTGGCAGCCGGCCCAGGCCGCGCGCAAACGGCGCCGCCGCCGGCGCAAGTCGCGCAAAATCAGGGCACGCTTCCGCCGGTCCAAATCGAGGCGCCGCGCAAAAAACCGCAGGCGAGAGCCAAGAAACCCGGCGGCCAATTGTCGACGACCACGGCGCCGCCGTCGCCTGGGGAGGGGCCGTCGGCCAGCCAGGCGCTGGCAGGCATTCCAATGACGCCGCTCAACGCCGTCGCCACAAGCGCAACCCGGTTAGGGCTGCCTGTCATCGAGACACCGGCTTCCGTTGATATCGTCACCAGGCAGACGATGCAGGATCAAGGCTACCGCACCACCACCGACACGGCGCAGGGCGCGGTCGGCGTGTTGTCCGGCGACGCCGCCGGCGCGCCCGCCGGTTTTTCGATGCGGGGTTTCAGCTTCAGCGAGGTCAACGTTACCTACAACGGAATTTGGATTGGCCCCCAAAGCATCACATCGCGTTGGATGGACACCGCCAATCTCGCGCAAGTCGAGTTCCTCAAAGGTCCGTCGTCGTTGATGTCGGGAATCAATGCGATCGGCGGGGCGGTCAACTATGTCAGCCTGCAGCCGACGTCGGGGCCGATCCAGAATGAGCTGGATCTGTCGTTGGATTCATACGGTTC
>DATHHM010000375.1:0-9514 GCA_035317145.1 Xanthobacteraceae bacterium | reverse complement strand
AATAGCAAAAGCCATCGCTGATTTGCGCATAAACTCTATTTCGGAGTACGTCGAACAGCTTCAAGCCGTGGGTCACGAGCTTCGTCGCCAACCAGAAACGGCGCCCGAAGAACAGCTGCCAGAAGCCACCAAAGCGATCTTGCGCATTTTGTCCCAGATCGATCACGTTATCGGCTCATCGCGGTTGGGAAAGTTGGTACTAGCAGGCGCAATTGCCGGCCTCGCGACGGGTGGCGGCCTAGCTGCCGCGGCAGTGTTTACTCTTTCGCTTGCCATCTGGGATGGCCCAGCTGCTTTCAAAGCCGCAATTGATAAGTTTAATTCGCTGAAATAACCGCGCGTACTTTTTCATCAACTCGTTCTGCATTCCGAACTGGTGTCCCGGGGATTCTTACCTATCCGAGCTACGGCAGGCAAACCGACTCCGCGCGCTGTTACGAATCTCTCCAATTCGCTGCGGCTCACGGAAAATCTGCCGTCAGTTCTTTCGCCCCCGGCTTTTTCACTTCGTTATCCATCACCGCATCCGTCGCCGCCAGCAGCTTCGCCACGACGTTATTTCTCTGCACCACCGGATTGTCGGCGTAGCCGTGCGGCTGGAAGAAATTTGCGGTCGGCACCTTGTCGCGCCAGTTCGCCGGCATCGTCACCATGTCGAAGCCGTTGCCGTCGCCGGTCAGGTTCATCATTTCCAGCTCGGCGGCGCTCAGCGGCACCGTAAATCCCTTGCGCCGGGCGAACACGATGGAGTCGAGAAGTTTTTGGGTCTGCAGCAACGGGCCGAAACCCAGGTCGAGATTCAGCGCGTGGATGGCGAGGCCCTTTTGCGTTCTGGCCAATATTTCATGCTCGTTCCAATCGTCGGACACGCTTTTCGCAAACGCGATCATTTTGCGCACGATGGCGAGTTTCTTCTCCAAGGCTTTTTGATCGCTGTCCGGCAATTGCTGCGCCGTTGCCGCGAGCTTAGCAATGAAACGATCGCCGTTTTCGGCGAGAATCTCGACGCTGTTGGTCGCCAGCAATTGGTTGTAGCCGAGCGCGGTGGTGATGGCGCGGCCGGTCTTGTTGTATTCGAGGCCGGCTTCAAGGTCGTAAGTGCCGTTGCCGGTCGCCTCGAAACTGTAAATGCGCACGACCTGGTCTTTGCTCAGGCCGGCCGCCGCCGCGGCTGCGACATAAGCGCGTTTGAATTCGCCGTCGTTGCGCGGGGTCCGCGGCGTGAATTTGAACTCGCTGACGGCGGCGGCGAGGAAATCCGCCACCACAGGGACATAGGGCGGCGGTTGCGGCGGCTCGGGAGGTTTTGAGGGATCGCGCGGTTTTGGCGGGCCGGAATAGACAGGCGGCTGGTCGAGCACGTAATCGTCGATCGACAATGCCGCGCCGCGGGCGCGCATGCCGTTGCGCGAGCGCCGCTTCTCGGTGATCGAGCTCCAATAGGTTTTGGCCGCGGCCTGGTAGGCGTCGCGAGCCTGCAAATAGGCCGCGAGGTCTTGCCGGTATTTGGCCATGGCGAGCGCCGACGGCGTGGCGGCCGGCGGCCGGTCTTGGGCCGCGGCGTACGGCGCATAAAGGCCTCCGGACCAGACAAATGCCAAGGCAAGCAGCAAAAATCCGCAGCGGCGATATGTGGGAGCGTTTGCCATTCAGACCGAAACCGCGCTGCGAGTGCGTCGCGCCAAATTCGACGTGACGTGATTCTCATCTCGCAATTTAGCGCCAAACCGCCCTCCAGATGCAACGAGGGCGGCCCGGCGGCCGCCCTCGCCTTCGGGTCTGCTGCTCGTCGTGAACTACTTGTTGATCGTGCTCGCCGCCGCGGTGCAGGTCGCCTCGTCCTGCGCGCCGGTGCCGCCGGAACAGCCGATGGCGCCGATGATCTTGCCGCCGTCGATCAACGGAATGCCGCCGCGGGAGGCGATGACGTCGTCGAGCGTCAAGAGGTAGTTGAAGCCGAATTTTTGCACGGCGTCCTCGAACGCCTTGGTCGGCCGGCGATATCGCGCCGCAACCCGCGCCTTATGCTGGGAGATCGAAATTGAGGCTAACGCGGCGCCGTCCATCCGGCCGAAGGCGATGAGATCGCCGTTGGGATCGACGACCGCGACGTTCATCGCCCAGCCGCGCTTGGTGGCTTCCGCCACCGCCGCCTGAATCAAAGCCTGCGCCTTGTCCATCGCGATCGGTGTGCCATATGGAACGAAAAACGGCATCTTTTCGGGGATGGCATTCAGATCGGGCGGCGCAGCAGGCGCGGCCGGAGCCGCTGGCGCGGGCTGCGCCATGGCTTGACCCGCGGCAAACAAACCGGCCGCTAGCGCCAATACAGTCAAAGTACGCGACTTCATTTGGATCTCCTCCCTAATCGCGGCATCTTTTCGGCCGCTATAACGATCTTAGACGAAAAAACGCATCCCGTGCCAGCGAAGTTCGGGCCCTCCGCGCGCCACGTCTTTCGCGCTACGCTCGGTGCCGCGGTCGCCGCGCCGTAACGGCAAAAACAATCTATCAACCATGTGAACAGAGAAACGAACGTGCTGCGCTACGGACTGGCTTCAACGTCGTTGTCGCTTCCCGGCGGTGCCTCGCGAGCTTTTGCTCGGGGGCGCGCTCCTGATCTTCGCAGCGGCGACCGGCGCCGGCGCGCGGTGTTCCCGCAAGCCATTGATGTGACATGTAAAAGATGGAGGAGCGAAGAGCGTTGCCAACGCAACGCCGGAAAAAACGAACGGCCCGGTCCCGAGGGAGCAGGACCTGGGCCGTTCTGATGCCGGAAGGTGCCCCATCGCACACCCCACCCCGACACTGCCGCGATGATGCCGAACCGAGGTTGACCGATCGTTGACGGGTTTGCGGCGGGCGCCGGAGCGAAGGCTTGTTATTTCAGCGACGTCGAGACGGTCGAGAACGTCGTATTGAGGTTGGTGCCGAGCGCCGCGACCACCGCGATGATGGCGACCGCGATGCCTGCTGCCAACAGGCCGTATTCGATGGCCGCCGCCCCTTGCTCATCGGCAAGGAAATTCCACAGCGATGTGCGCATGACCAAGTCCTTTCCCTGATGAAGTCGCCCCTCGTGCAACGAAATGTCATGATCGAGTGCGCGTGTGCCGACGCGCGCCGGTCAATCTAGGGCTGCGATCGAACGGAACTGTTACGCGGTTTGCAAAAATTCTCCGCAATAAATAATGTAAAACTCGGCGCGAAAGCCGAGTGCCGTTACCGTCAATGCGCCGCCGCTGCGCGCGAAAGGCCCTTTTCCGCGAGCTCGTCGAGATAGTCCCGCCAGTATTTTTCGCGATTTTGACCGAGTTCGAAAAGATATTCCCAACTAAAGATTCCGGTCGAGTGCATGTCGTCGAAGGTCAGCCGCACCGCGTAATTGCCGACCGGATGCACTTCGAGAATCTGCACCGCCGCTTTGCCGCCGACGGTCCGCCGCTCGCTCGGCGAGTGGCCCTGAACCTCGGCGCTGGGGCTGCGCACGCGCAAATATTCGGCGGCGAGATCAAAACTCTCGCCGCTGTCGAAGGCGACGGTCAGCGCGTTGCGATCCTTGTGCAGCCGCAATTCCGTCGGCCAGGGATTTGTCATCGCACTTTTGTCAGCACGTGCCTCTCATTTGCCACCGGTATCACTCGAGCGTGATGTGCTGCTGCTCGATTAACTTTTTCCATCTCTCGTATTCGGATTTGGTGAAAGCGGCGGAATCGGCGAGCGACATGCCGCGCGGCGTGAGGCCGAACTTGGCGAACGACGCTTTCAGCTCGTTGTCCTGTAGCGCCTTGGCGATGGCGGCGTTGAGCTTCTCGAGCACGGCCGGCGGCGTTCCGGCGGTACCGAACAGCCCGAGCCAGAGATCGACGTCGTAGCCGGACAGTCCGGCCTCGGCCACCGTCGGCAGATCGGGATAGACGGCCGAACGTTGCGCGCCGGTGGTCGCGAGCGGGATGACGCGGCCGTCGCCGGTGAACGGCAGCGCGCCTGCGATGCTGGAGAACGCCAGCTGCACCTTGTTGCTCATCATGTCGGTATAGGACGCGCCGATGCCCTTATAGGGCACGTGCACGGCGTCGATGCCGGTGCGCGATTTCCACAGTTCGGCGGCGAGATGCGGCGTGGTGCCGACGCCGGCGCTGGCATAGTTGAGCTTGCCTGGATTGGCCTTGCCGTAGGCGACCAGCTCGGCGTAGCTCTTGATGCCGAGCTGCGGCGCGACGACCAGCACTTCCGGCGACGAGCTGGTGATCGAAAGCGGCACGATGTCCTTGAAAATGTCGTAGGGCATCGTTTTCTGCAGGATCGGATTGACGACAACCGCCGGATCCATCACCGCCATGTTGTAGCCGTCGGGCGACGAATGCGCGACGTAATCGACGCCGACGATGCCGCCGGCCCCCGGCTTGTTCTCCGCCACCACGGTTTGGCCCAAGGCCTCGCCGATTTTCTGCGCCAGCACGCGGCCGGCAAAGTCGGTAATGCCGCCCGGCCCATAGGGAATGATCAGGTGCACGGGCCGATCGGGGAAATTCTGCGCATGTGCCGGCAGGCTTGCAGCGAGCGCCAGCATCGACCAGACGAGGACGCGCGCGGCGGCAATCGGGCGGTTCATTCGGTTCTCCATTGTCGAAAGCTACTCTGCTCCCGCTGCAGCGGCAGGTCAAAAGCCTACCGTGTCGCACCCTTCGCGATCAGTTCAATGAGCTGGGGCGGCGTGACCGGCATCTGCGCAATGTGCACGTTGAACGGCGACAGCGCATCCTCGATGGCCGAGATGATCGCCGCGGCGGCGGGAATGACGCCGACTTCACCGACGCCTTTGACGCCGAGCGGATTATGCGGCGACGGCGATTCCTTATAGAGCGTCTCGAAGGCCGGCACTTCGGTCGCGGTCGGCAGGAGATAGTCGGCAAATGTGGTGGTCACCGGTTGGCCGGCATCGTCATAGCCCATCCATTCGAACATGGCATTGCCGATGCCATGCGCAATGCCGCCATGAACCTGGCCCTCGACGATCTGCGGATTGACCCTGCGGCCGGAATCCTGGATCGCGACATAGCGCAAGATGGTGACACCGCCGGTCTCGATGTCGACCTCGACCTCGACGACGTGGCAGGCATTCGAGTAAGCGAGCTGATCGACGCGGAAAGTCGCATCCGCCGCGAGCCCGGGATCGATGCCTTCCGGGAAGGCATAGCCCGGCGCGCCTTTGAGCACGCGCGCCAATTCGCCGAGTTTGACCGCAAGCTGCGGCGCGCCGACGACGCGCACTTCGCCATCGACGATTTCGAGATCCTCTTCCGCTGCCTCAAGCATGTGGCTGGCGAGCTTGCGCGCCTTGGCGGCAACGGCCTGCGACGCGATCAGCACCGACGAGCCCGCGGTGACCGTCTGCCGGCTGGCGAAGCCGCCGAGGCCGAGCGGCGCCGCCGAAGTGTCGCCGGAAACCACCGTGACTTCATCCGCGCGCACGCCGAACGCCTCGGCGCAGATTTGCGCCAGCGCGGTGGCGAGCCCTTGCCCCATCGCCGCGGCGCCGGTCGAAACCGTGATGCGTCCGGTCGGCGAAACTTTCACGCCGCCGAATTCGAACGGGCCGCGGCCGGTGCCCTTGATGCCGTGCGCCAACCCGATGCCGATGTAGCGGCCTTGCTCGCGCGCGGCAGCCTGGCGGCGTGGAAAATCGTCCCAGGCCGTGGCGCGCAGAATATCCGCCTGACAGCCGGGATAATCGCCGCTGTCGTATTGCACCTGTTCGCCGGAGCGCGCTTTGAGCGGCTTGAGATACGGCATCTTCGCCGCCGGAATCAGATTGCGGCGGCGCAACTCGGCGCGCTCGATGCCCATCGCGCGCGCCAGGCTGTCCATCAAGCGCTCCATGGCGAAAGCCGCTTGCGGATAGCCGGCGCCGCGCACCGAAGAGACCGGCGCCTTGTTGGTATGCGTCGCGACCACGTCCATCGCCAGCGCCGGCACCATATAGGGGCCGCTCAGGGTGGTCGCCGAATTGTAAGGGATATTGACGTCTTGCAGCGCGTAAGCGCCGATGTCGTGGATCAGCCGGCCGCGGATGCCGCGCACGTGTCCCTCGGCGTCGGCAGCGATCTCGATCGACCAGTACTGATCGCGCTCCTGCGCCGCGTTGGTGAAATGCTCGCGGCGATCCTCGATCCATTTGACCGAGCGGCGCAGCAAGGTCGCGGCCGCGACCGTGGCGACGTCCTCGGGATAGACGCACAGTTTTGGTCCAAAACCGCCGCCGACGTCAGGCGTGGCGACGCGCAACCGGCTTTCGTCGAGATCGATATAGTCGGCCAGCGCGTTCTTCAAATCGTGGGCCTTTTGCGTCGAAGCCCAGATTTGCGTCTCGCGGTCGGAGATTTGTACAAAAATGCCGCGGCCTTCCATGGAATGCGCGGCGCCACGATGGACCCAAAGGTCCTCGTGCACGACATGGGCGGCCTTGGCGAATGCCGCGTCGCTGTCGCCGTAGGCGACCTTGTAGGCGATGACCCGGTTCGTCGTCAGCTCGCGGCGCACCGGCGGCGAACGCTCGACCCGACAATCAATCGCTGCCGGCAGCACGTCGTAGTCGACCGCGACAAGCGCGGCGGCATCCTCGGCCAAATAACGATCGCTCGCGATGACGATAGCGACCGGCTCGCCGACGAACGACACTTCACCGTCGGCCAAGGCGAACGGCCAGCTCTGGTCGAGCTTTGTGCCGGAATTCGAAGTGCGGACCATGCGCCGCTGCCGCAGCACCGGGGCGAGATCGTCGAGCGCCAGCACGGCGACGACGCCCGGCATCGCCCGCGCCACGTCGGCGTCGATGCCGCGGATCAGCGCGTGCGGATGCGGGCTGCGCACGAAGGCTGCGTGCAACGCGCCGGGAGCGGGAATGTCATCGACGAAACGCGCGCTGCCGGTCAGCAGCGAAAAATCCTCGAGCCGCGGGACGTTCGATCCAATCAGCTCGCTCACTGGCCCTCGCTCGAGATCGCCTTGGTGGCGCGGGCGATGACGTCCTTCGGCGTTTGATAGACCTCCGCCAGCATCGCATCGATTGCCGTGGCGCTGACCGGGCGCACGTCGAAGCTGAGCTTTTGCGCCTCGGCGAGGAAATCGGCATCCTTCATGGTGGCATCGAACGCCGATATCAACGCCGCCTTGCGGTCGGCGGGAATGTCGGGCGGCGCCGCGAACGGCCGCGCCATGGCCTGGCTCACCAGCAGCAATTTGATGATTTGCAGCTGCTCCGGCGTCTTGGTCAGCTCGGTGGCGAGCGGCACCGCGGAAATCTCCGGCTCCTTCTTCAGCGCGGCCTGGACGATGATGTTGACCGAATGGCTGGTCAGCCATTCCGGATGGCGCGATTTGATGGTGCTCCACGAAATACCGCACAGGCCGTCGATCTCGCCGCGCTCCATCGCCAGCACCGTGTCGTTGGTGCCGGGATAACCGGAGACCAGCTGCGCCTTGGCGCCGAACACCTTCTTGTAAAGCAGCGTCCAGATGTCCGGATCGGCGCCGGCGCCCTCGCCGCCGAATTTGGACGGCTTGGTCAGAAAGTCATCCCAATTTTTTATCGGCGACGTGTTCCAGGTGACGCAGATCGTGTTGTCGTCGGTAACGCTGCCGAGCCAGGTGAACTTGCGGCTGTCGAACTCGGCTTTGTCGACCAGCGGCGAAATGCCCATGCTGCGCGAAAAGGTGCCGAACACGGAACCGTCCTTCGCCGCCACGGAATAAATGAAATTCGCCGAGCGCAGGCTGCCGGCGCCGGTCATTTGCTCCGGCACGATCGCGGGATTGCCGGGAACGTGCTTGCCGAAGTAGCGGCCGAGCAAACGCGCATAGGCGTCGTAGCCGCCGCCGACGCTATAGCCGATGACCAGCGTGACGTTGCGGCCCTTGTAAAAATCTTCGACGCCGGCGGCGCAGGCCAGACCGGCGAGAACGACGAGCGCCAAGGCGCTGCCGATCGTTTTGCTATGGGCCATGGTCCCTCGCTGATGACGCCGAATGATACCTAATCTTTTCGGCCGCTGAACAGAGCGCGGACCTGTTGCCAGATGACGCGGGCGAGCAACGTGAGGCCCGATATCGGTTTCGCGGCCGGAAGCGGCGGCAATTCCGGCGGCGACGGCCGAGCGCTCGCCGGCATTGGCGCTGAGCGCGGCGGTGCTGGCGTTCGCTCCGGCACGATCGGCGGCGACGGCACATCGGGAGTTGCAGGCCCCGGCTGCCGTTCAAGCTGCACGCGTAAATTGCTGGCGAACTGGCCGATGATTTGTGACGCGGTCGCCTGGATCATGCCGACGCCGCGGCCGTATTGCGCCACGGCGCCGGACAGCATCAGGTCGGTGTGGATGAAAACGCGCGAGCCGATATCGGCGGGCTCGATGCGGAACGTTGCCGTAGCGTTGGCCGAGCCGCGGCCTTTGTCGTCGCTGCCTTGCGCCTTCACTCGCGCGCTATGATTTGTCTCGTCGACATCCTCGAACTGCACGCGGCCGGCAAACGCCAAAGCCACCGGACCGAGCCGCACCGCGATCTTGCCGCGAAAATTTTGCGCGTCGATCACTTCGGTCAGCGCCGCGCCGGGCATGCAGGGTGCAATGCGCCGGATGTCCATCAGTACCGCCCAGGCTTGCGCCGGCGACAACGGAACGTCGAACGAATTGTCGAATTCCATACGCTCGCCCTAATCTACGCGTGCCTGCAACCGATCATCTCCGACGCGCCGATTTTTTGCCAAACCCATCGTGCGCAGGCGAACAGCCGGTCGTCGTCGTAGCGTTGCCCGACCAGCTGAATGCCGACCGGCAGATTGTTCGGACCGCGATGGGTCGGCAGCGTCATGCTCGGCGTGTGCAGCGCGGTCCAGATCGCCTGCATGGTGCCGTCGCCAGTCGAAGCAAGACCCTTCGGCGCCTCGCCTTGCACGCACGGTGCCAGCAGCACGTCGAAGTCTTCGAAGACGCTCGGCAGCAGCGCACGGCACTGCTCGACCTTGCGCCAGCCAGCGATATAATCCTGCCGCGAGGTTTTCTGGCCGTGCTCGATATAACGCTTCATCTGCGGCGACAGCGCGTCGCGATGATGGTCCCATTCGAAGGCCATGCAAGCGGCGCGTTCGTAGAAATTAATGGTCTCGCGCGCGACCATGCGCAGGCCAGTGAACGGCTCTGGAAGTTTTATTTCGCGCACTGTGGCGCCGGCCTTGGCGAGAGCCGCTGCTGCGCCTTCGAGCGCGGCCTTGGTCTCCGGCTGCGCGCTATCCCACATCTCGGTGCGGCACAAACCGATCCGCGGCGCAGAATTCATCGTTTGCGGCGGCTGCGGCGCCTGCATGCGCAACACGGCGGTGAGCAGCTCGATGTCGTCGAGCGAGCGCGCGAGCCAGCCGATGGTGTCGATGCTTTCCGCGGCCGGCTTCACGCCGGCTTTGTTGAAACTGTTGTACGTCGGCTTGAAGCCGAAGATGCCGCAATAGGAACTCGGGCGG
>DATHHM010000374.1:0-6467 GCA_035317145.1 Xanthobacteraceae bacterium | reverse complement strand
GCCGACGTGAATGGCGTTCTTGAGGTCGAGATGCGCGGTCACAGCGGCGAGGTCGTCCGCATAGTGATCCATGTCATGGCCATCGCTCGTCTGGGTGGATCGGCCATGGCCGCGGCGGTCATGGGCGATGACGCGATAGCCGTGGCCGAGGAAGAACAGCATCTGATTGTCCCAGTCATCGGCCGACAGCGGCCAGCCATGGCTGAACACGATGGGCTGACCTTTGCCCCAGTCCTTGTAGAAGATCTCGACGCCGTCTTTCGTTGTAATCGTGCCCATGGATGACTGCCTTTGCTACGGTTACCGGCCCATCGCGGATATCAAAATCAACGTAGCCCGTCTTCGGCCTGGCCGCATCGGGCCGCCCCGTTGGCTCGCGATGACGTGATTAGCGCTTGCGCGCTGAGTGCCAGCCGACCGAAGCGTCGGGGGCGGAATCGGTCGAAGCGAAATACGGTTTGAGATCGAGCAGCGGCGTACCGTCCATGCAATCGAGGCCGACGACAAAAAGCGTGTTGCCCTCGATGCGCTTAAGCCGCGTCACGGCTGCTGCAATGGGATTGGGCCGCACCGGCGAGCGCAGCGCAAATGTGCCGCGATGCTCGGCATAATGCCGCGGCGATTGCAGCACGAGATCGCGCCGGGCCTTGTCCATCCAATAGAGCACCAGCACGTGGCTGACAGTCTCCAAGCCTTGCAGGCCTTTGGCCCAGCGCGGGTCGAGCTCGATGGTGCACACCTCCTCGGTTTCGCGGCCGTTCTTCGGGCAGTCGTCGCGGGTTTTCCAAGGCGTGCGGATGCGGCCGATGAAATAGAGCGAAGCGTCGAATTCGGCCGGTAGCTCGACCGCAACCTCGCCCTCGCGCAGACCGGCGCGATCGTCGTCCGATTGGTCGTTTTTGGCTGGTGGGCTCATGATCTTAAGCTTGCCACGGGGATCGCCCGGTCGGCTAGGGCGTGTACTCATAGAGCGCCGGGAATATCCGCTCAGCACGGCCGGAACATTATCGGACATTTGCCCCGTCGACAGGCCGATGACCTCGCGCGAATATTGAGGGCGGATCGCATTCACATGTCCCCATTGAGAGGACCTACGCGTGCAAAGGATTTTCAGGTACTTTTTTGCCGTTGTACTGGCAGCCTGCGCAATCGATGGCGCGGCGTCCGCAGATTCGACCCCTACAAAGGCACTTGCGACCCCTGCCAAGTCACCTGTTGTCCGGATCGACAGCGGACAGGTTCGCGGTTTGGAGGCGGACGGCGTCGTGAGCTTCAAAGGTATTCCTTATGCCGAGCCGCCGGTCGGCAAGCTGCGCTGGCGGCCGCCGCAGATGGCGAAACATTGGGACGGCGTGCGCGATGCGACGAAATTCGGCCCGGAGTGCATGCAGACGACAGAGGAAGTGCCAAAATCGGAAGCTTGCCTCACGCTCAACGTCTTGCGGCCCGCCACCTCGGCCAGGCAGCTGCCCGTCATGGTTTGGATTTACGGCGGCGCGAATGTGCACGGACAAACTTCGCTTTACCCTTCGGGCGACGCGCTGGCGAAGCTTGGCGTCGTCTTCGTCAGCATGAATTATCGGATGGGCCGGTTCGGTTTCTTCGCCCATCCGGCGTTGCTCGCCGAGACACCGGATGAGCTTCACGGCGATTACGGCCACATGGATCAACGCAGCGCCTTGCAATGGGTTCAGCGCAACATCTCAGCCTTCGGCGGCAACCCGAAGGCGGTGACGATTTTCGGCCAGTCGTCCGGCGGCGGCTCCGTCATGGTCCACCTCACGTCGCCACTGTCACGCGGCCTGTTCCAGCGCGCGATCATGCAATCGCCTGGAAGCCCGACCTCGCGGGCCAAGGTGTTCAGGCTCACCGAACTTTCCGATGCGGAAAAAATGGCGGGCGATTATGCGCGCTCACTGGGGATCACGGCAGAAGGCCCGGCAGCCTTGGCAGCACTGCGCGCGCTGCCGGCGGAGAAGCTGGTTGAGGGCACAGACCACGAGGCAGCACTTGCTGCGATTGCGACGGGCAAGCATATCATCGGCGTCGCCGGATCGATACGCGACGGCATGCTTGTCGTCGAGGCACCGGAAGTGGCGCTCGCAGCCGGCCGCGAGGCGAAGGTGCCGGTCATGATCGGTACCAACGACCGCGACCTTGCTCTTGGTCCGGCGGCTGACAAGGACGAACTGTTTGCAATCTTCGGCGCCAATGCGGTGCAGGCGCGTAAGCTCTACGACCCGCAAGGCGATCAGACGCTCGACGAATTGAAGCAGCAGGTCTTCTCCGACGAGTCGGAAACCGAACCGGCGCGTCATCTCGCCGACGAGGTCGTTCGCGCCGGCCATCCTGTCTATTTCTACCGTTTTTCTTATGTGGCTGAATCGGCGCGCGGCACAATGAAGGGGGCGCTACACAGTTCTGAAATTCCCTACGTCTTCAATATCCCGGCGGAACTTGTCGGCGATAAAGTGACCGGCGACGACAAGAAGATGGGCGAATTGGCGAGCGCCTACTGGGTTTCATTTGCCAAGACCGGCGATCCGAACGGCGGTCACCGGCCGCAATGGCCCCGTCATGACCCGGCCGTCGATAAAGTGATCGATTTTACCAACAACGGTGTCGTCGTCGGACCGGACCCGCTCAAGTCGAGGCTCGACCTGTGGCGGAAGGTATGGAGCCAAGACTAATCAAGACAAGGCCAATAATGGCTTTGCCGAGCGGGTTCTATCTTTGAGGTCAGCGGACATTAACCCGACTCTTGGGCCTCAATCTCTTGGACTCAATCTCTTGGCCCTCAATCTCAATTCATGAGTACACGCCCTCGTTAGGGTGGGTTTGCGATCCCAACAGGCTTGATCCCACTGATCTTGGGATTTATCCCAACGTAGCCCTTGCCAGTGGGCGCGGCATCGCATAAAGATATCTTTATATCTAATCGAGCGCCGCCGCCATGGACACCGAGCCCCTCGCCTTTCCGGCCCTGACCACCATGCTCAAGGCAGCCGGGGAAGCCACGCGCTTGCGCATCCTGGCGCTGATCGCCGAGGCCGAGCTGACGGTCTCCGATCTCACCGAGATTTTGCGCCAGTCGCAGCCGCGGCTCTCGCGGCATCTGCGCCTCCTGGCCGAGGCCGGGCTGGTCGAGCGCTTCCGCGAAGGTTCGTGGGCCTTCTTCCGTTTGCGCGAGCGCGGCAGTGCCGCCGATATCGCGCGCGCGATGATCACGCGGCTCGATGCCGACGATCCGGTCATCGCCCGCGACCGCGAGCGGCTTGCCGCGGTGCGCACCGCGCGCGCCACCGCGGCGCAGAATTATTTCCGGCGCCACGCCGCCGAGTGGGACCGCATCCGAAAACTTCATGTCGCCGATACCGCCGTCGAAGAGGCGATCCGCACCGCGCTCGCCGACAAACCGATCCGGTCGCTGCTCGATCTCGGCACCGGCACCGGCCGCATGCTGGAGCTGTTCGCGGGCGACATCGAGCGCGGCCTTGGCCTTGATCTGTCGCTCGACATGCTGGCGCTGGCGCGCGCCCGGCTCGATCGCGCCGGCTTGAAGAATTGCAGCGTGCGGCAAGGCGACATCTACGATCTGGCACTGCCGCGGGATTCGTTCGACGTCGTCATTATTCACCAGGTGCTGCACTTCCTCGACGACAGCGCGCGCGCCATCCGCGAAGCGGTGCGCGTGCTGCGGCCGGGCGGACGGCTCCTGGTCGTCGATTTCGCGCCGCACGATCTCGAATTCTTGCGCGACGAGCACGCCCATCGCCGGCTCGGCTTTGCGCCGGAGGCGGTGACGCAATGGCTCGAAGCCGCCGGCCTCGACATCGTCCGCCAGCAGACGCTGCCGCCCGACCCGCAGGGCAAGATCGCGGTCTCGCTCTGGCTTGCCCGCGATCCGCGCATCGTACTCGCCGCGCCGAAGACGCGCGAGGTCGCGTGATGAGCGAGGCTAGGGCCAGCCGCTTTGTCGAAACCGGCAAGCCGCGCGGCATCCGCGTGTCATTTGAATTCTTTCCGCCAAAAACCGCGGAGATGGAACAAACGCTGTGGGAGGCCGTCACCCGACTGGCACCGCTGCAGCCGAATTTCGTTTCCGTCACCTACGGCGCCGGTGGCTCGACCCGCGAGCGCACCCACGCGACCGTCAAACGCATCCTCGCCGAGACCATGCTGACGCCGGCGGCGCACCTGACTTGCGTCGCCGCGACCTGCGCCGAGATCGATGCGGTGATCGGCGCTTATGCGCAGGCTGGCGTCCGCCATATCGTGGCGCTGCGCGGCGATCCGTTGGCCGGCGCCGGCGAGAAATACGCGCCGCATCCCGGCGGTTACCGCAACGCCGCCGATCTGGTCGCCGGCATCAAGCGGCTTGTTGGCATCAAGAATCTGGCCGACATCGAAGTGTCGGTCTCGGCCTATCCGGAAAAGCATCCGGACAGTCCGTCGGTCGCAGCCGACATCGACATGCTCAAAGCCAAGGTCGATGCCGGCGCCACGCGCGCGATCACCCAGTTTTTCTTCGAGAACGATCTTTACTTCCGCTATCTCGACCGCGTGCGCGCGGCGGGCATCGATATTCCGATCGTGCCGGGGATTCTGCCAGTGCAGAATTTCAAGACGACGAAAACTTTCGCCGCGCGCTGCGGTGCTTCCGTGCCGGCCTGGCTCGCCGACCGCTTCGACGGCCTCGACGGCGATGCCGCGACCCGCAAATTTATCGCCGCCGTGGTCGCCGCCGAACAGGTGCTCGACCTGGTGGATCACGGCGTGACCGATTTTCACTTCTACACCATGAACCGCGCCGACCTGGTTTACGGGATCTGCTATTTGCTCGGTCTGCGGCCGAGCACCACACACGCCACCAGCGCTCGCGTTACTGCGGAAAAGGAGCGCGCGTAAATCCATGGTCGCGTCTGCGTCAAAAAAACCGCCAACCGAAACCACGCTCCGCCGGCTTGCCGCCGAGCGCATTCTGGTGCTCGACGGTGCCATGGGCACCATGATCCAGGCGCTGAGCCTCGACGAGGAAGGCTTTCGCGGCGCGCGCTTCGATGCCTGGAACCGCGAGGTGCGCGGCAACAACGACCTGCTCAATCTCAGCCGGCCCGAGGCAGTGCGCGCTATCCACTTCGCCTATTTCCGCGCCGGCGCCGACATCGTCTCGACCAACACCTTCTCCTCGACCCGCATCGCGCAAGCCGATTACGCGATGGCGGAGATCGCCTACGAATTGAACCTGGAAGGCGCCCGTCTCGCTCGCGAAGCTGCGCGCATCGCGCAAGACGAGGACGGCAAGCAACGTTTCGTCGCCGGCGCCATCGGTCCGACCAACCGCACCGCCTCAATCTCGCCCGATGTTTTGAATCCGAGCTTTCGCTCGGTCACCTTCGACGAATTGCGCATCGCTTACACCGAGCAGGTGCGCGGACTGCTCGACGGCGGCGTCGATGCGCTGTTGATCGAGACCATCTTCGACACGCTCAACGCCAAGGCCGCCATCTTTGCCATCGCCGAAGAGCTTTTCGCGCGCGGCATCGATCTGCCGGTGATGATTTCCGGCACCATCACCGACCGCTCCGGCCGGCTGCTATCGGGCCAGACGCCGGAAGCGTTCTGGAATGCGATCGCGCATGCGGCACCGTTGTCGGTGGGCTTCAATTGCGCGCTTGGCGCCAAGCAGATGCGCGCGCATCTCGCCGAGCTCGGCCGCGTCGCCGACACGCTGATCTGCGCCTATCCCAATGCCGGCCTGCCCAACGAATTCGGCCATTACGACGAAGGCCCGGACGCCATGGCGGCGCTGATCGGCGAATTCGCCGACGCCGGCCTCATCAATATCGTCGGCGGCTGCTGCGGCACCACGCCCGATCATATCCGCGCCATCGCCCGCGCCGTCGCCGGCAAGGCGCCGCGCGCCATACCTGACATCGCGCCGCGGCTGCGGCTGTCCGGCCTCGAAGCCTTCACGCTGACCGCGGAGATTCCGTTCGTCAATGTCGGCGAGCGCACCAACGTCACCGGCTCGGCGCGGTTTCGCAAGCTGATCACCGCCGGCGATTACACGGCGGCGCTGGCGGTGGCCCGCGACCAGGTCGAGAACGGCGCCCAGATCATCGACGTCAACATGGACGAGGGGCTGCTCGATTCCGAGAATGCCATGGTCACCTTCCTCAACCTGGTCGCGGCCGAGCCCGACATCGCCCGGGTGCCGGTGATGATCGATTCCTCGAAATTCTCGGTGATCGAGGCCGGCTTGAAATGCGTGCAAGGCAAGGCCGTGGTCAATTCGATTTCGATGAAAGAGGGCGAGGACGCTTTCATTGCGCACGCGCGCTTGGTGCGCCGTCACGGCGCCGCCGTCGTGGTCATGGCATTCGACGAAGCCGGCCAAGCCGACACGCTCGAGCGCAAGACAAAAATTTGCGCGCGCGCCTACGACATCCTGGTCGGGCAACTGA
>DATHHM010000373.1:0-10240 GCA_035317145.1 Xanthobacteraceae bacterium | reverse complement strand
GGTGCCGCGGTCGGCGCCGTCGCTTTCGACCTCGACCTTGCCGCCGTTGGCGGTGACGAAGGCGTTGGCGATCCACAAGCCAAGACCTGAGCCGGACGTGGTCACCTTATGGCGCGGCCCGCGGAAGAAGCGGCCGCCGACCTGGCGCTTTTCTTCGGTCGTCAGCCCCGAGCCGCTGTCGTGCACCGAGAGCATCACGGTCTGGCCGTTGGGATGGGCGGCGACCCGGATCGGCGAGCCGGCCGGCGAATATTT
The DNA here is from genome assembly GCA_035317145.1 of Xanthobacteraceae bacterium. Lineage (GTDB taxonomy): Bacteria > Pseudomonadota > Alphaproteobacteria > Rhizobiales > Xanthobacteraceae > BOG-931. Next base: position 9,985 of record DATHHM010000373.1, on the reverse strand, counting down.
CGCCGCATTGTCGATGATCTGCACCAGCGCCTGCTCGACCTGGCCCGGATCGACATGGACGATGGGCAGGTTGGAATGAAGATCGAACGTCACCGGATAGCCGCTCAAGCGCCGCCGGCGGTGCTCGAACGCGGCATTGACGATGTCGACCGGCTCGACCCATTGCAATTTCGGCCGCACCTGCTGGCGGGTGATGGTGGTGGCATCGAGCAGGTTCTGGATGTCGATATTGAGCCGTTCGGCTTCGTCGCGCACCACGCTGGTCAGAGCCAACAGCCGCGGATCCCCGGCCAGCGCCGGCGCGTTGTGCAAAACCGTGGCGGCGCCGAGGATCGAGGCCAGCGGCGTGCGCAATTCGTGCGACACCGAACCGATCAGCGCTTCGCGCAACAGCTCGGTCTCCGACCGCATCTTGGCCTCGTTGAGCGCGCGCGCGACGTCGAGCCGCTCCAGCGTCGCTGCGGCGTCGGCCAGCGCATCGTCGATGCGCTGGCGCATATCGGCCAGCGGCTGGCCCAAGACATTGCCGAGATCGACCGCGACCAGGCCGAAATCGGGCGTCTTCGGCGAGACGCGGCGAATGAGCCAGACATTGCCCTTGCCGTCCTCGACGGTGCGCTCGAGCCCCTCGTCATGCTCGACCCGCGTGACGGTGGCGCGCACCGTCTCCGGCACGTCGTCGGCGGTGCCGGCGTCGGCTATGCCAAGCAGCACCACCTTGCGCTGCACCAGATTGGCGAGATGCTCCTGGATGGCGATGAAAATCTCCGCCGCGCTGGGCGCCATGGCGAGCCGGCGCGAGAACGCGTAGAGATCGCTCATCTCGCGTTCGCGCTTGCGCGCAATGAGGATGTGTTTCTTGGCCTGGCTGGAGAGGTGCGAGACCACCACGGCGACGACCATGAACAACAAAAGATTGAGCGCTTCCTGCGGCGAGGCGACCTGGAAACTGTAGAGCTGTGCGAAATAGACATAACCCGAGAGCAGCACGCCAGCGACGGCGGCCACTAGCGCCGGAATGACGCCGAACTGATAGCCGGCCAGCATCACCGGGACGAGGTAGAGCACCGCACCGCGCAGGATGCCGATATAGTGGCGCAGAAAGAGCGCCACCGCGGTCGTCGCCACGACGAACAATAGCGCAATGATTATGCCGCGCATTTCGCGCCGCAGCGTCGCGACTATGAGATTTATTCGCACCCTTGAGCGTCGTCCAAAAGCATCGAGTCTACCCTTGGCCGCACAATAGGCCGCTGCCGCCTTGGCGGCCATCGTTTTCCGGTATCGGCGCCCCGCGCAGCACGCAAAGGCGTACAATTTTTCGTAATCGTCCCCGCCGCAATCGTTAATTGCAGGCCGCATCGCGCCGAAAATTTATAGAGAATTTATGGTCGCAGTTTCAGCGCCAGGCGGATACGGCGCTATTTGCTGCGCACCACCTCGGCATAGTCGGGCGCGTCCTTGAGGAAGCCGCGGTCCAGCATCCAGTCGACCTTTTCCTGGAACTCCTCGGGGCGATAGGTTTTGACGCCGACCAGTTCCGGCATCAGGCCGTGCGCGCGCTGCTCCGGCGTCAAATCGCGCAAAACCTCCTGGCGCGAGCGGTCTTCGTTCTCGCGCAGCCAGGCGATGGCGCGGTTGAGCGCGCGGCGCAATTTTGCCGCCGTTTCCTCGTCGACGTCGTTGCCGGCGACGATGCCGCCGCGCCAACGCAGGTCGGCGATCTTGCGGGCGCCGGCGGCGAGCGCGCGGCTCACCAGCGGCTCCATCAGGGCTGCGGCCTGGGTGGTGCCGCCGAGCAGCGCTTCGAGCCGGTCATTGGCGTGGACCAGCGTGATCTCTTCGAACGGCACGCCGGCCGCCTCCAGCACTTCGATCGCGGCATAGAACGTGCCGGCATGCCAGGTCACCGCGATCGGCACGTTGCGCAACTCGGCGGGCGACTGGATGGTCGAATCCTTGCGCACCATCAGCGCGCCGGTGCGCACCGTGGTGTCGAGCCCGATGATCTTGCCGCCGCCGAGCGCCTGCACCCGTTCGATGGCGCCCCATTCGCACACCGGATAGACTTCAAGCGCGCCTTTCTGCAGCTGCGATTCTTTCCAGCGCTGGGAGAAATCCTCGACCCGGCCGGCGGCGCCCTTGGGATTGTCCTCGTGATATTCGACGTTCAATCCCTCGGCGGCAAAAAAGCCCTGCTCGACGGCGACCCGCCACGGCCGGTCGTGGGCGTTGCTGTCGCTTTGCAGGCGGATGGTCTTGGTCATCGGGTTTTGATCCTGTTCAGTTCAATGCCTGCTCACTCGCGGTCGGTTCGCGGCGGCTCGTCGTAGCCGTGGCGGCTCGAGTAGAACACCAGCGCCATCAGCCCGCATCCGATCACGACCGAAAACACGATGCCGAGCGTCATGGCGATATAGCCGGCCGGCGGCATCGGCGGCCCGCCGAGCGAAAGCCAGGTGCGCGCCGCAAACCACATCGCCGCGCCCAGGATGGCAAACAGCGGTGCGACGATCGCGACGATACTCAAAATGCTCAGCTTGGCGTTCGGTTTTGCCATGTTCACCTCAACCGTGGCGCAAACATATGCCTTGGCGCGCCGATCGCCAATCGGGCCAGACCTTATGCCGCGATGCGTCCTACGCCATCGCCGCTTTCAGGTTGGCGTCCACCTTGTCGAGGAAGCCGCCGGTCGAGAGCCACTTCTGATCCGGACCGATGAGAAGCGCGAGGTCCTTGGTCATGAAACCGGACTCCACCGTGCCGACGGTGACCTTTTCCAGGGTGGCGGCGAATTTCACCAGTTCGGGGTTGTTGTCGAGCTTGGCGCGGTGGGCGAGCCCGCGTGTCCAGGCGAAAATCGAGGCGATGGAATTGGTCGAGGTTTCGCGGCCCTTCTGGTGCTCGCGATAGTGCCGCGTCACCGTGCCGTGGGCGGCCTCGGCCTCGACCACTTTTCCATCGGGGGTCGTGAGCACCGAGGTCATCAGGCCGAGCGAGCCGTAGCCCTGCGCCACCGTATCGGACTGCACGTCGCCGTCGTAATTCTTGCACGCCCAGACATAGCCGCCCGACCATTTCAGGGCGGCGGCCACCATGTCGTCGATCAGGCGGTGCTCGTAGGTGATCTTCTTCTCGGCGAACTTGTCCTTGAACTCGCCGTCGAACACCTCCTGGAAGATATCCTTGAAGCGTCCGTCATAGACTTTGACGATGGTGTTCTTGGTGGAGAGATAGAGCGGATAGCCGCGGTTATAGGCGTAATTCATCGAAGCGCGGGCGAAATCGCGGATCGAGTCGTCGAGATTGTACATCGCCATGGCGACGCCGGAGCCTGGGAACTGGAACACCTCGCGCTTGATCTCCTTGCCGTCGTCGCCGACGAAAGTCAGATAAAGCTTGCCCTTGCCCGGCACCTTGAAATCGGTGGCGCGGTATTGGTCGCCATAGGCGTGGCGGCCGATGATGATCGGCTTGGTCCAGCCCGGCACCAGCCGCGGCACGTTCTTGCAAAGGATAGGCTCGCGGAAGATGACGCCGCCCAAAATGTTGCGGATGGTGCCGTTCGGCGAACGGTACATCTCGTGCAGATTGAATTCTTTCACCCGCGCCTCGTCCGGCGTGATGGTGGCGCATTTCACAGCGACCCCGACCTTCTTGGTCGCTTCCGCCGCATCGATGGTGATCTGGTCGCGGGTCTCGTCGCGCTTTTGCATGCCGAGATCGAAATACATCAGGTCGATGTCGAGATAGGGATGGATGAGCTTGTCCTTGATCTCCTTCCAGATGATCCGGGTCATCTCGTCGCCGTCCATCTCGACGACGGGATTGGTGACCTTGATTTTCGCCATAAAACCTCGATCCCGTTGCAGCGCGGTCGGTTGCGTCAGAGCGCGGCGATCGCGGCGTTCATCGTAGCGCTCGGCCGCATCGCTGCCGATGTTTTGGCGGAGTCGGGCAGGTAGTAACCGCCGATGTCGACCGGCTTGCCTTGCGCGCCGATCAGTTCGCCATTGATCTTGGCCTCGTTCCTGGCGAGCGTCTCCGCCAGCGGCTTGAAGCGGGCTTGCAGCTCCGCATCCCTGGTCTGCGCGGCCAGCGCCTGCGCCCAGTACAGGGCGAGGTAGAAATGGCTGCCGCGATTATCGAGTTCGCCGACCTTGCGCGCAGGAGAGCGGTTGAACGCGAGGATCTTGCCGATGGCCGCATCGAGGGTGTCGGCGAGAACCTGAACCTTGGCGTTCTTGTAGGTCTGCGCCAGATGTTCGAGCGACGCGCCGAGCGCCAAAAATTCGCCGAGCGAATCCCAGCGCAGATAGCCCTCTTCCTGGAACTGCTCCACGTGCTTGGGCGCCGAGCCGCCAGCGCCGGTCTCGAACAGACCGCCGCCCGCCAACAGCGGAACGATCGATAGCATCTTCGCCGAGGTGCCGAGCTCCATGATTGGAAACAGGTCGGTCAGATAATCACGTAGCACGTTGCCGGTGACGGAGATGGTGTCCTGCCCCTTGCGGATGCGCTCGAGCGAAAACTTGATCGCTTCGACCGGCGGCAGAATGCGGATGTCGAGCCCTGCCGTATCTTGATCCTTCAGATATTTCTCGACCTTGGCGATGACTTGCGCGTCATGGGCACGCTTGGCGTCAAGCCAGAACACCGCCGGGGTGTTGGTGAGGCGCGCGCGGCGCACGCCGAGCTTGACCCAGTCCTGGATCGGCGCGTCCTTCAGCTCGCACATGCGGAAGATGTCGCCGGTCTCGACCGGACGCTCCAGCAGCACCTTGCCGTCATCGGCGACGACGCGGACCGTTCCGCCTGCGGGAACTTCGAACGTCTTGTCGTGCGAGCCGTATTCCTCGGCCTGCTGCGCCATCAACCCGACGTTCGGAACCGAGCCCATGGTCTTGGGGTCGAACGCGCCGTGGGCCTTACAGTCCTCGATGGCCGCCTGATACATCGTCGCATAGCTGCGGTCCGGGATCGCGGCGATGACGTCGTGCGACTTGCCGTCGGCGCCCCACATGCGGCCGGATTCGCGGATCATCGCCGGCATCGAAGCGTCGATGATCACGTCGCTGGGCACGTCGAGGCCTGTGATCCCCTTGTCGGAATTGACCATGGCGAGGCCCGGTCGTTTTGCGTATTCGGCAGCAATGTCGGCCTTGATCGCTGCTTTTTCGGCTGCCGGCAGCGTCTCGATCTTCGTCAAGAGATCGCCGAAGCCGTTGTTGAGATTGACGCCGAGACGCTTGAGCGTTGCGGCATGCTTTTCGATCACATCGGCGAAGAAGACGGAAACGGCATGGCCGAACACGATGGGGTCGGCGATCTTCATCATCGTCGCCTTGACCTGCAGTGAGAACAGCACGCCTTCCTTCTTTGCGGCTTCGATCTCATCGGCAAAGAAGGCGCGCAGCGCCTTGCGGCTCATCACCGCCGCGTCGATGATCTCGCCGGCCGCAAGCGGCGTCTTTGCCTTCAGCACCGTGACGGCACCGTCGGCGCCGACCAACTCGATGCGGGCATTGGTCGCCGAGGCGACGGTGGTCGAGATTTCCGAGCCGTAGTAATCGCCGCCCGGCATGTACGCCACATGCGTTTTGGAGCTAGGACTCCAGGCGCCCATCTTGTGCGGATTGTTGCGGGCGTATTGCTTCACGGCGCCGGCGGCGCGGCGGTCGGAATTGCCCTCGCGCAATACCGGGTTGACGACGCTGCCGAACACCTTGGCATAGCGCGACTTGATGTCCTTCTCGGCTTGCGTCGCTGCGTTGTCCGGATAGTCCGGGACGCTGTAGCCCTTGCCTTGCAGTTCTTTGATCGCGGCCTTGAGCTGCGGGATCGAGGCGGAGATGTTGGGCAACTTGATGATGTTGGCCTCGGGCCGCAACGTAAGCTCGCCGAGCTCGGTAAGTTCGTCGTTGATGCGTTGCGCAGGGGTGAGCTTGTCAGGAACAGCGGCGAGGATGCGACCGGCCAGCGAGATGTCCTTCAACGTCACGGACACACCCGCCGCGCCCACGAAGGCTTCGACGATCGGCAGCAGGGAATAGGTCGCCAGCGCCGGGGCTTCATCGACCTTTGTCCACATGATTTCGAGATCTGGCATGCTTGCACCTTAAGTCGCCGTGCTTGTTTGGGCCGACCGAAAACTGAACATCGGCGGGCGCGGCGGAATGGTTTCTGCCGCGGGCCCTCAAATGGATTGTTCTCGGCGCGGACATCGCCAACCGGGATTTCGACTGACGGGAGTTCGACGGGCGCCCTATAGCATCCGTGGGGCGGCGGAGAAAGCCGACATTTCAGTCATTCCGCGCCATGGAGAAAGCCGAACTTTGCGGCGGTGAATCACGGCTTGCCGCCGCTGGAAAACTGTGTGGAAAACGCGTAGCGTCGCGCGTGGAGGGGGGAATCACCACTCCTCGTTGGTCCGTCCGCTCGGCGGGGCACCGCCGCTGCGGCGCGCACTTGACCTGCCATTCGGCGTGAATCCAGCGAGCCGCACGATGAATGACGCTGCGCTCATCCAATCTCCGCAGGGACGCGCTGCGCGCGGAGCCTTCAGCGGCGAGCGGCACGACTTCTTTCGACTGGTGCGCCGAGGCGCGCTCCTCGAACTGATCACCGCGGGCTTCTATCGTTTCTGGCTGGCAACCGATATTCGCCGCGCGCTCTGGTCCGGCACCGTGCTGGAGGGCGATCCGGCCGAATATACCGGCACCGCCAAGGAGCTTTTGATCGGCTTTCTGTTTGCGCTGGCGATCCTGGTGCCGATTTATCTGATCTACTTCCTCATCGGTATAGAGGCCGAGCGCGCCAAGGCCTTCGCGAGCGTGCCTCTGGTCTTGTTCTTCTACGCTTTCGGACAGTTCGCGGTTTTCCGCGCGCGGCGCTACCGCGCCACCCGCACGGTCTGGCGCGGTGTGCGTTTTTGGATGACGGGCTCGGGCTGGGCCTATTCATGGCGCGCTTGCCTGTGGGGCTTACTCGTGATCGTGACGCTGGGTCTCGCCTTGCCGTGGCGCGACAGCGCGCTCGAGCGCTACAAGATGCGCCATCTGCACTACGGCGATCTGCCGGGGCGCTTCGAGGGTACGGGCTGGCAATTGTTCAAACGCGGCTGGGTGCTTTGGCTGCTGTGTCTTTGTCCGCCAGCGCTTATCGGCTTGTTGTCGTACGTGCGGCCCCGCTCCGGGTTCGTGGCTTTGCCCGTGCTGGTCGCTGCGATCGCGGCGCCATTCATCTATTCGCACTACAAAGCGATCACGTGGCGATGGTGGCTTTCGGGAATCCGCTTTGGCGAGGTGAGTTTCGATTCCGATCTTGCGCGCGGCGCGTTGGTGGGCCTTTATTGGACCGTGATCGGATGGTGTCTGCTCGTTTTGCTCGCCGACATGGTCTTGCTCGGCCTGATTGCCTTCCTGGCCTACGCTTCCGGCGCACACTTCAGCGGCCCGGCTGTAGCCCTGTTTCTCCGCCAGCATTCTTATGTCCTTTTCGCCGCCAATCTGGCGAACTATTTGGTGATCGTACTGTGCGTCAATGTCGTGATGCGCGTCTATCTCATCCGGGGGGTGTGGGAACGCGTCGTCATGTCGGCGACCGTTCATAATCTCGAGCTCGCCGATGATGTCCGTGCGCGCGGCGGTCTGGTCAGCGCTCTGGGCGAAGGTTTTGCCGATGGCCTCGATATTGCCGGGTTCTAGTGCCGAGGCGGGCGGCGAGGTCGTTGCCGGCGACGGCGCGGGAGTAAAGGCGGCGACCTATTTTGACGGGGTCACCAATCGCCGGCGCGGCGTTACCCTCGCCTTCGAAGCGGCGCTGGAAATCAGCGAAAACGGCGGTGGGGTCGCGTCGTGGAGCTACGATGACCTGCGCGCTGTGGGCGGCGGCGCGATGCTGCGCCTCAAATGCACGTCGGCGCTGCCGCTCGCGCGCCTCGATGTGATCGATGCCACGGCCCAAGCCGAGATTCGAGCCCGCTCGCGTTTTCTCGATGTCGAGCGTGATACCGGCGCGCACACCGCCCGCATTGTCGCCTGGTCGATTGCAGCCATCGTCTCGATCGCTGTGACGGTGTTTTTCGGCGTGCCGTTCGTCGCCGCGCGGATGGTGCCGCTTGTTCCGGTATCGTTCGAGCGGCGCCTCGGCGACATGGTCGACAACCAGGTACGCACGCTGTTCGGCCGCGATGCCTGCTCCGGTTCGCAAGGCAATGCCGCATTATCGAAGCTGGTCGAGACGCTCCGCCGGGCAGGCCATTTTGAGGCGCAATTGCAGCCGGCCGTGCTGCCGTCGGCGCTGCCCAATGCCTTGGCGCTGCCCGACGGTAAAATCTATCTTCTCGACGGGTTGTTGCGGAAAGCCGAGAATCCCGACGAAATCGCCGGCGTCATGGCCCACGAAATGGGCCATGTGGTTCACCGCGATCAGACGCGCATCATCATCGAGAACGGAGGGACCTCTTTCCTGATCGGACTTCTGTTTGGTGACATCACCGGTTCGGGCGCGGCTATCTTTACGACGCGCTCCCTGTTCCAAGCTTCCTATTCGCGCGAGGCGGAGGCGAACGCCGACGCCTTTGCGATCGATACGATGCATGCGCTCGGCCGTTCGCCGGCGCCGATGGGCGAACTCTTGTTCCGCGTCACCGGCGCCCAGGGCGCTCGCTCGATCGGCATTCTGGCGAGTCATCCGCTCACCGAGGAGCGCCGCGCGCTGATGCGGCGCGAAGACCGTCCCGCCACCGGACCCGAACTGCTGTCGGGCGCCGAATGGGCGGCGCTCAAAGCGGTGTGCCGCCCGGCAGCAGCAAAATAGCGGCGCATTCGCCCGGCCAGTACCTCGACGCCACCGCCGCGGCGGTGCATGAGGAGCCATGCCCGGAGCAGGAACCGACAAGACCAAGCGCTGGGTCGAGACGCCCGGCCCGGTGGTGATCCTGGTCGAGTCGCAGCTCGGCGAAAATATCGGCGCCGTGGCCCGCGTCATGGCGAATTTCGGGCTGTCGCGCTTACGGCTGGTGCGGCCGCGGCAAGCCTGGCCCAACGACAAGGCGCGCATGATGGCGGCCGGCGCCGACCGCGTCCTCGATGGTGCCGCGCTTTACGACACGCTCGAAAGCGCCATCGCCGACTGTTCTTTCGTGCTCGCCGCCACCGCGCGCGCCCATGACCAGGCCAAGCCGGTGGTCGGCCCGGCCGAGGCGGCGGCGCTGATGGCGCCGCGCGTTGGTTCAGGCGAGACGGTTGCGATCCTGTTCGGCCGCGAGCGCAACGGGCTGGAGAACGACGAGGTGGCGCTGGCCGACCGCATCGTCACGCTGCCGGTCAATCCGGCATTCGCTTCGCTCAACCTGGCGCAAGCCGTGGCGATCGTGGCCTACGAATGGTTCAAGCTTGCAAGCGGCGAGACGCTGCCGTTCGCCATGCCGCAAAAGTCGGTAGCGGCGCCGAAGGAGCAGTTGCTGGCGTTCTTTGCGTCGCTCGAGCGCGAACTGGAAAAGGTCGAGTTCTTCCGGCCGCCCGACAAGCGCGAGACCATGCAGATCAATCTGCGCAATATTTTCACCCGCATGCAGCCGACGCAGCAGGACATCCAGACCCTGCACGGCGTCATCATGTCGATCGCCGAAGGCCGCAAAGGCCCGGCGCGCGGTGGCGTGCTCGACGGCGCGGAGGCCGAGATGCTGCGCGCGCTGCTCGCCGAGCACGGTCCCGGCCGCCTGCCGAAGGAGCGCGGCCCGGTGCGCGGACTGGCGCGGCTCCTGCGCCGCAATCCGACCGAAGCCGAGCGCATGTTGTGGGAGGCTTTGGTCAACGACCGCCGCTTCGCCGGCCGCGGTTTCAAGCGCCAGACCCCGGTCGGCCAGCACATCTGCGACTTTGTTTCTTTCCCGCTGCGGCTGGTGATCGATCTGGTACCGGCCGACGAAAGCGAGGCCGCCGCAAAATCCCGCGCGAAAAAACGCGATTGGCTCAAAGCG
>DATHHM010000372.1:0-9509 GCA_035317145.1 Xanthobacteraceae bacterium | reverse complement strand
AAGGCGCGCGCGTGATCCTGGAAGTCTACGAGCCGTTGCGCGCGCTGATGAGCACGCTACCCGGCGTGGCACAATTCGTGACGACCGGCGAACCGCTACCCGATTTTGACTTGCATTGCCCATTGCTGAGCCTGCCGCTGGCGCTCGGAGCCGGGTCCGCCACCATACTGTCGCAAACGCCCTATCTGCGGCCATCGCCACAGGCGGTGATGGATTGGAACGACCGGCTGGGGCCGCGACGTCGACCCAGAATCGGCCTTGCCTGGTCCGGCCGGCCATCGCACGATAACGATCACAATCGATCCATGCGACTCAGCTTTCTCTTGGGAGCCCTGGCAGGTCGCAATGCGACCTATGTTAGTTTGCAACAAGACGTGCGCGAAGACGACGCGCCCGTGCTGCAAGCCAGCGGCGTTCTGCATTTCGGCAACGAGCTGAAGACCTATGCCGACACGGCGGCGCTGATCGCGAATCTGGACCTTGTCATCTCCGTCGACACCAGCGTGGCCCACCTTACCGGTGCACTGGCAAAACCGCTCTGGCTATTGTTGCCGTTCACGCCCGATTGGCGCTGGCTGCTCGATCGTGACGACAGTCCGTGGTACCCAACAGCCCGCCTATTTCGTCAGGATGAGACGCGCCGATGGTTCGGCGTCATGGCGCGCGTTCGGGCCGCGTTGGATGTTTACTTACGCGATTTGGCACACAGCGCGCGTTGACATTCCAGTCCGATCTCCAAATACTGCAAACCTCATTACAATAAAACCGGCGACAGAACCGGAAAGCCTGGGAGGAACACGTCATGGCGACCTCACGCAGATCGCTCTTGAAGAATTCCGCAGCAACTGCCGCCACATTGAGCTTCGGCGGACGTCTCGCCAGAGCCGAGGCCGAGGAGGTCCGGATCGGCGTCATCTATGACCTGTCCGGCCCGTTCGCCGCCGGCGGCTCGGTCGCCTGCTCGATCGGCTGCCAGATTGCCATCGATCTTGTCAACGAGCGCGGCGGCATTGCCGGCAAGTACAAGGTGGTGCCGATCAACGCCGACTCGCAAAGCAAGGCGGACGTCGCCATCAACGAGGTGGAGCGCCTGCTCGGTCAGGAGAAGGTCGAGATCGTCAACGGCGTTTATTCCAGCGCGCACGCGGTGCCGCTCTCCGCCAAAGTCGAGGCGCAAAAGAAAATTCTCTGGATTACGACGGCGGTGGCGACGGCGGTATTCAAGGACAAGAACCTGCAATACGTCTTCCGCGCCCAAATTCATTCCGATCAGTATGGCGAGGCATTCGCCAAATTCGTTGCCGAGAACGCCAAAGCGAAGCTCGGCAAGGAACCGGGCGACGTCAAGGTCGCGATCATTCACGAGGACGGTCCCTATGGCGTCGGCGTCGCCGAGGCCAGCGAACGATTTGCCAAGGAGCTCGGGCTGCAGGTGGTGATGCGCGAAGGCTACTCGGCTGCGGCGCCCGATCTGTCGTCGCTCGTCACCAAGCTCAAGCGCGCCGGCGCCGATGTCATATCCCACGCCGGCTATAATCCCGACATCACGCTGTTCCTGCGGCAATCGCGCGAAAGCGGCTTGCGGTTCAAGATGCTGGTCGGCGACGGCGCCGGTTACAGCCAGCTCGACAAGCTGCGCGCCACTTTCGGTCCGGACATCGACAATTTCTGCAACATCGATCCGGTGCCGGCGCAGTTGATCAATGCGGCCTCGCTTTTGCCCGGCCTGGGCGATCTGACCAAGACCATGGTCGAACGCTACAAGGCCAAGACCAATGCGAACGACGTGCCGCCGCATTGTTCGATGGGCTTCAACCAGACCTGGGTGCTGCTCAACAATGTGCTGCCGGTGGCCAAGGAGAAATATGGCGGCTTCGACGCCGAGGCGGTGCGCAAGGCGGCGCTCGACGTCGACATCCCGCCCGGCGGCACCATCCAGGGCTACGGCGTAAAATTCTATCGCCCCGGAACGCAGCTCTCCGGCCAGAACGAGCGCTCGACGCCGGTCGTCATGCAGAACGCCGGCGAGCACATTTCGGTGGTCTGGCCGAGCAACATCAAAACCCAGGAGCCCGTTCTGCCGCTGCCGGCGTCGTCCGTCTACGCCATGCGCTGAAAATGCTTTCAGTCGATGGCCTGACCAAGCGCTTCGGCGGATTTCTGGCGGTCAACCAGGTGTCGTTCGAGGCGCGGCAAGGCGAGATTCTCGGCCTCATCGGTCCAAACGGCTCGGGCAAGAGCACGACGTTCAACTTGATTGCCGGGGCGCTGCGCCCGAGCGCGGGGTCGGTCCGCTTCGAGGGCGGCGAGATTACCGGCCTCGCCGCGCACAAAGTCTGCCGGCAAGGTATTGCGCGAACGTTTCAGATCCCGCGGCCGTTTCGCAAGCTGTCGCTCATCGAAAACGTGACGCTCGCCGCCTATTACGGCGAGGCCGGCGCCATATCGCGCGCCGAAGCGCGACACCGTGCCGAGGAAGCGCTCGGCCTGGTCGGCTTGTCGATCGACCCGTCGGCGACGACCAGCGGGCTCGGCGCCGCGGCGCTGAAGAAGCTCGAGCTCGCCCGCGCGCTCGCCACCAGGCCAAAACTCCTGCTCGCCGACGAAAGCCTCGGCGGGCTCGACTCGACGGAGATGGAGCACGCCGCCGATCTGCTCGAACGCATCCGCACCCGCATGGGCATAACCATCATCTGGGTCGAGCACATCATGGGCGTGCTGATGCGCGTCGTCGATCGCGTCGTCGTGCTCGACCACGGCGAGAAGATTTTCGACGGCACCCCGGCGCGGGCCGCGGTCGATCCCCGCGTGACCGAGGTCTATCTCGGCAAGGGGCGGCCTTGAGCGCAATGCTGTCGCTCACCGCGGTCTCCGCCGGCTACGGCTCCTTCCGCGCCCTGTTCGACGTGTCGCTCGAAGTGCCGAAGGGCGAAGCGGTCGGGGTCATCGGCCCCAACGGCGCCGGCAAGACCACGTTGATGCGCGTCATCTCCGGCCTCATTCCGCTGCGCGGCGGCGCAATGACGCTCGAAAGCCGTTCCGTCGGCGGCCTGCCGGCGCATCGCATGGTCGAGCAGGGTATCGCCCATGTTCCGGAGAACCGGCGGCTGTTCCCGCGTTTGACCGTCGAGGACAATTTGCGCATCGGCGCCTTTATTCCGCAGGCGCGCCGGCGCTTTGCCGAACAGCGCGAGCGGGTCTATGCGCTGTTTCCCCGCCTCAAGGACCGGCGCCACCAGCTGGCCGGCACGCTGTCCGGCGGCGAGCAGCAGATGTGCGCCATCGGCCGGGCGCTGATGTCGAGCCCCAAGCTGCTCCTGATGGACGAGCCTTCCGCCGGCCTCGCGCCGCTGGTCGTGCAACAGGTGTTCGAGCTCGTCCATCGCATCCGCGGCGACGGGCTGACGGTGCTGATCGTCGAGCAGAACGTGCCGCAGGTGCTCGAAGTCGTCGACCGCGCTTACCTGCTGGAAGTCGGCTCGATCAAGCTTGCCGGCACCGCGGCCGAGCTCAAGGGCAACGACTTCATTCGCAAAAGCTATATGGGGCTGTAGCGGCGATGGACATTTATCTCGTCGAAGCGATCGTCAACGGCGTCCTGCTCGGCGGGGTGCTGGCGCTGCTTGCGCTCGGCCTCAACCTCATCTTCGGCGTGATCGACGTGGTGTGGATCGCCTATGCCGACATCGTGATGTGCGGCATGTATCTCATTTACTGGCTCTATGTCGGGCTGGGCTGGCCGCTGCCGCTGGCCTGCGCCGCCGCCATCGTCGGCCTGGCGGCGTTCGGCATGCTGGTGCATCTCCTGATCATAGAACCAATTTTGCGTTCGGCGCCGATCAATCAGCTCCTCGCCACCGGCGGCTTGCTGTTCTTTTTGCAAAGCTTTGCGACATTGCTGTTCGGCACCGATTTCCGCAACATCGGCGTACGCCTGCCGGTCATCGAGCTTGGCGACATCTATATCAGCTACGCGCGCCTGCTCGCCTTCGCCATGGCGCTGATCGGCGCGGTGGCGCTGTATTTTTTCCTCAAGCGCACCTTCATCGGCACCGCGATCCGCGCCATCTCGCAAGACCGCGACATCATTGGACTCATGGGCGCCGATCAGCGGCGCATCTATCTCATCACCTCGATGATCGGCGGCGCGCTGGCCGGGCTCGCCGCATGCCTCTTGGCGCTGCAGTATGACGTCCACCCCTTCATCGGCAATACGTTCGGGCCACTCATCTTCATGATCTGCGTGCTCGGCGGACTGGGCGACATGATCGGCGGCTTCATTGCCGCTTTCGTCATCGCCCAGATCATCGCCATCGGCGGCTATTACGCCAACACCGAGCTGTCCTACGTGCTCGCGTTCACCTTCTTCATCGTGTTGATGTTCGTGCGCCCGCGCGGGATTCTCGCGCGATGACCGCGCGATATGCCCTGTTTGCCGGCGGCCTCTGCATTCTCGCTTTGCCGTTTTTCCTTGGGTCGCCGTATGCCATGCATCTGTTGATCCAGATCCTGCTGTGGGGCTTCGTCTATACCGCCTGGTCGATGATGGGACGCTTCGGTTTCGTCTCGCTCGGTCACGGCGCGTTCATGGGCGTCGGCGCCTATGTGCCGGCGCTGTTGTGGAATTACTACGACGTGACGCCTTGGATCGGCATTCCGCTCGGCGTGGCGCTGGCGGCGCTGCTGGGCCTCGTCATCGGCTACCCGTGTTTTCGTCTCAAGGTGGTCGGACATTATTTCGCGCTGGTCACGCTGGCGCTGAGCCAGGTGGTTTTGCTCTCGATCGTGGCGGCGCGCGACATCACCGGCGGATCGCTGGGCCTGACGCAGCGGGCGGTCGGCTTTTCCTGGTATGCGCTGCAATTTCCCGACAAGCGCTACTTCTATGTCATCGCGCTCGTGCTGTGGCTCGGCGGGCTTGCGGTCTGGCGCGCGATCGACCGTGGCGGCCGTCAGGTACTCGAGGCGATTTCGGAAGATGAAGAGGCCGCAGCCTCGATCGGCATCGACGTCTTGCGCGAAAAGCTGCGCGTCACCATGATCAGCGCGGCGCTCACCGCGCTCGGCGGGGCCATCTTCGGCCAGTATCTGATGTATCTCAATCCCGAGACCGTCTCCGGCGTCGCCGTTTCGCTGCAAATCGTCTTCGCCGCGATCGTCGGCGGGATGTATTCGATGCTCGGATCGACGGTCGGCGCGCTGTTGACGATTTCGCTGAACGAGGGTCTGCGGGTGGCGTTCGCCACCAATTTCATCGGCGCGGCCAACACCATCTACGGTATCCTGCTCATTCTGTGCATCATCTTCATGCCGCGCGGGATTCTCGGCGCGCTCGAGAATTTCACAGCCCGCGGTGCACGGTCGAAAGCGCAGTGAAAGCCGCAGCATGAAAAGCCGCGCGACGAAACGGGAGAGACGCTGATGAAGACGCCCATCCTGGCACTCACCGTGATGCTTGGCCTGTTGGCGACGGCAAAGCCCGCGCCGGCACAGGATTGGCCGGCGCAGCCGATCCGTATCATCGTGTCGTTCGGCGCCGGCGGCGGCGCCGACATCATCGGCCGCATCCTCGCCGACGCCATGCAGGAGCGGCTCGGCAAGCCGGTCATCGTCGAGAACAAGCCGGGCGCCGGCGGCATTCTCGGCAACGAATTGGTCGCCCACGCCACACCCGACGGCTACACGCTCGGCATCATGACCGCAGGCCAGATCATCGCCGCGGTGACGCGCAAGGACATGCCGTATGACACCGCCACGTTGACGCCAGTGGCGCAGGTGGCGAGCGCGAGCCTTTTGATCGTGACGCGGCCGGATTTTCCCGCCAACACTGTGAAAGAACTGGTCGAAGCCGCCAAAGCCGATCCGGGCAAGATCGTGTTCGCCAGCCCCGGCTTCGCCGCCACCCAGCATTTTGCCGGCGAGTTGTTCAAGCAGATCGCCGGCGTGAACCTGCTGCATGTGCCGTTCCGCAGCTCGCCCGAAGCCATCAATGCGGTGCTCGGCAAACACGCCGACGTGCTGTTCGACACGGTCTCGGCGCTGCTCGGCCAGGTGCAGTCGGGCGCGCTGAAGGCGCTCGCCGTGACCGGCAAGGACCGTTTTCCCGCCGTGCCGAACATCCCCGCGGCGAGCGAATCCGGCGTGCTGCCGGGCTACGACGTGACGACGTGGTATGGCGTGTTCGGTCCGCCCGGCGTTCCGGCCACCGTCGTCGCCAAGCTGAACAAGACGCTCAACGACATCATCGCCGACGACAAAGTGCGCGAGCGCCTGGTCACGGTCGGCGTGGTGGTGAAAGGCTCGACGGCGGCGGAGTTCGGCGCGTTCATGGCGAGCGAGTACAAGCGCTGGAACGCCGTGCGCGAAGCTGCAGGGATTGCGCAACAGTAATCTCATCGCACCTTCACCGGTCCGCCTTCCGCTATCGAGCGGATGGTCGCCTCGAAGGCGCCAACCACGTCGAGCATGTCAGCGGTCGTGACCGGGAATGGCTTTCCAATCTCGACGCTTTCGGCGAACGCCTCGAGCAGCACGGCGAGCGAGTCAACCAGCGGAAATGTCAGCGTCTCGGGTTTTTCGCCGATGCGCGCGAGCGTGAGCGTCGTTTCGTCTCGCGCCTCCACCGAGCCCTTGGTCCCGAACACGTGCACGCGCCAGAACATCGGCGCGGCGCGCACCGTGGCGAGAAGCCCGGTCGCGCCGCTTTCGAACTGCACCAAAACCGCGGCGACATCGCGCGGATCGGGCGGTGGTTTGCGCGAAAAGACCTTGGCGTCCACCGTGGCGATGGGGCCGGCGAGATTGACGAAGGCGTCGATGAGGTGAAGTCCGGCGCCGGTCATGCCGCCGCCCGGAGATTCGCGCGGATCGTCGCGCCAGCCGCCTTTGACGCGGGTGGAATGCTCGTTGCTGAAGTGGCCTTCGACATGCAGCACCTCGCCGATCGTGCCGTCGGCGACGATGCGCTTGAGCTCGCGCATAGAAGCGAAGCAGCGCTTGTTGTTGCCGAGCCCGAACACGACCTTAGCCTCGGTCACGGCGGCGATGGCCCGCTCGGCTTCGCCGCGCGTCAACGCCAGCGGCTTCTCGCACCACACCGGCTTGCCCGCCGCCGCCACCGCGCTGATCTGCGCGACGTGGAGCGAATGCGGCGTCGCCAGGAACACCGCCTGCACGCGCGGATCGGCCACCGCGTCGGAAAATTCCGTGCCCAGCTCAAAACCGTGGGTTTTGGCGAAATCGGCAACGAGAGCCGGCTCTTTGCTCACGCCACGGATGAACCGCAGGCGCGTGCTCTTGCCCTGCACCGCTTCGACGATGGATTTGCCCCAGCGCCCGAGGCCGATGACGGCTGAATCGATCATGGCCGAGCGCGACCGGCTGGCCGGAAAGAATATGTCATCGGCCATTGTAGTCATCCCGGGAATCCCGCTTCAAGCCGGCGCGTGTGGCCCTTATGATGCGCACGCTTCCGCAATGGGTTCGTCATGCGCACGCTCGCTATCACTATGGTCTTGATCACCGCAATGGGAACCGCCAAAGCCGCCGAGATCGACGCCTTCATCTCCACCGCGCTCAAGACGGTCACCGACGACGTGATTCCACCCTTCGAGCGCGCGGGCGGCCACACCGTTCGCGCGCTCTTCGCGCCGCCCGGCGCTTTGCTCAAGCATTTCGCAGCCGGCGAGCCCGCGGATATTTTCCTCACCGGCCGCGAGGCGATCGACCAGTTGATCGGCGCAGGCTTGATCGTGTCGGGCCGCATCGATCTCGCCACCACCGGCGTCGGCATTTGCGTGCGCAAGGGCGCGCCGAAGCCGGACGTGTCGACGCCGGCCGCATTCAAGCGCGCCATGCTCGAGGCGAAAACCGTGGCCTACGCCTCGTCCGCCGGCGGCAGCATCGTCGGCCCGCATATTCAGAAAATATTCGCGCAGCTCGGCATCGCCGAACAGATGGCGCCGAAGTCAAAACTCTCCGCCGGCGGCCCGAACGGCCGGGTCAGCGTGCTGGTGGCGAGCGGCGAAGCCGAGATCGGCTTGCAGCAGGTGACCGAGCTTTTGTCTAACCCCGACGTCGAGGTAATCGGCATGCTGCCGGCGGACTTGCAGCAGATCACGATGTATTCCGCCGGCATCACGACCAGCGCCAAACAACCCGACGCAGCGCGGGCGCTGATCCAGGCGCTGACCGCGCCGTCGGCGAAGCCGATCTTCAAAGCCAAGGGACTCGATCCGCTATGATGCCAAGAACATTCATGCGCGCGCTGGCGCTTATCGCAACGTTGATTGTCGTCACGGATTCGGCGCGGGCGGCGGAGATCCATGCGCTGATCACAACCGCCATGAAAGCGGCCATCGACGAACTCGTGCCAAAGTTTGAACGCGACACCGGGAACACTGTCGGCGTGAGCTACGGCCCGTCCGGCGGTATCGCCCGCCGTTTCATCGGCGGCGAGCCGGCCGACGTGATCGTCATCGACAGCGGTGCACTCGACGACCTCATCCGGCAAGGCAAAGTCTTGCCCGGCTCCACCGCGATCGCGAGCACCGGCATCGGTATCTGCGTCCGCAAGGGCGCGCCCCGGCCGGATGTCTCGACGCCCGAAGCGCTCAAACGCGCCCTGCTGGCCGCAAAATCCATCGCTCACACCGCGCCTGCCGGCGGCGGCATCACGGCCGCCCATATCACAAAACTGTTCGAGCGGCTCGGCATCGCCGCGGAGGTCACGCCCAAAGTGAAGCTCGCCGCCGGCGGACCCAATGGCCGCGTCAGCGCGTTGGTGTCGAGCGGTGACGCCGAGATCGGCTTGCAACAGGTGTCCGAGCTGATGTCGAACCCCGACGTGGACGTGATCGGCATGCTGCCCGCGGAGCTGCAGCAGATCACGACCTATTCGGCCGGCGTCACGGCGAGCGCGAAGGAAGCCGAAGCGGCGAAAGCGCTGATCAAGGCCCTGACCGCGCCGGCCGCGGCGCCGGTCTTCAAGGCCAGGGGACTTGATCTGCCGTAGGGCGGGTTGGCGAAACGTAATCCGCCATCGCAGCTCTTTCTGTTCGACGTCTTTCATGGCCAAGCGCTCTCGCCCTCGCGGCGCGCCTTGGCGCCCGAGCCTTGTTATGCGCGCGAAGTGCGAACGATCGCGCGCCGGCAAAATACCGTCATGTCAATCGCGAAACCGGTTCGGATAAAAGAAAGCCAGGGGTGGGGCCTGCTTTTCAGTCTTCCGTTATTCCGGGTTCGCCCGATCAAGCTTCGATAAATAAATAAAGGAAGCGGAACGCCGGCAAACGCTGGGCAACAACCGCCGCATCTTGCGATGCGGCGCGCGCCCTTTTGGAGCGCGCACGCTTGACGGCGTTCCACCACGGCTCTCACCCAAGGGAGTATCTCATCCCAAAGGCTCAGCTTCAGGCCAGGCTTCCTGGGACGTGGTCTGAACGGGCGTTACCCGCCTTCGCCTGTCCCAGTCCAGGGATGCACCTCCCACCCCGGTCGTAATGCCGGGA
>DATHHM010000371.1:0-5695 GCA_035317145.1 Xanthobacteraceae bacterium | reverse complement strand
TATTTTGCAGCACGACGGGCCGCTCAATCAGCTGCTCATGGCGCTGCATGTCGTCAACACGCCGCCGGTCTGGCTCGCAACCGACACCGCCATCTATATCGGCATCGTCTACTCCTACCTGCCGTTCATGGTGCTGCCGCTCTATGCGACGCTGGAAAAGCTGGACGAGACGCTTTTGGAAGCGGCGGCCGATCTCGGCTGCCCACGCAGCAAGATATTCTGGGAAGTGACTCTGCCCTTGTCGGCACCGGGCGTGCTAGCCGGCGCGCTGTTGTGCTTCATTCCAGCGGTCGGCGAATTCGTCATTCCCGACCTGCTCGGCGGCTCGCAGGCGCCGATGATCGGGCAGACCATCTGGACGGAATTTTTCGGCAACAAAGACTGGCCGGCCGCCGCGGCCATTGCCATCGCGCTGGTGGCCTTGTTGGTGACACCGATCGTCATCTTCCAGCACCAGACCATGCGCGCCGTGGAGCGAGGCTGACCATGCGCAAGCTCTCCACATTCAATCTTGCCGCCATCGTGCTCGGCCTCGCGTTTCTTTATCTGCCGATCGCGATCCTGGTGATCTACTCGTTCAACGCCTCGCAGCTGGTTACGGTGTGGGGCGGCTGGTCGACCCGTTGGTACGCCGAGCTCATCAATGACGCGCCGCTGCTCGATTCCGCCTTCATCAGCATCCGCCTTGCGCTGGTTTCGGCGACCGCGGCAACGATCTTGGGCACGCTTGCGGCGGTGGCGCTGGTGCGTTTCGGCTGGTTCCGCGGCCGGCTGCTCTTTGCGTCGATGATCTATGCGCCGCTGGTCATGCCGGAAGTCATCACCGGCCTGTCCATGCTGCTGTTGTTCGTGGCCGTCGCGATCGACCGCGGCTTCTGGACTGTTGCGATCGCGCACACCACCATGGCGATGTGTTTCGTGACCGTGATCGTGCAGGCGCGGCTGGTCGATTTCGACATGAACCTCGAAGAGGCCGCGATGGATCTCGGCGCCTCGCCGCTCGACACGTTCCGCGCCGTGACCTTGCCGCTGATCCTGCCGGCCATCGCCGCCGGCTGGATGCTCGCCTTCGCGCTGTCGCTCGACGATCTGGTGATCGCGAGCTTCACCACCGGACCGGGCGCCACGACCTTGCCGATCCGCATCTATTCCGAGGTCCGCCTCGGCGTGAAGCCGGAGATGAATGCGATCTGCAGCATCATGATCGGCGTCGGCGGCGTTGCCGTCATCGCCGCTTCGCTGCTGGCCAAGGTCAACGTGCTGAGAGGAACGCCAGCGCGGCCGCAATAAAAAGCCGCCGGATCAATCCCTGCTCTCACCCGGCGGCCTGAACAAGTAGAACAGGAACCACACCGGCACGATCACCAGCGAGCCAAGCAACAGGTTGGGCAGCGCCCAGGCAAAGCCTTCGCGGGCCAATTCCTCGATGCGCTCGGGCGACAGCCCCGCGGTCTTGATCAGCTCGCCGGTGGAAATGCCGAAATGCGCCAGGATCGTGCCGACGATCAGCGAAGCGACCAGCACCTTGACCAGAGTGCGAGTGAGACGATTGAGCATCTTGCGCCCGTCGCGGGCGGCAAACCCGCGCTGATTCGTGCGCGGGAATCATAGAGCATGATCCCGAAAAGTGGTTACCGGTTTTCGGAAAAGATCATGCTCAAAAGCAACCAGAGCATGATGTTCGAAAAAGCCTGTCCCGCGTGTTATTTGGGCGGTGCAGGAGCGGCGGTCGGAGCGGCCGGCGGCGCTGCCAGCAACTGGTCGATCACCGAGCGGACGGCGTCGCCCGCGGTGCGGCCCTTGACGGCATCGAGCAACGGCGCGGCCGCCCCCGAATGGCGGATCAGGCTCTGTGGGTCGGGCAGCATGATCGGGTCGTCCCAGCGGCCCTGCACCACGAACGGCAGTTCGAACTCGTTGGTGGTGGCGCTCGAGATCAAGGTCGCGGTGCCTTTGAGGTCGAGATCGCGCATCGGCACGGACGCCTGGCCGCCGACCTCGAGCCGCACCGTCGGTCCGTCGATATGCATGTCCTGGACCGCCACCACGCCGTGGTCGATCGCCAGATTGAGCACCAGCTGGTCGAACGGCGTGCGCCCGGAGCGGAAGTCGCCGTTGCCGGAGAGCGGCCGGCGCTCGAGCCGCCGCAGCAATTGCTCGACATTAAGGCCGACCAGCGCGCCGTTATGGGCCGTGAGGCTTGCCGTGCCGTTGAGCGTATTGGCCATGGCCAGCACGGAATCGCCCGCGCCGTCGATGTTGAGCATCAGGTTGCCGCGGCCGGCGACTTTCTGAATGCCGAACACCTGGCGAAGACAGCTTTCCAGATCGACGTCGACGAATTGCACATGCGTCATCGCCTCGGCGCCGCCGTTGGCGATGGCGATACCGACCGCGCCTTTCACCACGCCGCCGAAGGCTTGCGATTCTCCGATCGTGAAGTCGAGCTTGCCGTCGCGCATATTCGCCGCGACCGCGGTGCGGCCCAATTGCGCGTTGGCGATCTTGATGCTTGCCGCCGACAGCCGCAGGTCGAGGTTCAAATCGGCAAGGCCGTCCAGCGCGATCGGCAGTTGATCCCAGTTGCGATCGTTGACGGCCAATAACCGCATGCCGGTGACATAAGGCGTCAGGTCCAGCGCGTCGGCCGCCAGCGTGCCCTGGACCATGCGATGATCGCCGGCTGAGAGCGTCAGCACGCCTTCGGCGGTGTTGCCGTCGAGCTCGACATTGACGTTGGCAAGCGAAATCACCCCGCCGCCGATTGTGCTCTGCGCCCGCAAGGCAAAACGGCCGAAGCCGCCGAACGGCACTTTGCTCTTGCCGGTCCAGCGCATGGCGTCGCGCAGCGACGGCGCGTCGACGCCCAGCGTGCCCTCGAGCTTGAGCGTCGGCTGCGCGCTCGCCGCGCCGTCGAAGGCGAGCTTGAGCGGCGCGCCGGCCAGCCGCACCTTGACGCCGGAGCGCTGGCCCGACAGCGCCGCCAGAAAATCGGTGAGCGTGAGGCTCGCCTCGACCGGTTCGCCATGCCAGACGAGATGCCCGTTGGCGCCGAAACTGCGCGAGATCGACGGCCAGGCGATTTGGAATTCCACGTTATCGAGCCGCTCGATGTAACCCTTCTCGGTGTCACGGACGACGATGGTGCCGTCGTTGATGCCGATCTCCGAAAACGACGCGGCGCGGCCGGGATTGGGCGCGAGCGCGCGCGCAAGCGATCCGATCAGCCCCGACCAGTTCGACAGGCCGTCGGGCAAAAAGGTGACGGTGATCGTCGGCCGCACCAAGGTCACGTCGGCGATTTCGATCCGTCCGGCCAGCAGCGGGAAATAACGCAGCCGCGCGGTCAGCTCATCGGTGACCACAGCCGGCTCGCCGGTGCGGTCGTCGCCGAGCAGCACATTGTGGAAGGTCACGGTTCCGGACGGGAACAGCGACACCGAAACGTCGCCGCGCAGGATCGGATCGAGACCGGTGACGGCCTGGATTTGTTTGGCGACCGCGTCACGCACCACCGCGGCGGGCATGAGAAAAGACAGCGCAATCAGCGTCACGAACGCCACCGCGACCATGGCGGCAGCGGCGATGGCGAGGCGTTTCAAGCCGGTAGCCACGGGCAAAGGACGCACATCCGATGTTGCAAGAACTGTCGAAATATACCGGGCGGCCGGTACGCTGCAAACGTGCTCGACATCTGTGTCGCTTTCGTGGCCGGCGCCGCCGCAAACCACTGCCAAATGCTGGATTTAAAACAAAAAATAGCCGCGGCGCCAGATCGCTTGAGGTTGGCTCGGCGCCGGCCCGCGCTTAACGGGCGGCGGCGCGAAGTCGCCGAGGCTCATGCGCCTGCGCCACCTCGGCGATCATTTTTTTGATGATGGCCTGACCGAACGAGTTGAAGTTTTCCGCCACCATGACGAAGGCGCTCGGGCCACCGACCACGTTGTTGCGGTAATAATTGGCCAGACCGCCCGGCGGATTGGTGTGGTCGGGATTCCACGACATCGGATTGTCGCTGAGGATCACGAGCCCGTTGATGGTGATGCCTTTGGCCACCGCCTCGTCGCGCAGCATGGCGACGTCGCGGCCGGCATTGTTGGTGCCGTCGCCGGAGACGTCGATGGTGCGGCGCGCCGCCTCATAGGGCGCCTTGTCGAGCTGCCCCATGGCGAATTCGATCGCGCCCGAGATCGAGGTGCGGTCGGCGAACGAGCGTGGCGCTTCCAAGAGGCGGTCGCCAAAACCTTTTGCCGAATCCGTGTCGCCGATCTTGGTCCAGTCGATCACCACCTTCTGCGCGCCGACGCCGGACCATTCCACGAAGGTCAAGCCGATGCGGCCGGTACGGCCGGTGCTGATGGCTTCAAGCACATGCGGATCGGCGACGGCGGCGGCGTAGCCCTCGCGCTGCAGCTGGAATTTGGTGGCGTCGATGCTGCGCGATACGTCGACCGCCAGCACCAGAAGCAGGTCGACGTTTTCGGCGGCGCTCGCCGCCGCGGGAACCAAAATGGCAACCGCGACGAGCGACGCCAGGAGGGTTCTGATCGTGCGCATGATCACACCTCACCGAGGTTGCCGCCCAGCCCGGCGCAAACCTCGACCGGCCAAAGTCTAGCCGATTCCACGGCGCAGGTACCATCGGCCAGTGGATAGCTTTCGGCCGGCTGCAGGCTAATTCGTGACGACGCGGCTTGGCGGAAAGGCGATTTCGACCAGGGTGCCGGCGTTCGGCGCGCTTTTGATGTGGAAGTTGGCGCGGTTGGCCTCGGCCAGCGCCTTGGTCAGCGGCAAGGCGAGCCCGGTTCCGCCGGAGCCCCAGCTGCCCGACGTCGCCACTTGGCGGAACGGCTCGAGCGCCGCCTCGATGTCTTTCTCGCTCATGCCGACGCCGGTATCGCGCACCCGCAGCACCACCTCGCTGGCGTCGGAAACCGCGGTGGACACGATCACCTGGCCGCCCGGTCCGGTGAACTTGATCGAGTTGGCCAGGAGATTGAGCACGATCTGGCGCAGCGACCGCTCGTCGGCGACGACCTGCGGCAGCGCCGGCGTCAGCGAGGTGCGGATGATGATGCGCGCGCGGTTGGCCTGCGGCTGCATGATGCCGACGCATTGCTGGGTGAGATCGTTGACGCCGACATTGCCGAAGCTGAGATCGAGCTTGCCGCTCTCGACCTTGGACAGATCGAGCATATCGTTGAGCAGCGCAACCAGATGCGTGCCGGCGCCGTGGATGTCCTTGAGATATTCGCGGTAGCGCTCGTTGCCGATCGGGCCGAAGCGCTCCGTCATCATGACTTCGGCAAAGCCGGTCATGGCGTTGAGCGGCGTGCGGATCTCGTGACTGATCTTGGCGAGGAATTCGGCTTTGGCCGCCGCCGACTTTTGCGTTTCGCGCTTGGCGTTGAGCAGCTCGGTCTCGGCGGCGGCAAGCGCGAGCTCGGTGGCGCGGCGGCCTACCGCGTTCAATCCGTTGGTCACGATGAGCGCCAGCGCCGAGGCGCCGTGCCACGGCACCGAGAACAACCGGCCGTCGACCGCAACCGTGTCGCCGCGGCCCGTCATGATCGACAGTGCCTGCGTGCCGGTACTTTCCGCGAGCGTATCGGCACCGGGCTCGACGAACAAAGAATTCAACCCGCCGGCGGCTTCGAGTGCCTTGAGATCGTCGTAGCCGGTCGTTTCGAGGCAA
>DATHHM010000370.1:0-13946 GCA_035317145.1 Xanthobacteraceae bacterium | reverse complement strand
AACCTGAAAACTTTTGAGACGACGCTTGCCACCTGCGAACAACTGGCGCGGCGCGTTCCCGCCGATCGGATCATCGTCGGCGAGAGCGGCATTTTCACGCCCGACGATTTGTTGCGGCTCGGCAAGGCGGGTATCTCGACCTTCCTGGTTGGCGAGAGCCTGATGCGTCAGGGCGACATCGCCGCGGCGACCCGCGCCCTACTCGCTCGCAAATCCGCGCTCGCAGCGGCCCGGTGAACGGCGTGGCGCGTGGCGCGAAAAAACTGTCCCACATCGGTGCGCGCGGCGAAGCCCATATGGTCGATGTCTCGGCCAAGGCCGCGACCACGCGCGTGGCGGTGGCCGAAGGCCGCGTGCTGATGACGGCGAAGACGCTGGACATCGTGCGTCAAGGCAACGCCAAAAAAGGCGACGTGCTCGGCACCGCCCGCATCGCCGGCATCATGGCGGCCAAGCGCACCCATGAATTGATTCCGCTGTGCCATCCCCTGCTGTTGTCGCAGGTCGACGTCGATGTCGCGCCCGATACCAAGTTGCCCGGTATCCGCGTCACCGCGCGTGTAAAGGTGTCCGGCCAGACCGGCGTCGAGATGGAGGCGCTCACGGCCGTATCGGTCGCCTGCCTCACCATCTATGACATGGTGAAGGCGATCGAACGCGGCATGCGCATCGAGGGCATCCGGCTCATCGAGAAAAGCGGCGGCCGCAGCGGCCATTATCGCGTTCGGGAGTAATGCAGTGGCATTGATTTCCGTTGCCGAAGCGCTCGATCACGTCTTGGCGCACGCGGCGCCCTTGGCTGCCGAAGAGGTGCCGCTCGAAGCGGCGGCGGGTCGCGTTCTCGCTCTCGATCTCAAAGCGCGCCGTACCCAGCCGCCGGCCGATGTCTCCGCCATGGACGGCTACGCCGTGCGCGCCGGCGATATCGCCGCAGTCCCTGCCCGCCTGAAAGTCATCGGCGAAGTTCCGGCCGGCCGGCCGTTTTCGGCCGAGGTCGGGGCGAGCGAAGCCGCCCGCATCTTCACCGGCGGTTTTGTGCCGGCCGGTGCCGACACCGTCGTGGTGCAGGAATTGACCAAGCGCGACGGCGATTGGGTCGAGGTGCAAAAGGCCACGGCCAAAGGCCGCAATGTCCGCTCGCAGGGGCTCGATTTCCGCCTGGGCGAAAAGCTTTTCGCCAAAGGCCATCGGCTGAGCGCGCGCGACCTCGCGCTGGTCGCCGGCATGAACCATCCGCTGGTGCCGGTCTATCGCAAGCCCAAGGTCGCGCTGTTCGCCACCGGCGACGAACTGGTGCCGCCCGGCACCGAGCCCGGACCAGGCCAGATCGTTTATTCGAACGGCTTTGCGCTTGCGGCGCTGATCCGCGCCGAAGGCGCCGACTTCGTCGATCTCGGCGTCGTGCCCGACAATCTCGATGCGACGATCGAGGCGGTGCGGCGCGCCCGCGATCTCGACACCGATATTCTGGTGACGACCGGCGGCGCTTCGGTCGGCGATTATGATTTCGTCAACCGGGCTTTTGCGGCCGAAGGCATGGTGCCGTCGTTCTGGAAGATCGCGATGCGGCCAGGCCGCCCGCTGATGCACGGCCGGCTCGGCACCATGGCGGTGCTCGGCGTGCCGGGCAATCCGGTCTCGTCCTATGTCTGCGCGTTTCTCTTTCTGGTGCCGCTCATCCGCAAGCTCACCGGGCGCGACGATCTCGTCACCCCGACCGAAACGGCAATGCTCGGCAGCGACCTGCCGGAGAACGACGAGCGCGCCGATTATCTGCGCGCGCTCCTCAACGACGGTCCGGACGGGCCGGTGGCGACGCCGTTTGCGACCCAGGACTCCTCGATGATGGCGCCGCTGGCGCAGGCCGGCTGTCTCGTCATCCGCGCGCCGCACGCGCCGCCGGCAAAAGCCGGCAGCCGCTGCGAGATGGTTCGTCTCGATCGCTAAACGCCATTCCGTGCGCACAAACAAAAAAAGCCCGGGACTTTCGTCCCGGGCCGTTGTCCCCCAACTTCCCCTGTCCCCAACGTCCCCCGACGTTTATTGCCAGTTGAATTTATAGACGAGCGAAGTGCTGAGCGTCTGCACCACCGGATGCCAGCCGACATTGAGGGCCGTTACGCCACCGGCAATGACCGGAACGGTCGTCGTATTGAAGTAGGAGTAGCGATATTCGCTGCGCAGGAAAAAGCCGACCGGCAACACGGGAGCCAGCGACGTCTCGGTGCCACCGCCGAGGTACCAGCCGGTCTTCCAAAAAGCCGCTGACCCTGCGCCGAGCGGCGCACCGGTAACGTCCGAAACGAAGCTCGTACCGCCGAAGCGGGTGCCGGTCGCCCCGCCGTTCATATAGGTGAAGAAACTCGGCCCGAAGGCCAGACCAATGCGGGCGCCGCCTGCCCACGATGCGGTCTCTTTGATCTGGGCCGAAGCGCCAACAAGACCGTCCGCTATCGTGCCTTTCAAGCTTTCAAAATTGTAGTCCCCCATGAGGCCGACGACGATCATGGGATTCCACGCGCCCATGCCAAGGCCGCCGACCTGATAATCGAATCCGCCGCCCACCGTCCCGAGATAACCCCTGCCGCCGAATGTCTGGACGACGCAGGCGAGGCATGCTCCGCCCGGCGTGAAGAGCTGGGTGTCGGCATTCCACATGCCGTAGCCGCCGCCGGCGTTCAGATAAAATCCGGACCAGTTGTAGGCCGGCGCGACAACGGCCGGCGCCTTGTAGACCTGCGGCGCGGGCGGCAAATCCGCCGCGAGTGCGGAGCCTGACAACAGAGCCAAACCGGTCAGCGAAGCGGCAAGGAGTCTTTTCATCTCGTTCCCCGTCTAAGTTACCGAAATACCATCGAAACTTGCGCCGATAATAACGCAGGAGTCGGCGAAACGCTGTGACACATCGGCATCAGTGCGCGAGATTCCGCGCAGGCCAGACGGTATCGCGGTGTTCGCGGCGCGACGGAGATACGCATTTCGTGCGGTCGAATCGGCTCCATATCGAAACATGCGTGGCGCGAGGCGCGCGAGCAGATGTCGTCGGCCGCGCGAATCCAAATTGGTCAGTTGCGGAACAGAGACGGTGGCGCGCGATCGCCGCGAATTTCGGACGCTGCTATTAATCCGCCGTGATTTCAGCGGCTTAACTCTAACGTCCAGCAAGCCCTGCACGTTAAATTCGAGCGTTAATCGCGCGTTTGTCACGTTCGTCGTTTTCTTCACTTCAAATTAAATGGTTGCGGAACACATATGGAACAGATAGTGTCCGTTCATGATTTGTTTCGGCCAGGATCGCCTGATCGGCCGAACGAATGGGAAGCCAAGGGGAAGCGCCATGTTGCAGGAACAGCACCAATGTTAACGCGCAAGCAAGCCGAGCTGTTGCGGTTCATCCATGAGCGCCTCAAGGAAGCCGGCGTACCGCCGTCCTTCGACGAGATGAAGGATGCGCTCGACTTGCGCTCCAAATCCGGCATCCATCGGCTGATCACGGCGCTCGAGGAGCGCGGCTTCATCCGCCGCCTGCCGAACCGGGCGCGCGCCATCGAAGTGATCAAGCTGCCGGAATCGGTCGCCCACGGCTTTGTCGCCGGCCGCTCGCGCGGTTTCACGCCGAGCGTCATCGAAGGCAATCTCGGCCGGGTCCGCACGGCGTCCGAAGACGACGGCGGCCGCCCGGTTGCGGTGCCGGTAATGGGCCGCATCGCCGCCGGCACGCCGATCGAAGCCATTCAGACCCGCAGCCACACCATCAACATGCCGCCCGAGCTGCTCACCGCCGGCGAGCATTTTGCGCTGGAAGTGCGCGGCGATTCGATGATCGAGGCCGGCATCCTCGACGGCGACATTGCGCTGCTCAAACGCATGGACGCTGCCGACACCGGCGACATCGTCGTAGCCCTGATCGACGACGAGGAAGCAACCCTAAAACGCTTCCGCCGCCGCGGCGCCTCGATCGCGCTGGAGCCGGCCAACACCTCTTACGAAGTGCGCATCCTGCCGCCCAATCGCGTGCGCATTCAGGGCAAATTGGTGGGATTGTTCCGGCGGTATTAAACACCGTCATTCCGGGGCCGCGCGTTTGCGCGGAACCCGGAATCCATAGCCCCTGTTTTGCGAGACAAACGCAGCGCCAGTTCTGCGTAACCTGTGGCTATGGATTCCGGGTTCCTCGCTGCGCTCGGCCCCGGAATGACGACGCTTCACTGATCCGCTTCGATATCGTCCTGGCGCGGTGTCGCGTCGCGCGGTGGTGCGCGTGACGCTGCGGGCTGAGCGGCAGTCGGATTGGCAGTGTCAGTAGTGGCCCGCATACGCTGCGGTGCCCACGGCCGATCGAAATTCGGCGGGCGGGCAGAATCGATCGCAAAGCCCGAACCGGTACGGCGTAACGCCAACGCGCCGCGCTCGCGCAACATCGCGCGACCGATCACCTGGGCCGCGCAGCCGGGCGGCGCGGTGCGGGTCGTCATGATGAGAACGGCGCGCCGGCAATCTTCCTCGAACGCATCGGGTTTGAGGTCGTAGGCGACGAGAGCGCCATCGGCGAGCTTGCCGATGCAGCCGGCAGCGTCGCAGGCGATGCCCTGCCCTAGCTTGCGATCGTGATAGTCACGCGCGTCGGCGTCGGCCGCGAGCCATTCCTTGATGGCGAACGTATCGCCACCGGAGTGATGGAAGGCGAGCAGTCCGTCGGCGCCGCGCACCGCAAATGTCCGGCCATCGGCCGCCAGCAGAATATCAGGCCGTGGCACGCTCGCCGCCAATGCGATGCCGAGTGCCGCGAGCACGACGCCGCTCCAACGCAGCGGCGTCTTGAGCAGTCCGATCACGAGCAAGCCTGCGGTCGCCAGCAATAGCGGCCCAGTGCCGAAGCTGGTGACATGGCCGACAGCGCCGGGCAGGTTCGCCACCCACAGCGCCACCATATTCATCCACTCGATGCCGTAGCCCATTTGCCGCCAGAACTCGGCATCGAAGCCGAACGGGATGGCGAGAAGGCCGAGTAGCCCCATCGGCATCACCCAGGCGGAGACGACCGGCATGGCGAGCAGGTTGGCAATGACGCCGTAAGGCGCCATCCGATGAAAGTGATAGGCCGCATAAGGTGTCGTCGCCAGGCCGGCCACCAGCGAGGCGATGATGAGGCTCGTGATCTCGTTGACGCCCCACAATGCGGCGCGCGAGCCGAGCGTGCTGTCGGTGCCCGCCTTCACCCGCGGCACGCCGCGATCGTAAGTGGCGATCAGCGCCAGCGTCGCCGCAAACGACATTTGGAAGCTCGGATGCACCACCGATTGCGGCGCCAAGAACAGCACCAGGAGCGCGGCCGCGGTGAGCGTGCGGACGGTCAACGCCGGCCGGTCGAGCATGACGCCGACCAGCACGATGGCGATCATGAAATAGGAGCGTTGCGTCGCCACTTCCGCGCCAGAGAGCACCAGATAGAACGTCGTCGCGATCAGCGCGCCGAACGCCGCCCATTTTTTTATCGGCTTCCTGTCGGGGAGACCCGGGATCAGCGCCAGCAGCGCGCGGATGATGAAAAACACCACGCCAGCGACGACCGCCATGTGATAACCGGAGATCGACAGCACGTGGCCGACGCCGGAGATGAACAGGGCGTTGTAGAGGTTCTCCGAGATCACGTCGCGCTTGCCGTTGAGCAGCATGGCGGCGATCGAGCCGGTGTCACCCGGCAGCACGGCGCGAACATGGGCGTCGATCGCGTCGCGCATGCGCTGCACCACGGCGTGGACCCGCGACATAAGACCGGCAGTCGTTGGCGGGCTAATCACATTGACCGCGCCGCGGACAAAACCGGAGGCCCCGATCTGTTGGAAATAAAGATCGCGGGCAAAATCGTAAGAGCCCGGCGCCAGCGGCTGCAGCGGCGGATCGAGCATGGCTTTGACTTCGACGAAGGAGCCCGCGGGCGGCGCCAGCCCGCGCTTGACCGAGAGCCGGACGCGCTGCGGCTTGTCGTCGATGCGGTTGCCTTCGATGCGGTCGACGCGTAGCACGAAGCGGTCGGTGTGCTGGCTTTCCTCGCGCAGCTCGACGAAGCCCGCGATCGTCACGCCCGACGCCGGATAATGCAGTATCGGGTGCTCGATCATGGCGGTCTTCATCGTGGCGGCGGCAAAACCCGCGGCAACCGCGAAAAGAAAGAGACCGACGATGAAAGAGATCAGATGCCGGCGCAGCAACACGGCACCGATCACGCAAACGGCGGCCAGCGCCGTGGCCGCCCACCACGCCGGCTCACGTTCCGCGGTGAAATAGATGACGATGCCGAGACCGTAGGCGACGGCGAGCCAAGGCAGCAGGCGATCGGCAGCAATTTCTTGGACGGCCCATTGCCGTAACTGCGTCGCGAGGGCGAAGTTCGCCCGCGGCCGTATGACATGCCACGCCGGGCGAATGCGGACCGGCCACGGCCAATGACCTGACCATGGACCTGACCAAGTACCTGCCTGCGCACCAGCGTGCGTGCGGCTCTCTACGCTACTGTCTTGTGCCACTGCGCGCCCCCTGCGCGCTAACTCACCAACGGCCTTATGCTAGCGGGGCGCGCGCCGGGTGGCGAGGAGGGTGTGAACGGGCCGGGATAAGTCGCCTGCCAGTGCTGCCGCGCCGGCGTGGCGCGATACGATACCGGCCGGAATCGCTTATTCGGCGGAAGACGGTGCGGTCACTTTACTTCGATGGAATAATGCCGCTTCACCGGGTGTCCTGACGCCGATAAGACACGGATGGTGAACGAGTCAGCGCCGTGATAATCCGCATTGGGCTCGTAGAAAACGAATTTACCGTCGGCTTTTCGTGCGTTACATGCGGCGAGCGGATCGTCCTTCGGAATGTCCGGAAAGTCATGGCCGTCCAGCGTGGTGACCACACCGTGCTGCGGGTGTTCGACGAGGCCCGACGCCACTGGACTGGAAGAACAATCCGCCCAAACGTAAGTCAGAAAATCCACGCGCAGCTTTTCCGCGGCAGTTACGATCCGCGTGAGTTCGAGCGTCTGGGTTCCGTCTCCCGGCGGCGTCGTGGCACCCGGCATTGCCGTGGCCTGCGCGCCCAATACGACCGGCTTCGTTCCTGACTGTCGCAGCGCGGCTTGCAGGTTTTTAATCGCTTCAGCGCAGCGCGGCTGCAGCTTGCCGTACGCTGCCGCAAATCCATCCATATTCAACGGGACGTTCCCGCGTTCCTTTCGGCCCAGCGCGATTCCAGGCAGCTCCGTCGCCGTGTCGTCACCGACTCCGTCGAGCGTCCTCACAAAGCCGGAACGAACGTAGAAGTTGGGAACCGCGCTGACTTGGTTCAGACCGATCTGGTTGCCGCCGATGGCAATTCGTGCGACGGGCAAAGCTGTGCCCGAGAAATATGCATCTGACGGGAGCTGCTGCCGTGCAATGGTGAGATTCATGCTGGTCGCACCGTTGCAGGTGAACTCGATCATGGCATCGATGTAGTGCGGCTGATCGCCGTCGACGCGAACAAAGAAAAGCTTGCTGACTTTCGGGAAAGGCTTGTCGATGAAGCGCCACCCGGTTTCGCCGAATTCCCTGCGATCCATGCCGAAGCGCACGATTTCGTCGCGTTGCAGAAGCTTTACCGACTCGAACGGCGTGCCCAAGGCGGCCGAGAACAAGCCGTCGTCGATTCCCATCTCGCGGAGATAAGTTCGTATGCGCGCGTGGACCACTCGCATGGCCAGTGCCAGCGTGGCGCCGCGCGGCAGACTTGAATTCGGATCGAATCCGGCGTCGTGAATACCGAGTTTCACCCCCGGCGGGACCAGGCGGACCGTGCCGCCGGCCAGAGCGTAAACGCAACCCGAATTGCACTGAAAGGTGACCAGCGAGATCTCTGCTTCGATGGCCGTTCCGGAGCGCTTTCGGGCCGTGCACGAATTATCGGATGGCTTGTCGCTGCCGCAGTCGTGCGGGATTGTGTGGCCGACACTGACGGTGAATTTCTTATCGCGAATAAGGCGCCCGAGCGCGAGGCTTCCATTCGAGTTTCCGCCCGGCGAATGAAAGCATATGGGCGGCCGGCGGTTGCCCAATTTCCTGAGCAGTTGCCGGAGCCGGTCGGCGGCACCGACATCGATCTTGCCCTCGGCCGCAATCCATTCGCTGCAGCCCGGCCCGCAGGCATTGGCGTCGCCGTGGGCCACATAAAATTCGATTGGGGTCGTCAGCGCGACATTCGGTGCCGCGGGGGCCGCTCGCGCCGGCTCCGGCAACTTTTGCGCAACGGCGACCGTGGCGCTGCCGACGGCGCAGGCGATGAGGACAAAGACGAGGGGGATCGCTCGGGTGGGCATAGCCGAATTGGTCTGTGCGGCGCATGACCACTATCACAACTATGCAGGGAGTTCACGTTCGAAAGCTACCGTATTTCTTTGCTTTATGAGGCATATCGGGACGAACTGAAAACGAGCCCGGCGCAGTGGCGGCGAAATCTGCTTTACGCTCCGCCGCTGCCGCCGGACACCTTGGCCCAGGTGTCGCGCAAGCCGACGGTGCGGTTGAACACCAGCCGCTCCAGCGTCGAGTCCTTGTCCGGGCAGAAATAGCCCAAGCGCTCGAACTGCACCGCGTCATCGGAATTGCGGCCGGCCAGCGCCGGCTCGACGCGGGCATCGGCGATCACGTCCAGCGAATTCGGATTGATGTCGGCGGCGAAGTCGGTCGCGCTCGGGTCAGGTTTTGTGAACAGCGGATTGTACAGGCGAACCTCGGCGGGCACGGAGTCCGCCACCGACACCCAATGCATCGTCGCCTTCACCTTGCGGCCGTCGGGCGCATTGCCGCCCTTGGTGGCGGGATCGTAGGTGCAGCGCAGCTCGATCACCTCGCCGGCAGCGTTCTTCACCACCTCGCGGCAGGTGATGAAATAGGCGTAGCGCAGCCGCACCTCGGTGCCGGGCGACAGCCGGAAAAATTTCTTCGGCGGGTTCTCCATGAAATCGTCGCGCTCGATGAAAAGCTCGCGGCCGAAACGGACCCGGCGGGTGCCGGCCGTGGCATCCTCGGGATGATTGACCGCCTCGACTTCTTCGCTTTGGCCTTCCGGGTAATTCTCGATCACCACCTTGAGCGGGCGCAGCACCGCCATGCGCCGCTGTGCGGTGCCGTTCAAATGCTCGCGGATGGAGAAGTCCAGCATCGCCATGTCGACGGTGCTGTTGGCTTTCGCAACACCGATGCGCTTGACGAAATCACGGATCGCCTCAGGCGGCACGCCGCGACGGCGCAAGCCGGCGAGCGTCGGCATGCGCGGATCGTCCCAGCCGTGGACGTGACCGCCGCGAACGAGCTCCGTGAGCACGCGCTTCGACAGGATCGTATAGGTGAGATTGAGGCGGGCGAATTCGTATTGATGTGGCTGCGACGGCACCGGCAGGTTTTGCAAAAACCAGTCGTAGAGCGGCCGGTGGTCTTCGAATTCCAGCGTGCACAGCGAATGGGTGATGCCCTCGATGGCGTCGGACTGGCCGTGGGCAAAGTCGTAGCTCGGATAAATGCTCCAGGTTTTGCCGGTGCGCGGATGCTCGGCGTGCAGGATGCGATAGAGCACCGGATCGCGCAGATTGATGTTGCCGGACGCCATGTCGATCTTGGCGCGCAGCACGCGAGCGCCGTTCGGAAACTCACCCGTTCGCATGCGGCCGAAGAGGTTGAGATTTTCCTCCACGCCGCGATCGCGGAACGGACTATTCTTGCCCGGCTCGGTCAAGGTGCCGCGCGCCGCGCGCATCTCGTCTTGGCTTTGATCGTCGACATAGGCCTTGCCGGCGCGGATCAAATCCTCCGCCCAGCCGTAGAGCTGCTCGAAATAATCGGACGCGTGGTAGAGATGCGTGCCCCAATCGAACCCGAGCCAGCGCACGTCGCGCTCGATGGCGTCGATATATTCCTGGGATTCCTTGGTCGGGTTGGTGTCGTCGTAACGCAGATTGCAATGGCCGCCGAACTCGTCGGCGATGCCGAAATTGAGACAAATCGACTTGGCGTGGCCGATATGCAGGTAGCCGTTCGGCTCCGGCGGAAAGCGCGTGACGACGCCGGTGCGCCGCCCCGCCGCCAGGTCGGCGCGCACGATGTCGCGAATGAAATCTTGACCCGCTTCTCGCGCGGGCTCTTTTACCGGTGTCTCGACAACCGTCATGGATCAATCCGTTTGGCGCCGCCGAAAGAGCCGGGCAACGCGCCGATTCCAAGGCAATAGATGCGGTTGCGCCCCGGATTGGACAAGTTGGCCCGCGGGGTCAAGCCCGGCGGCGAAAAAGCTTGCGCCGGCTTACTGTCCTTAACACTTAAGCGTGCTAAACGAGCCCGCGCCCGCGGATCAGGATTTCAATGGCCGTCGTCACCCGTTTTGCCCCCTCGCCCACCGGTTTTCTCCATATCGGCGGCGCCCGCACCGCGCTGTTCAACTGGCTTTATGCCCGCGGACGTAGCGGCAAAATGCTGCTGCGGATCGAGGACACCGACCGCGAACGCTCGACGCAGGCCGCCATCGACGCCATCCTCGACGGGCTCAACTGGCTCGGCATCGGCTGGGACGGCGAGGTCATTTATCAGTTCGCTCGCGCGGCGCGGCACCGCGAGGTGGTCGAGCGACTTTTGGCGACCGGAAACGCCTATCGCTGTTATGCGAGCCCCGATGAGCTCAAGGACATGCGCGAAGCGGCGCGCCGCGAAGGCCGCGCCAAACTCTATGACAGCCGCTGGCGCGACCGCGATCCGAGCGATGCCCCGCCGGGCGTAAAACCGGCGATCCGGTTCAAAGCGCCGGCCACCGGCGAGACCGTGATCGAGGACCAGGTCCAGGGCCGTGTCGTCTGGCAGAACGAGAACCTCGACGATCTCGTGCTGTTGCGCTCCGACGGCACGCCGACCTACATGCTCGCCGTGGTGGTCGACGATCACGACATGGACGTCACCCACATCATCCGCGGCGACGACCATTTGACCAACGCCGCGCGGCAGAAACAGATTTACGACGCGCTCGGCTGGCCGGTGCCGGTCATGGCGCATATTCCGCTGATCCACGGCCCCGACGGCTCAAAACTGTCGAAGCGCCATGGCGCGCTCGGCGTCGATGCCTATCGCGCCATGGGCTACCTGCCGGTGGCGTTGCGCAATTATCTGGTGCGGCTCGGCTGGGCCCATGGCGACCAGGAGATCTTTTCGACCGAGGAGATGATCGCGGCGTTCGACCTGCCGCAGATCGGCCGCTCGCCGGCGCGCTTCGATTTTGCCAAGCTGGAAAGCCTCAACGGCCATTACATCCGGCAAAGCGCCGACGCCGATCTGCTCGCGGCCATCGACCAGCTCCTGCCCCATATTGCCGACGGCGCAAAACTCGCCGCCAAGATGACGCCGGACCTGCGCCGGCAGTGGCTCAACGCCATGCCGAGCTTAAAGGAACGCGCCAAGACGCTCCTTGATCTTATTGATGGCGCTAAGTTTCTTCTGGCGGACCGGCCGCTTCCCCTGGATGACAAGGCAGCCGCCCTGCTGACCCCGGATGCCAAGACTTTGCTGGCCGATATCGCCGCCGAGCTGGCCGCCGTCGAGCCCTGGACCGCCGAGACGACCGAGCAAGCGGTCCGCACCTTTGCCGAGGGCAAGGGCGCAAAACTCGGCGCCATCGCCCAGCCGCTGCGGGCGGCGCTGACCGGCCGCACCACTTCGCCGGGAATCTTCGAGGTGCTGGCCGTGCTCGGCAAGGCCGAGAGCCTCGCCCGCATCGCAGATCAGACCGGCTCGCAAAGCGCCTGAATAACGCAAGGTTTACGTCGCGCGCGCCCTGTCACATGCCTATTATCTTGCAGTGCACACTTTGCTAAGCTACCCCCATAACGGCCGGATCGGGCTGCCGCTTCTTTGACCACCGCCCGCAGCTTGCCGTTTCGGCTGCCACTTATTCGAGGATACGAACATGGACGCGAAGACCGGCGCCAACATCAAGACCGGCACGCTGAAACTCGGCGACAAAGACTACAATTTCCCGATCTACGACGGGACCATCGGCCCCGAAGTGATCGACATCTCGAAGCTCTACGCCGAGGCCGGCATCTTCACCTACGATCCGGGCTTTACCTCGACCGGCTCCTGCGAATCCAAGATCACCTATATCGACGGCGACGAGGGCATTCTGCTCTATCGCGGCTATCCGATCGACGATTTGGCCGAGCACGGCGATTTCCTCGAGACCTGCTATCTCCTGCTGTACGGCGAACTGCCGACCGCCTCGCAAAAGGCCGATTTCGTCGACCGCGTGATCCATCACACGATGGTCCACGAGCAGATGAGCCGCTTCTTCCAGGGTTTTCGCCGCGACGCCCATCCGATGGCGGTGATGGTCGGTTCGGTCGGCGCGCTGTCGGCGTTCTATCACGACTCCACCGACATCACCGACCCGCAGCAGCGCATGATCGCTTCGATCCGCATGATCGCGAAAATGCCGACGCTGGCCGCCATGGCGTACAAATATTCCATCGGCCAGCCCTTCATGTATCCCAACAACAAGCTCGACTACGCCTCGAACTTTCTGCGCATGTGCTTTGCGGTGCCGTGCGAGGAATACAAGGCCAATCCGGTCATCGCGCGTGCCATGGACCGCATCTTCACGCTCCACGCCGACCACGAGCAGAACGCCTCGACCTCGACCGTACGGCTCGCCGGTTCCACGGGCGCCAATCCGTTCGCCTGCATCGCCGCCGGCATCGCCTGCCTGTGGGGCCCGGCCCATGGCGGCGCCAATGAGGCGGCCTTAAAGATGCTCGGCGAGATCGGTTCCGTCGACCGCATCCCCGAATTCGTCAAGAAGGCGAAGGATCCGAAGGATTCATTCCGCCTGATGGGCTTTGGCCATCGCGTCTACAAGAACTACGATCCGCGCGCCAAGCTCATGCAGAAGACCTGCCACGAAGTCCTCAACGAGCTCGGCGTCAACGATCCCCTGCTCGACGTCGCCATCGAGCTCGAGCGCATCGCGCTGCACGACGAATATTTCATCGAGAAGAAGCTTTATCCGAACGTCGACTTCTATTCCGGCATCACGCTGCGCGCCATGGGTTTTCCGACCACCATGTTCACGGTGCTGTTCGCGCTGGCCCGCACCGTCGGCTGGATCGCGCAGTGGAAGGAAATGATCGAGGACCCGCACCAGAAACTCGGCCGGCCGCGCCAGCTCTATACCGGCTCGCCGAAGCGGGAATATCAGCCGATCTCCAAGCGGAAGTGATCATTCTGCCCCGTAACGCTTCGCTCCGCGATGGCGAAAGATTTTTCCGGCATTGAGTAGCAGACTCACCTCCCGGCCTATCGGCCTGTCCTGCCCGCATTGCTACAATGCAGCGCATGACATGGCGCGACATTGTTATCCCGGCAGTTGTCCTGTTCGCAGTTGGCGTGATCGGCACGTACAGACGTGTCTGGCCCTATAGACCAATTGACCGCGTGATATTTGGGCTATCGGTCGTTGCCTTCATTATGGCTGTCATCTTTCTCGCCTTCTGGGTCCTGTGATGAACGCCTTCGTTGTCTCAGGACTGGTCAAGCGCCGCGCCCAACTGGCGGACGACATTGAAAACGGCCCATGAGGCCCTATGGCGAATGGCCCTAGACCCAGGGAATCTTGATGCCACATCCTACGGCGTATCGTAGGCCCAGGTCAGGTACGCCCCGCCCCAAGTGAAGCCGCCGCCGAAGGCCACCAAAATCATGCGGTCGCCGGCCTTCAGCTTGTTTTCGTAATCCCACAGGCACAGCGGGATCGTCGCCGCGGTGGTGTTGCCGTATTTGTGGATGGTGACCATCACCTGCTTCGGGTCGAGCTTCATGCGCTCCGCCGTCGCCTCGATGATGCGCCTGTTGGCCTGGTGCGGCACCAGCCAGTCGATCTGGTCGCTGGTCAGG
>DATHHM010000369.1:0-6607 GCA_035317145.1 Xanthobacteraceae bacterium | reverse complement strand
CGGTCGCCGCCGATCCAAGCGTGCCGATCGCCGACATTTTGCGCCGGCCGCAAAGTTGGATCGCTGGCCCGCAGGCGGCACGCAACGGCAAGATCCCGTTGCCGCGCGACATTTATCTGCCGGAACGGCACGGCGCGACGGGCATCGAGTTCGGCGATCGCGCCGGCCTCGACGCCTTGCTCGACGAGGTCCGCGCCGGCGTCCGTCCGTTAGATATTGCTGCGCCGCTGATCGACGGCATCGCGCTGCCCGGTCGCGAGCGCCCGGTGATTTCACCGATCGACGGAAAGACGATAGGTGCCGTCCGCGAGGCCGACGACGCCATCGTCATTTCGGCGATGGCAGCGGGCGCGGCCGGTTTCTCGGCCTGGACGGCAACGCCGGTCGATGAGCGCGCCGCCGTGCTCGAACGCGCCGCCGACCGGCTCGAGGTCAACCGTGGCCGGCTGCTCGCGCTGTTGCAAAGCGAGGGCGGCAAGACGTTGGACGATGCGCTCGCCGAGCTGCGCGAGGCGGTCGATTACTGCCGCTATTACGCCACGCAGGCGCGGATCGCGCTTGCGCCACAAACCATGCCGGGTCCGACCGGCGAGAGCAACGAATTGCGCTATCGCGGCCGCGGCGTCTTTGTCTGCATCAGCCCGTGGAATTTCCCGCTGGCGATATTCCTCGGCCAGGTCACCGCCGCGCTGGTCGCCGGCAATACGGTGGTCGCCAAGCCGGCCGAGCAGACGCCGCTGATCGCAGCCCTCGCCGTTGCGCTGTTGCACGACGCCGGCGTGCCGCCCAGCGTGCTGCATCTTATTCCCGGCGACGGCGCGGTCGGTGCCGGCCTCGTCGCCGATCCGCGCGTCGCCGGTGTCGCCTTCACCGGCTCGACCGAAACCGGCCGCGCTATCAACCGCGCGCTGGCCGCGAAAAACGGCGCGATTGTGCCGCTGATCGCCGAGACCGGCGGCATCAATGCCATGATCGTCGATGCCACGGCGCTGCCCGAACAGGTGATCGACGACGTCGTCGCCTCCGCGTTCCGCTCAGCCGGCCAGCGCTGCTCGGCGCTACGGCTGTTGTGCCTGCAAGACGACGTCGCCGAGCGCATGATCGACATGCTGATCGGCGCCGCGCGTGAACTGAAGGTCGGCGACCCACGCACGATATCGACCCATGTCGGCCCGGTGATCGATGCCGAGGCCAAACAAAAACTCGACCGCTGGATCGCCGAAAAGGAGCGCGCCGGCGCGTTGCGTTTCCACTCCGACCGCGACGCCGCGCTCCCCGCCGTCGGCACCTATGTCGGCCCGGCGGTGATCGAGCTCGACCGCGCCCGCGACCTGAAGGAAGAAGTGTTCGGCCCGGTGCTGCACGTGGTGCGCTGGCGCGCCGGCGAGCTCGATGTGCTGCTCGACGACATCGCCGGCAACGGCACCGCGCTGACGCTGGGTATTCATTCGCGGATCGACAGCACCGCAGATCGCATCGCCGCGCGGCTTGCCAGCGGCAACGTCTACGTCAATCGCAGCACGATCGGCGCCGTGGTCGGCACCCAGCCGTTCGGCGGCACTCACCTGTCCGGCACCGGGCCGAAAGCCGGCGGCCCGAACTACCTCCGCCGCTTCGCCGCCGAGCAGACCATCACCGTCAACACCGCCGCCGCCGGCGGCAATGCCAGCCTGCTGGCGCAGGGCGAATGACCCTAGCCATGCCCCTAGCCCTGGGGCCTGCCGGGCGGAATTAACACAATAGCGACAAGATCGCGCTATTCTGATGGGCCATGACTGATTCGATTTCACGCCTCTACCAGGCCGCGCTCGCCTGCCGGCACGACGATCCGTCGACGTCGCGGACCGCGCGGCTGCTGCGTTCGGGCCGCAGCAAGATGGCGAAGAAGCTGGCCGAAGAAGCGGTCGAGGTCGTCATCGACGCCATGAACGGCGACCGCGACGCCGTCGTGAAAGAGAGCGCCGATCTCATTTACAACCTCGTCGTGCTCTGGGTCTCGACCGGCATCCGTCCTGAGGACGTCTGGAAAGAGATGGACCGCCGCGAGCGGCTCCTCGGCATCGCCGAGAAGGTGCCGAAGAAGCTCGTCGACGACACCTCGCGCCGCAAGGTCGTCATCCTCGAAGGCCGCCGCGCGCGCAAGCGGCGCTGATCTCTCCAAGCCAATACCTCAGCCAAGACTTGAGCCAAGACTTCAGCAATGATTGACCAGATCATTTCGGCGGTCGGTGCCTGGATCGTCGCGGTGATCTCGGCCACCGGCTATTTCGGCGTCGTCATTCTGATGGCGATCGAGTCGGCGTGCATTCCGCTGCCGTCCGAAGTGATCATGCCGTTCGCCGGTTATCTGGTGTCGACCGGGCAATTCAGCCTGATCGGCGCCGCCACCGCGGGCGCGATCGGCTGCAATATAGGCTCGACTGTCGCTTATTATGTCGCGGCCTATGGCGGCAGGCCGGTGCTGGAGCGCTGGGGCGAATACGTTCTGATCAGCCCCGCGGAGATCAAGCGCGCCGACGCGTTTTTCCTGCGCTACGGCTCGGCCACGGTGTTTTTCGGCCGGCTCCTGCCGGTGGTGCGGACCTTCATCGCCTTTCCCGCCGGCCTCGCGCGCATGCCGATGCTGAAATTCCAGGTGTACACGTTCCTCGGCTCCTGGCCGTGGTGTTTCGCGCTTGCTTACATCGGCTATGTGCTGGGCGCGCGCTGGAACAGCGACCCGACGCTGCGCAAGCTGTTCCACGACTTCGATGCGGCAATCGCCGCCGTGCTTGTGGCCGGCTTTGCCTGGTTCGTCTGGTCGCGCTGGCGCGAGAGACGTCGCTCTTAAGCGGCCGGCCTCACCGCTATCGGGATTGGCTTGAGGCCTGCCTTGCGCGTATTTTGACCTTATTTCGGGTCGAAATTCGGTGCCAATGAGCGGGTCAGGCAAATCGCGGTTGTTTTGGGCGGCGGCCGTCGTTCTGCCGCTCGCAACCTTTTTGTCGGTTGCAACTTGTGACACTGCCCGCGCCGATGACGGCCCAGCGCCGGCGGGTGCCGGTGCAGTGCAGCAAGCGCCGGCCCCGGCGCCAGGCTCCCTTCCGGCGCAGCCGCCGGCCAACAAACCCGGCTTCCTGCATCAGCTCGAGGTCTGGTGGCACGATAGCTTTGGCGACTTCGACGCCAAGATGAAGAGCGCCAAGGACAAGCTCGACGACTACAACAAGCAGCAGAACCAAACGGCCAAGGAGACCTCGGCGGCGACCGAGCAGGCGTTGAAAGACGCGGCGCAAGCCACCAAGGACGCCGCGACCGCGGTGGTGAAGCTGCCGATCACGCGGGTGCTCGAATTCCACGACCGCTGTCAGGTGGCGGGCAACGGCGCGCCCGATTGTCAGACGACGGCGACCGCCTCCTGCCGCACCAAGGGCTTCGAGAGCGGACAGCCGCTCGACATCAGCACCTCGCAGGAATGTCCGGCCCGGGTCATGCTTTCGGGCCGGCCTCCGGTCGAAGGCGAGTGCAAGGACGTCACCTTCATCCTGCGCGCCGTGTGCCGCTGACGCGGTAACAGCGCGCGGCGCGGTTTCCACTTTTCCGGATCATGCTCTAAGTTCGGCGTCCTTGAGCATGACCCCGAAAAGTGGATTCCGGTTTTCGGAAAAGATCATGCCCCACTAAAGTGTGTAAGCGGGAGCCACGCATGCTGTCCGAAGCCGATCGCAACAAGGCCGCCGATATCCTCATCGCCGCGGAGAAGGAACGCAAGCAAGCCGTTCAGCTGTCAAAAACCTGGCCCGGCATCACCATGGAGGACGCCTACGCGATCTCCACCGAGGTCGCCAACCGCAAGATCGCCGGCGGCGCCAAGCTGATCGGCCACAAGGTGGGGCTGACCTCGAAGGCGATGCAGCGCTCCTCGCAGATCGACGAGCCGGATTACGGCTACCTGCTCGATCATATGATGATCGCCGACGGCGCCAGCGTGAAGCATGAAAATTTCTGCCTGCCCCGCGTCGAGGTCGAGCTCGCTTTCATCATGGGCAAGCCGCTCAAAGGTCCCGGCGTCGGCCTGACCGACGTGTTGCGCGCCACCGAATATGTCGTGCCGGCGCTCGAGATCGTCGATGCGCGGCTGCAGGATCCGCGCAAAATATTCGACACCGTGTCGGACAACGGCGCCGCCGCCGGCATCGTGGTCGGCGGCCGGCCGGTCGGTCCGATGGACATCGATCTGCGCTGGGTCGGCGGCATCATGTATCGCAACGCCGAGATCGAGGAGACCGGCGTCGCCGCCGGCGTGCTCGGCCATCCGGCGCTCGGTGTCGCCTGGCTCGCCAACAAGCTCGGCCAGCACGGCGTCGCGCTCGAGGCCGGCCACATCGTGCTGGCCGGCTCGTTCACCCGCGTGGTCCATGCGCGCAAAGGCGATACGCTGCACGCCGACTTCGGCCAGCTCGGCGGCATCGCGGTGCAGTTTGTTTGATTTTCCCTCCCCCCTTGTGGGGGAGGGCAGGGTGGGGGGTCGGGAGGTAGTGCGCTGTCGTTGACGCCAGCGTTTTACCTCGCGATCCCCACCCCTACCCCTCCCCACAAGGGGGAGGGGAAAGAAAAAAGAGGGGGAGGGGACGATGAGCGCGAGCAACATTGCGCCTGGCGACGGCAGCATCGACGACGTCGTGGCGCGGATCGAGCGGATGCCGATCTCGTGGTGGCATGTGCGCACGCGGATCATCATCGGCGTCGCGACGTTCTTCGATGCTTTCGATGCGTTGGCCATCGCTTTTGTGCTGCCGGTGCTGGTGCCGTTGTGGAAGCTCAACGGCCCGCAGATCGGCTTCCTCATCGCCGCCGGCTATCTCGGTCAGCTGGCCGGCGCGCTGTTCTTCGGCTGGATCGCCGAGCGTTACGGCCGGCTCACGGCGGTGGTCTGGTCGATCCTGATTTTCGCGGTCATGAGTCTCGCTTGCGCCTTCGCCTGGGATTATCAGTCGCTCGTTATCGCGCGGATCATCCAGGGTTTCGGCCTGGGCGGCGAAGTTCCGGTCGCCGCGACCTATATCAGCGAGCTCTCCCGCGCCAAGGGCCGCGGCCGTTTCGTCCTGTTGTACGAATTGATTTTCCCCGTCGGTCTGGTCTCAACCGGCCTGGTCGGCGCCTACGTCGTGCCGCGCTACGGCTGGCAGTGGATGTTCATCATCGGCGCGCTGCCGGCCTTCGTCGCCTTGTTCCTGCAGCGGTTCCTGCCGGAATCGCCGCGCTGGTTGGCGACGCAGGGACGCCAGCAAGAGGCCCAAGCCGCACTCGCCTGGATCGAGCGCGAGACGGAAAAATCCACCGGCCAGCCGCTGCCGCCGCCGCAACCCATCGTTCACAGCGAAGGCAAGGCGGCGTCGTGGTCCGACCTGTTCGGCCCGCTCTATCTGCGGCGTACGCTCGTGGTC
Organism: Xanthobacteraceae bacterium; assembly: GCA_035317145.1. Taxonomy (GTDB): domain Bacteria; phylum Pseudomonadota; class Alphaproteobacteria; order Rhizobiales; family Xanthobacteraceae; genus BOG-931. The sequence goes on along the minus strand of DATHHM010000369.1, from coordinate 1,181 downwards.
TGGGTGATCTGGTTTTCCGCCTATTTCTTCAACTATGGCCTCGTGGTCTGGCTGCCGACCATCTATTCGACGGTGTTCAAGCTGCCGCTGCAGCTATCGCTGCAATACGGGCTGATCACGCAAGCGGTCGGCTTCTGCGGCGCCTTGACCTGCGCGCTGACCATCGACAAGGTCGGCCGCCGGCCGTGGTTCGCCTTTGCCTTCGCGATGAATGCCATCGCGCTCGGTGCGTTGTTCGTGCTCGGCCCGGATTCGCCGCAGCGTGTGCTCGCCTTCGTCAGCAGCGGCTACTTCTTCGTCTCCGTGCTTTCGATCGGCGTCTATGTCTACACGCCGGAGCTTTATCCGACGCGCGCCCGCGCTGTCGCGGTCGGCACGGCGACGGCCTGGCTGCGGTTCGCCTCGATCCTTGGGCCGAGCATCGTCGGTTACGTCGTCGGCTCGGGGCTCGGCAAGGTATTTCTCATGTTCGCCGCCGTGGCGGTTGTCGGCGCGGTGGTGACCGGGCTGTTCGCGGTTGAAACCAAGGGCCGCGTGCTTGAAGATGTCTCGCCTTAGAGCATGATCCCGAAAAGTGGAATCCGGTTTTCGGAAAAGATCATGCTCAAAACAAGAATCTGGATTATGATACAATTCAAATGAATTGGATCATAATCCAGGACGATGATGAGCAGGGCTTGCCGGGTGGCGAGTGAAACGTGTTTGCGCGCGACTGTAGGCATTGGCACTTCAAGCCTTGGGTTTTGGCCGCCAAGCCTTGGGTTTTGGCCGCCGCGGCCATCGTGCTGTCGGCGGGCGTGATCCATGCGGCGTTGCCGACCGATTCCGATACGTCAGGCCGGACGTCGTTCGCGGGCCAGTTGCTCATTGCGGCGCCGGCATTGCAGGGCTCGCCGTTCGAACGCACGGTTATCTTGATAGCGCAACATAGCCACGAGGGCGCATTGGGCATTGTCATCAATCGCCCGCTCGGCGAGCGGCCGATCGCGAGCCTGTTGCAAACCTTCGGGTTCGATGCGACCGGAGTGACGGACAGCGTGCGAGTCTTTCTCGGCGGGCCAGTCAGTCCCGAGATCGGCTTTGTCGTCCACAGCGCCGACTATCACCTCACCAATACCATCGATATCGACGGCAAGGTCGCGCTCACCGCGGCGCCCGACGTGCTGCGCGACATCGGTCAC
>DATHHM010000368.1:0-18484 GCA_035317145.1 Xanthobacteraceae bacterium | reverse complement strand
CGTGATGCGTCATGTCGCGATACCAATCCGCGGAGCCTTCCCAGATGCACATCGCGGCAAGATGCGGCGGCTGCAGCGACGCCACATGCCACTGGTTCATCGCGAAATAGGAAATGCCGTTGAGGCCGACCTTGCCGTTCGACCAGGGCTGCACACCGCCCCATTCGATGCAGTTGTAGAAATCCTTGGTCTCGCGCGGCGAGAAATGATCGATCACGCCGGGCGAGCAACCGGCGCCGCGGGAATCGACGCGCACGCAGGCGTAGTCATGCGGCACCCATTTCTCCGGATCGACCACTTCCCAGCTCTGGTAGAGATTGCTGGAGCCCGCCGTGACGTCGGGATGTTTCTCCACCATGCGCTGCCACGCGCTCGGATAGCCGTCCTGAAACGCGAGGCCCTTGGCATAAGGGCCGTAGCTCAGGATCACCGGATAGCGGCCCTCCTTGACCGGCCGAAACACATCGGCGCGCAGCACGAGACCGTCATCCATCGTGATCGGCACGTCCCAGTCGATGCGCATGCCGTCGCGCGTCTCGCTGCGCTGCTGATGCGTTTTGCCCCGCGCCGCCGCACCCATCCGCGCTTCGCCTTCGAGCGATGACATGATTTCCTCCCGGACATTGCCGGGCACAGCTTAGCGGCTTGGCCCTTTGGATCAATCTATGGCGCGCTCACGACGCAGACGACGGCGCTTCCCCGATCCACGGATGGCCGCGCGCGACGGCGGCGTCGATCAGGGAAAAATCGATACTGCCGGTCCCGCGATAGTGCTGCAGAACCGCATCGATGAAGGTTCCTTCGGCCCTCTCGTCGCCGGAGAGTAAATGATAGATGCGCGCGCCACGGGCGAATTCCGGCGACACCCCGACGCGCGCATTGAATACATCGTCCATGATCTTGGGCTCGATACCCAAGGCATCGATACTGTAGTTGAACGCCGGCTGATCCGCGGGATTGTCGACGGTGGTGTGGTAGCGCAGCCAGTTCTCATGCCACAATCGGCCCAAGGCATGGGCCGCCTTGCAGTCCTTCCAAAAAAGAATTCCGGTATTGAGGTAGAGTTTGGTCGGGTGCCGCCAGCCCAAGCGTTCGAAATCCGGCACCACCCAGGCCGGAAACCCGCCGTATGGGTCGACGCGGTTGCGATCGATTGCGGCCGAGAAAGCGGCCTCGCATTCGAACAGCGCGCCGAATTCGCATACCGGCGCGGTATCGGCGTCAAGGTACAGAAAGTCACCCTCGATCACGTTGCGCGCCTGGGTCTTCACGAAGCGGCTGCGCAGACGGGGACTGCCCTCGAACTTGCCCACCGACCGGATCTTCGATGCCACGTCGGACAGGCGCCGCGGCGCGCGGGCAAGATTTTTCCGGCTGTCGTCGTCCGTCAAGATCGTGATTGTGCAGGTCGGATAAATCCGCCTCACGCAGGACGCCGAAATGGCAAGGAGATCGGCAAAGACGGGATCGTCGTCCATCGCCAAAGCGTAACAGACGTGCAAATTGCCCGAAGAACCCGTCACGGCCCGCCCCACAGCCCGTGTCATACGGTGTGCAGTATAGAGAATTGGCAGGGAAGCCGTTACTACCCAGGCTTGCTGAAACACGCCGCACGCACGCTGTAACCAGCCGGTTTCCGCGCCGAGCACGAAAATCGCCTGCTCAGCGCTTCCTGCGCGGCTTGCCACGCTTCACGCCCGCCATCTTTTCCAGCACGGCGCAGACCGCCGCGGTGTCCTGATCGTCGTGGCCGCTCTTGCGCGCCTTGGTGTAGATCGCGCTACTGGCATCGAACATCGGCGTCGGCACGCCGATCTTGCGGGCGTAGCCGCCGATGACGTCCATGTCCTTCTGCCAGACCGAGATCTTCATCGTGGCATTGTCGTAATTGTTCGCCACCATCATCGGCGCGCGCAATTCGAAAATGCGCGAATTGCCGGCGCCGGTTTTGATCAGGTCGAAGATCAGTTGTGGCGGCAGGCCGGCTTTGATGCCCAGCACCATCGCCTCGGCGGTGGCCACGTTGTGGATGGCGACCAAAAGATTGGCGACGTATTTCATCCGGCTGCCGTTGCCGAAGGCGCCGACGTCGTGCACGGCGCGGGTGAAGCCTGAGAACATGGCTTTTAGCTTTTTGATCTCGCCGGTGTCGCCCGAGGCATAGACCACGAGGTCTTTGACCTTGGCCTGGGCGCCGGTGCCGCTCATCGGGCAGTCGAGCATGACGTGGCCGGCCTTGCGCAGCTTGGCTTCGGCTACGGTTTTGTCTTCCAGCGTAAAGGTCGAGGCTTCGACGATGACACGGCGCGGCACTTTGGCTTTGACGATGGCATCGACAGTCGCGGCCAGCGCCTTCGGGCTCGGCAGGCTGGTGATGATGGTTTTCACCTTCCGAGCGACCTCGCCGGCATCGGCGGCGATCTCGACGCCCACGCGCGCCATCGCGCGCCGCCGTTCGGGTGCGATGTCGTAGCCGATAACGCGCCAGCCCGCGGCGACGAGGTTCTGCGCGAATGAACCGCCCATGATGCCGAGGCCGACGATGCCGACGGCACCTTTCTTTCCCAAAACCATTCCGTTCCTCATTGTCGCTTTGCGTGGCGAGGCGATATGGCATCCGCCCGCCCCGCGCAAGCGGCTTTCTCGCCGCCCACCGATCGCATAATGTCCGCGCCGGGACGGAAGCGTCAGGAGAGTGCGTATGCAGATCGGAGTCGCGGGCGTCGGTGCCATGGGCGGCGCCATTGCCGCCCGTCTCATGGAAGCCGGGCACCAGGTGACCGTCTGGAATCGCACCGCGGCGAAAACGGCACCGCTTGCAGAAGCCGGCGCCAAGGTCGCCGCCGATCCCGCCGCGGTGGCCGCCGCGAGCGAAGCGGTCATCACCATTTTGACCGACGGCGCGGCGATCGATGCGGTCTATCACGGGCCGTCGGGCCTGCTGTCGGGCGACGTGACCAGCAAGCTGTTCATCGAGATGAGCACCGTGCCGCCGGGCGTGGAAACCGCGCTGGCGCCCAAGGTGCAGGCCAAGGGCGGCACGTTCGTGGAGTGTCCGGTCGGCGGCTCGACCGCGCCGGCGCGGCAAGGCAAGCTGCTCGGCCTGATGGGCGCCGAGGCCGCCGACGTGGCACGCGCCAAGCCGATCCTCGATCAGCTGTGCCGCAAGGTCGAGCATTGCGGAGCCGTCGGCGCAGGCGCATCGATGAAACTCGCCATCAATCTGCCGCTGATGGTCGGCTGGCAGGCTTACGCGGAGGCCTTTACGCTGGCGCGCGACGTCGGCTGGGAGCCGAAGCGGCTCCTCGATCTCTTCGTCGAGAGCAACGGCGCCAATAACGGATTCAAGATGCGCGCCGACATGATCGTCGCCATGATGGAAAACCGCGATCCCGGCCCGACCACGTTCAGCATCGCCAATGCGGTGAAGGACTTGAAGACCATGATCGCCACCGGCGCCGCCAAGGGCGCCGACATGCCGGCGGCAAAAGCCGCGCTCGCGGCGCTCGAAGAATCGAATGACAAGGGTTTTGGGCCCCGCGACGCATCGCGCCAAACGGTCTATTGGCCGAGCCGCGGCAAACCGTAAAAGTTTCTCACCTTAACACCGGAGCGAACATGTCAGTCACTCTCGCGCAAGCGTCCACCATCGTCGACGTCGCGTTGAAAAAAGCGCGCGACAGCAATCTCGCGCCGCTCACCGTCGCCGTGCTCGACTCCGGCGGCCATCTGGTCGCGTTCAAGCGCGAGGACAAATCCGGCATCTTGCGGTTCGACATTGCTTTTGGAAAAGCCTGGGGTGCGCTCGGCATGGGGTTCGGCTCGCGCACCTTGGCGAGCCGCGCGGCGAAGACGCCGCAGTTCTTCACCATGCTGGCGGCGGCGAGCGGCGGCCGCATGGTCACCAATCCGGGCGGCGTGCTGATCAAGGATGCTTCCGGCACCATCGTCGGCGCCTGCGGCATTTCCGGCGACACCTCGGACAAGGACGAAATGTGCGCCGTCGCCGGCATCGAGGCGGCGGGACTGAAGGCCGACCCGGGAACCGATTAGGAGAAATTCCAATGAAGCTGTTTTCGTTCTGGCGGTCGCTTGCGACCTATCGCGTGCGCATCGCGCTCAATCTAAAAGGCATCACGCCCGAGGAGGTGGTGGACGTGAACCTGATGAAGGGCGCGCAACGCGACGCCGCCTACCGCGCGGTCAATCCGATGATGGCGCTGCCGGCTTTGGTCGACGGCGACGGACCGGCCATGTTCGAATCGCTGGCGATCATCGAATATCTCGACGAGACCCATCCGAACCCGCCGCTGCTACCACGCGATCCCAAGGGCCGCGCCCGGGTGCGCGGGCTGGCGCAGATCGTCGCCTGCGATTCCCATCCGCTGATCGTGCCGCGGGTGCGCGAATATCTCGAGCACGAGTTCAAGCTCGACGAGCCGAGCCGCATCAAGTGGTGCCAGCATTGGCACCTGATGGCGCTGAGCGCGCTCGAAACCAATCTCGCCGACAAGTCGACCGGCCGCTATTGCCACGGCGACACCATCACGCTCGCCGATATCTGCCTAGCGAGCCAGGCGGCCGGCGCGAAATTCTTCGCAGTGGATACCGCTCCATTTGCGAATTTTTCCCGGATCGCCGCCGCGCTGTCGCAGATCGACGCTTTCGCCCGCGCCCACCCGCTCAAGCAGCCCGGCGCGCCGGCAAGCTGATCGATGAGCGGACAATGAGCGTGCCGCTCACTGCCCTTTCGTCAGCACGGCGACCGATGACAGCGGCAGCGACGTGCTCTGGCTGACGATGCTTTTGATGGCCGCCTGATACGCCTTGTAATGGTCGCTCGCCTGATGCGCGGCGAGCGCCGCCGCGTCATCGAAGGCCGACAGCAGCAGCACGTGGTTGTCCTTGGTCTGCAACACCGTGATATCGAACTCGCGGCAGCCGGGATCTTTCACCGATGCCGCCGCGTGCGTCTTCGCCGCGTCCTTGAATTTGTCGACCTGCCCATCGACGACGTCGATTTCATCGACATTGATCAAGAGCGGCGAGTTGGTCTGCGGCGCCGGCGCATCGCTCCTGTACGGGGCCACCGAGGTGAACGGCCTGATAGTGTAGCTTTTGATCATCATCATGGTGAGGCCGAGGAACTTCGCATAGGTCGTGGTCTTCTGATGCGAGTCCCAGGCCGCGGCATTGTTGAAGACCTCGAAGATGAAGACGTGGTTCTTGTCCTTTTGCCCAACCGAGCTGACGAATTCTTGCGTACCGGCCTCCTTGATCGTCGCCGCGCCGTCGTCCTTGAGCGCCGCGAGGAATCTCGGCATCGAGGCCGGGCTGATTTCGAGATCGACCACGTTGACGAAGGCTTGCGCCGGTTGGGCCAGGGCTTGTTGGCCGCACAGCGGCAGCAACAACGCCGCGGCGGCGAGCGTGACCGCGGCCGCCGGCAGCACCACTGATTTCAGCATTACGTTCCCCTCTGTCCTCGATGTCGCGAAAATGGTAGCGGCTCTGCGCCGCGCTCGGTAGTCCCGCGGCGAAACTTACCACCACTTGTGAAAATGATGCACCGGGCCGTTGCCGGCGCCGACCTTGACCCGGTCCGCCGACGCGATCGCGGCGCTGACATAGGCCTTGGCCTCGCGCACCGCCGCGTTCAAGGACAGCCCCTTGGCGAGGCCGGCGGTGACCGCCGCCGCCAAGGTGCAGCCGGTGCCATGGGTATTATTGGTTGCAATGCGCGGCGCGGTAAACCGCGCGCAGCCGTCGGCCTCGACCAGAAGGTCGACGCTGTCCGGCCCGCCGCCGTGCCCGCCTTTGATCAGCACCGCGCCGGCACCAAACGCCAGCAGCTTTTGCGCCTGCGCCAGCATCGCGTCTTCGTCGCGCGCCAGCGGCACGTCGAGCAAGGTCGCAGCTTCGAATAGATTGGGCGTGACCACGTCGGCGCGCGACATCAACGACCGCAGCCCATCCATCGCGTCGGCGCGCAACAGATCGGCGCCGGTGGAGGCGACCAGCACCGGATCGAGCACCACGTTGCGCGGGCGATGCCGGTCGAGACCAGCCGCGACGGCGCCGGCGGCCGCGGCATTGCCCAGCATACCGATTTTCACCGCGCCGACGTCGAAATCGGAAAACACCGCGTCGATCTGCGCGGCGATGAAATCGGCCGGCACGTCGTGGATGGCGGTAACGCCTGTGGTGTTTTGCGCCGTCAGCGCAGTGATCACCGAGGCGCCATAGACGCCGAGCGCGGCGAAGGTTTTGAGATCCGCCTGGATGCCGGCGCCGCCGCTCGAATCCGAGCCGGCAATGGTGAGCGCGACCGGAACGGTCATCACGCGCCTCGCTTCGCCAGCGCCGCGTCGACGATCGCGCGTAGGGCGCGCGCGGCAGCGGCTGGATCGGGCGCCAGCGACAGCGCCGAGATCACCGCGACGCCGTCGGCGCCGGCGGCGATCACAGCTCCCGCGTTGCCGGCGTCGATGCCGGCGATGCCGCAGACCGGCAGTTGCGGCGCGCGCGCATGCAGCGCGGCGATGACCCGCGTAAGACCTTCGGGGCCGATCGGCGCGTTCTTCTGCTGTTTCGAGCCCGTGACATAGACGCCGCCCGACCCGACATAGTCGATCAACTCGACCGGCGCGGCGTTCGCCTCTGACACGGTCTTGATCGACAGCCCGATGATGGCGTCGCGGCCGAGGAGTTTTCGCGCGTCCTCGACCGCCATGTCGTCCTGGCCGACATGCACGCCGTCGGCGCCGGCGGCGAGCGCCACGTCGATGCGGTCGTTGATGACGAGCGGCACGTTGAATGGTGTCAGCGCCTTTTTGATTGCGCGCGCGCGCGTGACCATGGCGCGGGTTTCGCTGAGCTTGTCGCGCAATTGAACGAGCGTCGCACCGCCTTGCGCGCACAGCCGCGCCAGGTCGGCAAGATCGTGGCCGCCCGAGCGCTCCGGATCGACGATGGCATTGAGGCGAAGATCGACCTGCATTACGACCCCTTGCATGCTGACACCCTGGTGCGCGCGCGCAATGTGGCGCGATCGAGATTGTGGAGCGCATCGATGATGGCCCCGGCGAAACTGCCCGGGCCGCGCGCGCCAAGCGCTGCCACTTCGCCGGCGACGCCGAGCGCGACCAGCGTCGCGACCGCCGCGCGCCAGGCATCGGCTTCGACCGCGAGCGCCGCGCATAGCAGCGCCGAGCCGGCGCAGCCCATGGCGGTGACTAGGCTCATCAGCGCATGGCCGTTGGCGACTGTTGCCGTGCGCCGGCCGTCGGTCACGACGTCCTTATCGCCGGTGAGCGCCACGATGGTGTTTTGGGCCTTGGCAAAGCGCGTCGGCGTCTTGCCCACGGCATCGCTGCCGGCGAGCGCCGCGAATTCGCGCTGGTTGAGCCGCACCGCCGCCGGGCCGCGCTTGAGCAAGCCTTGGGCGAATTGCGCGCGCGCCGGCGAGCGTTCGATGAAAACCGGGTCGAGCACCCAGGGCCTTTGCCCTTTGCGCCGCCGCCCTTTGGCGCCGAGCGCCAGCTCGATCGCCGTGCGCCGTTCGGCATCGAAGGTGCCGAGATTGACCAGAAGCGCATCGGCGCCGGCGGCGAAGGCCGCGATTTCCTCGGGCGCGATCGTCATCGACGGAATGGCCCCGGCCGCCAGCAGCATGTTCGCCGTATAGGCCTGCGCCACCGAATTGGTGATGCAATGCACCCGCGGCGCGCGGCTCCTGATCCGCGCCAGCACGTCGGCGGTGATGTCGGCAAATTCGGCCGGTGCGCGCATGCCTGCAGGTTTCCCTCTTCGTCCTGCCCCACGATAGCGGGGAAGGATATATATGCTATTCTGGCGGTCCGGAGGCGCGCATGATCCCCTTTTTCGTGCAGATCAAATGTCAGCTCGGCAAGTCCTACCAGGTCGCCAATAAACTCGCGGACACCGAGATCGCCTCGGAAATCTATTCGACCGCCGGCGACTTCGATCTGTTGGTGAAATTCTACGTCGATCCCTCGACCGATATCGGCCATTTCATCGCCGAGAAGGTGCAGACGATTTCCGGCGTCGCCGACACCCGCACCATCATCACCTTCAAGGCGTTTGGAGGCTCGTAGTCGTTCCCTCCACCGCCCGCCGGCGCGCCAAGGCGAGCTGGCGCTCGCGCCAGATCACGAACAGGCCGGCGGCCGCGATGATCGCGGAACCGACCACGATCATCACCGTCGGCAATTCGCCGAAGAACGCATAGCCGAGCACCAGCGCCCAAATCATCGACGTATAGTCGAACGGCGCCAGCATCGAGGCGGAGGCGTAACGATAGCTCTCGGTCAGGAGAATATGTCCGGTGCCGCCGAGAAAGCCGATGCACATCAGCGCCACCAACTCGTGGCTCGTCGGCGTGATCCAGCCGAACGGCCAGGTGACGAGACCGGCGACCGCGCAAATCAGCGAGAAGTAGAACACGATCGACGACGTCGTCTCGCTCTTGGTCAGATGGCGGGTCTGGATCATGGTGCCGGCATTGGTGACGGAGCCGGCGACCGCGTAGATCACGCCGGCGACGCTGGTCGCGCTCGCCATGGCGATGGTCAATTCGTCGCCGGAAAAATGCGGCGCCAGCACCACCAGCACGCCGATGAAGCCGATGGTGACCGCCGACCAGCGGTAGATGCGCACGCGCTCCTTGAGGATGAGGGCTGCCAGCGCCACGCTGACCAACGGCGAGGTGAACGAGATGGCGTTGGCCTCGATCAACGGCAGCCGCGCCAGCGCGCCGAAATTGCAGAACATGCCGACGACGCTGAGCACACCGCGGTTGGCGTGGCCGAGCGGACGCTCGGTGCGCACCGCGGCCATCAGCTCGCCGCGCCAGGCATAGACCAGCACCACCGGCACGATGGCGAAGGCCGAGCGGAAGAACACCACCTGGCCGATCGGATAGCGCGCGCCGAGATAGCGGATCAGCGCCGACATCACGGCGAACAGCACCGCCGAAATCAGCTTGAGAACGATGCCTTTGCCGGAGTTCATTTTATTTCCGTCACCCTGAGGTGCGAACGAAGTGAGCCTCGAAGGGGAACGGCCCGGGCGCCTCGGCCGACATCCTTCGAGGGCCGCTTCGCGGCCACCTCAGGATGACGGTTCGAGCGTGCTTAGCTTGCTACTGCACGCGATGCAAAGGCCGCAGCTCAGTCCTTTTTCGGCGGCGGCGTCGGGCCTTTGATCGGCGGCAGCGAAGCAATGTAAGTCGCGATCGCGGCGCGGTCGGCGGCGCTGAGTTGCGACGTGTTCGCCACCACGTCGGCCATCCCGCCGCCGGCGAAATCGCCGGCCGGATTCATGCCGTCGTCGAGGAAATTGGCGATCTCCTTTTCCGACCAGGCGACCTTGTCGTCGCCCCAATGGCCGAGGCCGGCCGGCGTGATGTTGGGCACCCAGCCTTTGCCGTCCGGCGCCGGGCCGCCGGCAAAACGCTGGCTGTCGATGATGCCGCCGAGGAAGTTGCGCGGTGAATGGCATTCGGCGCAGTGCCCCGGTCCGTTGACCAGATAGGCGCCCCTGTTCCATTGCGCCGATTGCGATGGGTCGGGAACGTAAGGCCCGCCCTTGAGGAACAGAAGCTTCCAGCCGCCGACCATGCGGCGGATGTTGAACGGAAACGGCAAATCGTGGTCGCGCGCCTTGCCCGTAACCGGCGGCAGGGTTTTCAGAAAAGCGAACAGATCGCGCACGTCGGTAAGCTGCATGTGCCGATAGGAATCGTAGGGAAACGCCGGAAACAGATGCGAGCCGTCCGGCGCCGTGCCGTCCCACATCGCGGTGACGAAATCCGCCTCGCTCCAATTGCCGATGCCATCCTTCGGGTCGGGCGAAATATTGGGCGCGTAGAAGGTGCCGAACGGCGACCCCAGCGCCAGCCCGCCGCCGAGTCGCGTGTGATCGACTTTTTTCGGATCCTTGTCGGGTACGGCGTGGCACGACGCACAGCCGCCGACGTTGAACATGGTTTTGCCGTTGTCGAGGTTCGGCGTGTATGGCGGCAGCGCGGATGCGGACACTGTTGCCGGGATCGTCACGATCCAGAACACGGCAAAACCGAGTGCCCCGCCGAGCACGACGAGGAGCGCGAGGTTACGCGGAGTGAGCAGTCGCTTCATCTCACCTCTTATCACTCTGACGGCGCGCTTATTCCTCACCCTGAGGTGCGATCCCCGACTTGATCGGGGAAGCTTCGAAGAATGACGGATCGCTCATGAAAAACAAAGGGCGGGCCGTCCGCGTGGACGCCCGCCCCTGTTCAGCTCAGACGTACGTTCAGCTCTTCTTGATGCGGTAGGTCTGGTGGCAGGCGCCGCAATCGTTCTTGCCGATGGCGCCAAAAGCTTCCTTGAAGCTGTCGAGATCCTTCACCGAGCCGTCAGCCGCTTTGGCATCCTCGCCGAATTTGACGAACTTGGCTTTGAAGTCGGCCATGTTTTCCCAGATCTTCGGGTCGGCTGCGGTATCGCCGCCGGTCTTCGAAGTATCCGGGAACAGCGCCGGCATCTTCGCCGCCGCGTCCTGGAACGTCGCGAAAATCTTCTTCGCCGCGGCGAGATCGAATGGCGCCTCGCCCTTGGCCATGGCGGCGCCGATCTTGGCCTGATCGCCGTTGGCCTTCATCAGCGCCCTGCGCGCGGCGATCGGGTCTTGCTGGGCCATGGCGACGGTCACGCTAAGTGTAATGGCGGCCATGGCGAGCACGGTACGAATCATGTGGTGGTCTCCCTGTGAGGTGGCGTGAGGTGGTTGGGCCGAATCGTGAGTTGGGCCAAGAGGTTATGGGCGAAAGCAGATCCCCGCTGCCGCGCCCCGATGGCAGCATTACCCCGCCACCAACACCGGCATTATGACATTATTCCAGGTCGGACGAGCAGTGCGGTGGCGCGATGGTTACTCGGCGGGCGCGGCGTTGGCTTGCCGCTGTTTTCGGCGCCACAGCCCGAGTTGCGCAATCCACCGTGCGATCACGTAAAACACCGGCGTAAACACCAGGCCGAACGCGGTCACGCCGATCATGCCGGCGAACACCGCGGTGCCAAGCGTCTGGCGCAATTCGGCGCCGGCGCCGATCGCCCAGACCAGAGGCGTGACGCCGAGGATGAAGGCGAACGAGGTCATCAGGATCGGGCGGAGCCGCAGCCGCGTCGCCTCGACCGCGGCGTCCCAGCGCGTGCGGCCCTGATCCTCGAGCTGGCGGGCGAATTCGACGATCAGGATGGCGTTCTTGGCCGCCAAGCCGATCAGCACCACGAAGCCGACCTGGGTCAGAATGTTGTTGTCCTGGCCGCGCAGGATGACGCCGCTGATGGCGGCGACCAGGCACATCGGCACGATCATGATCACCGCCAGCGGCAAGGTCAGGCTCTCGTATTGTGCGGCGAGCACCAGGAACACGAAGACCACTGCCAGCACGAAGGCGAACATCGCGGTGTTGCCAGCCTTGATCTGCTGGAAGGCGAGCGTGGTCCATTCGGTGGCAAAGCCGTCCGGCAGCGTGTCGGCGGCGAGCTTGTCCATGATGGCGATGGCCTGGCCCTGCGAATAGCCGGGCGCGGCGGCGCCGTCGACTTCGGCGGCGGGAAAAAGATTATAGCGCGGCACCCGGTACGGCCCGGCAATGTCGGTCACCGTGGTGAACGAGCCGAGCGGCACCGTATCGCCGTTGGAATTGCGCACCCGGATTTTGAGCACGTCGGCGATATTCTGGCGATCCTCTTCGCGCGCTTGCGCGGTGACGCGGAAGGTGCGGCCGAACAAATTGAAGTCGTTGACGTAGGATGAGCCGATGAAAATCTGCAGGGCGTTGAACACGTCCTGCACGTTGATGCCGAGGAGCTGCGCCTTGGTGCGGTCGATGTCGAGATACACTTGCGGCGTCGAGGTCTCAAACAGCGTGAACACCTGCGACAGGCCCGGCGTGCCGTTGGCGCGCGCCATCACGGCTGCCGCCGCTTCGCGCAACGCCGCCGCACCGCGGCCGCCGCGGTCCTCGACCATCATGCGGAAGCCGCCGGCGGTGCCGATGCCCATCACCGGCGGCGGCAGCACGGCGATGATGAAAGCGTCCTGAATGGCGGACAGCCGTTTGTTCAGCTCGGCCTGGATCGCCGGCGCCGATTGCCGCGGATCGCGGCCGCGTTTGCTGTAATCGTCCAGCACCAGAAACAGCGCCCCGGAATTCGGCGCATTGGTGAAGGTAGCGCCGGAAAAGCCGACGATGTTGACGGCATGCGTCACGCCGGGCACGCCGAACGCAATATCGAGCGCGCGCTGCTGTACCGCGTCGGTGCGCGACAGCGATGCGCCCGGCGGCAATTGCACCACGACGATGATATAGCCGCGATCGACCGGCGGGATGAAGCCTATTGGCGTCTCGCGAAACACGGCAAAGCCCAAGCCCAGCACGACCAGATAGATCACGACCATCATTGCCGCGCGCCGCACGGTGCGCGTGGCCAGCCAGGAAATGCCCGAGCCAACCCGGTCGAATGCGGCATTGAAATAGCCGAAAAAGCCGTGGATCGGCCGCTCCCACCAGCTGTCGCGATGCTCCCGGTCGTGCGGCTTGAGCAAGAGCGCGCACATTGCCGGCGATAGCGTCAGCGACACGATCAACGAAATGATCGTGGCGCCGGCAATGGTCAGCGCGAACTGGCGATAAAACTGCCCGGAGATGCCGGTGATGAACACGGAAGGAACGAATACCGCGCACAGCACCAGCGCGATGGCGATCAGCGCCGAGCCGACCTCGTTCATGCTCTTGCGCGCCGCTTCGCGCGGCGCCAATCCGGTGGCGATGTTGCGCTCGACGTTTTCGACCACGACGATAGCATCGTCGACCACGATGCCGATCGCCAGCACCAGGCCGAACAGCGAAAGATTGTTCAGCGTGAAGCCGAACGCCGCCATGAAAAAGAAAGTGCCGATCAGCGATATCGGTATAGCCAACAGCGGAATGAGCGCGGCGCGCCAGGTTTGCAGGAACAGGATCACCACCAGCACGACCAGCACGATGGCCTCGAAGATCGTGTCGATCACCGCGTCGACCGACTGCCGGATGAACTGGGTCGGATTGTAGACGATGTCGTATTTGAGCCCGGACGGGAACCGTTTCGACAGCTTGGCCATCAGGTCGGTGACGCCGTCGGCGGTGGCGAGCGCGTTCGAGCCGGGGCGCTGGAACACCGCGAGTGCGACGGCAAAATCGTGATCGAGATAAGAATTCGACGAATAGTCGAGCGCCTGCAGCTTGACGTCGGCGACGTCTTTGAGCCGCACCACCGCGCCCGGCGTCTCCTTGACCACGATAGAACCGAAATCTTCCGGATTGGCGAGCCGGCCGAGCGTCTGCACCGCGATCTGGAAGGCGCCCTGATGCTCGACCGGCGGCTGATCGAGCACGCCCGAGGCGACCTGGATATTCTGGCCGGCCAGCGCGGCGGTGACGTCGCCTGCGGTCAGCCCGAGCGATTGCAGGCGATCGGGATCGAGCCAAATGCGCATGGAATAATCGCGGCTGCCGAACACCGTGACCGAGCCGACGCCGTCGACCCGGGTGAGCGGGTCGGTCACTTCGAGCGTGGCGTAATTGGTCATGAACAGCGCGTCGCGCGACTTGTCGGGCGAATACAGGTGCACGACCATCATCAGGTCGGGCGACGCCTTGGTCACCGTGACGCCGATATTGCGCACGTCGGCCGGCAACCGCGGCTGCGCGATGGCGACGCGGTTTTGCACCTGCACCTGCGCGATATCGAGATTAGTGCCGAGCTCGAAGCTCACCTGGATCGAGAATTTGCCGTCGGCCGTCGAGTTCGACGACATGTAGAGCATGTTCTCGACGCCGTTGATCTGCTGCTCGATCGGCGTCGCCACAGTCGCGGCGACGACCTCGGCGCTGGCGCCGGGATACTGGCCGGCGACGTTGATGATCGGCGGCGCGATCTCGGGATATTGCGCCACCGGCAGCCGCGAGAACGATACGCCGCCGAGGATGACGAACACGATCGAGACCACGGCGGCGAAGATCGGCCGGTCGATGAAGAAATGCGAGATGCGCATTTTCTGGCCTCACCCCGCCTTGGCTTCGTTCGGCCCTTTGGGTTTTGTTGGCGTGCCTTCTTGCTGCGGCGTAACCTTCTGGCCGGGCCGCGCGCGCATCAGGCCGTTGACGATGACGCGATCGGTGGCGGCGAGCCCGTCCTTGACCACGCGCAGGCCGCCGTCGATCTGGCCGAGGGTGACGTATTTCTGTTGCACCACGTTGCCGTCGTCGACGACCAGCACGAACTTGCGCACCTGCTCGGTGCCGATCGCGGCGTCGGGAACGAGCAGCGCGGTATAGGGCGGCGAGCCGGGCACGCGGACGCGGCCGAACATGCCGGGTGTGAAAATGCCGTCGCCGTTGTCGAAGACGGCACGGCCGCGGATGGTGCCCGAGGAACGGTCGATGACGTTGTCGACGAAATCGATCTTGCCCTGGTGCGGGAAATCCTTCTCGTCGATCAGCTTGAGCGTGACCGGAACATTGCCGTGCAGGCTGGCGACGTCCTGGCTCGACGTGGCGAAGCGCACGTAGCGCAGATACGACGCCTCGTCGAATGAGAATTCGAAACGGATCGGATCGACCGAAACGATGGTGGCGAGCAAGGTCGTCGCGCCGCCGGCGCCGCCGGTGATCAGGTTGCCGACGGCGACCCTGCGGTCGCCGATGCGGCCGTCGATCGGCGAACGCAATTCGCTGTATTGTTCGAGATCGAGCTCGGCCGAATGCACCATCGCCTCTTGCGCGGCGACGGCGGCTTCGGCGACGCGCTTGGCTTGGGTGCGCTGGTCGTAGGCCTGCTCGGTGATGGTCTTGTTGCCGAGCAGTTGCTGGCCGCGTTGCAGGTCGGCTTCGGTGAAGGCGAGATTGGCGCGCGATTGCGCCAGATTGGCCTTCATCTGCTCTAGCACGATCTGAAACGGCCGGCGGTCGATGGTGAACAGCAGATCGCCCTTCTGCACCATCTGGCCGTCGATGAAATGGATTGCCGAGAGATAGCCGGACAGCCGCGAGCGGATCTCGACCGATTCCACAGCGGCGAAGCGGCCGACATATTCGTCCTGGTCGACCACCGTGCGCTGCACCGGGTTGGCCACGGTCACGGCGGGCGGCGCGGCGGCGCTTTGCTGCTGCTGGCCTTGGCCGCAGCCGGTCAGCGCAGCGGCGGCCACGAGGACGGCAAGGCGCGCCGCACGTGAGATAGTCATAAGTTCTTCCTTCAAGGCGGACCGGGGCACCATATGCCGCCGCCGCTGTCAACCGCAGGCCGCCCGCCCTTCCCTCGTCGCCGCCTGGTTCCCATATATGGCGTCGACCGGCGCGATCGCCGGCCCCCGGCGGATGCTGGGCTAACCACCTGACAAAACATGAAAATCATACCTTTGCACGATGCCGTCGGGGACGGCGGCGGCGCTGCCGCAACCGCTCCTGCCGAAGTTCCGATCGAGGACCAGGCGCTCCTCGACGCCTATTCGCGTGCCGTCATCGACGTGGTCGATAAAGTTGGCCCTGCCGTTGTCGGGCTCACGATTCACGCCGGCGAGGCTAACGGCCGTCCTCGCGGCGGCACCGGCTCCGGCGTCGTGGTGGCGCCCGATGGGCTGATCCTGACCAATAGCCACGTTGCCGGCGCGGGAAGCACCGCCAGTTCCTCGGCGCGCATCGAGGTGACGACGCCGGAAGGCCAGCACCTCACCGCGCGGCTGGTCGGCGACGATCCCGACACCGATCTGGCGCTGATCCGCATCGTCGAGCCGGTGACCTTGCCGGCGGCGCCGCTCGGCGATTCCAAGCGCTTGAAGCGCGGCCAATTGGTGATCGCCATCGGCAATCCGCTCGGCTTCGAATCGACGGTGACGACCGGCGTCGTCTCGGCGCTCGGCCGCTCGTTACGCTCGCGCACCGGCCGGCTGATCGACGACGTGATCCAGACCGATGCCGCGCTCAACCCCGGCAATTCCGGCGGCCCGCTGGTGTCCTCGCACGGCGAAGTGGTCGGCGTGAACACCGCGGTCATCATGGGCGCGCAAGGCATCTGCTTCGCGGTCGCCGCCAATACCGCAAGCTTCGTGCTCGGCGAGCTGGTGCGCCACGGCCGGGTGCGCCGCGCCTTCATCGGCGTCGCCGCCCAGCATGCCGCGATTTCGCGGCGGCGCCAGCACTTCACCGGCGTCGCCCAGGACAGCGCGGTGATGGTCGGCACCGTCGAGCCGGATTCGCCGGCCGCGCGCGCCGGCATCAAGGTCGGCGACATCCTGCTCGGCATCGACGGTACGACCATCGCCGGCGCCGACGATCTCGTGCGCGCGCTCACCGGCGAGACCATCGGGCGCGAGGTCAAGCTCGACGTGCTGCGCGGGACCGAACGGCTGACGCTGGCGATGGTGCCGCAAGAGCGGAAACTCGAAGCCAACCCGGGCCGCGGACAAAATCCGCGCGCCCGGACTCCCTGATCGGCTTCGCGCAATTTCAAAGCTGGCCATCGGTAACGGACCGCATTAAGAAGCGGCTCCCTTCGCACCCGCGATCTCCCCCTGGCACCCCAAAAAAATGCTGCAAATCGACAATCTCGTTTTCGACGCCTGGGGCCGCCGGTTTTTCGACCGGGCGAGCGTCATGATTCCGACCGGCACCAAGGTTGGCCTGGTTGGACGCAATGGGGTCGGCAAATCGACCTTGTTCAAGCTGATCGTCGGCGAGCTCGCCGCGCAGGAGGGCGATATCCTGTTGCCGAAGGCGGCAAAAATCGGATCGGTCGATCAGGAGCACCCGGCCACGCCGGTCACCTTGCTGGACACGATCCTTGCCGCCGATACCCGGCGTGACGCCTTGAATGCCCAGTTGGAGATCGCCGAGCCCGAACACCTTGCCGAGATCTACCAGCACCTCAACGCCATCGACGCCGATCGCGCGCCGGCGCGCGCCGCCGAAATCTTGAGCGGGCTGGGGTTTTCCAACGACGATCTCGAGCGACCGATGGCGGAATTTTCCGGCGGCTGGCGCATGCGCGTGGCGCTGGCCGCGGCGCTGTTCGCCGAGCCCGATCTGCTCCTGCTCGACGAGCCGACCAATTACCTCGATCTCGAGGGTGCGCTGTGGCTCGAAGCGCGGTTGAAGAAATATCCCAAAACCGCGCTCATCGTCAGCCACGACCGCGAGCTGCTCAACAATTCGGTCGACGCCATTTTGCACCTGAGCGAAGGCAAGCTCGATCTCTACACCGGCGGCTACGACGATTTCGAGCATCGCCGCGCGGAAAAAACACGGCTGCAGGCCGCTACGCGCGCCAAGCAGGACGCCGAGCGCGCGCATTTGCAGAAATTCATCGATCGCTTCCGCGCCAAAGCCAGCAAGGCGACGCAGGCGCAATCGCGTATCAAGCGGCTCGCCAAATTGGAGCCGATCGCCGAGACGGTCGAGGAGCGCGTGGCGCCGTTCACGCTGCCGTCGCCGGCACGGCCGCTGGCGCCACCGCTCATTCAGCTCGAAAACGTTTCGGTCGGCTACGACAAGACCACGGTGTTGCGCAATCTCAACCTGCGGCTCGACGTCGACGACCGCATCGGGCTCTTGGGCGTCAACGGCGCCGGCAAATCGACCTTCGCCAAGATGATCGCCGGCGCGTTGCCGCTGCAAGCCGGCCAGATGAAGCGGGAAAACCGCATCAAGGTCGGCTGGTTTCATCAGCATCAGATCGAGGCGCTCGACCCGGACGACACGCCTTTGGACATCATCCGGCGCGAGCTTCCCGACGACAGCGAGTCGTCGCGCCGCTCAAAACTGGCGCAGTTCGGGCTGTCGTTCGACAAGCAGGAAACCACGGTCGCCAATCTGTCCGGCGGCGAGCGGGCGCGGTTGCTTTTGAACCTCATCGCCATGGCGGCGCCGCACCTGCTGATCCTCGACGAGCCGACCAATCATCTCGATATCGACAGCCGCCGCGCGCTGCTCGATGCGTTGAACGACTACGACGGCGCCGTCATTCTCATCACCCACGACCGCTCGCTGATCGATCTGGTGGCCGACCGGCTGTGGCTGACCGCGGACAGTCAGATAAAGCCGTTCAAGGGTGACATGGACGACTACGCGCGCTTCGTCCTCGACAGGGTCAAAGCGGAAACGGTGGCGCCCGGGCAAAAAAACGTCAGCGACGCCGTCCTGAGCGCGCAGCAAACGGCCGCCAACGAGGCGCGCTATGCCGCCAAGAAGGCCGCCAAGAAACGGCGCCGGCGCGGCTACTAGGGCGTGGCTGCGCGACCGGATTTCGAGCACCGCGAAGACATGCGTCGGCCAACCCCGAGCGGCCCAACAATGCTACAATGATCCTGCCTCTCGAGCTTGACGCATGCCGATGCAGACGAGCGATGCAGTTGTCCCATCGTTAGATCGAATGCA
>DATHHM010000367.1:0-8963 GCA_035317145.1 Xanthobacteraceae bacterium | reverse complement strand
GAGGCTGCGACCCAGGCGCGCTCGTTTGAAAACGACGCCAAGCTCGCCAGCGCGCGGCTCGATTCGCAAATGGCGAGCCTCGATCAGCTCAAGAGCCAGGCGGCCACGACCAACGTCGACGACGTGCAACTGCGCGAGCTCGAGCGCGATGCCAAGTCGCAGCGCGATCTTTTGGAGAACTATCTGGCCAAATACCGCGAGGCGACCGCGCGTGAGACCGCTAATTCGGCGCCGGCCGATGCGCGCGTGATCTCGAGCGCCACGGTGTCGAACGTGCCGGCCTATCCGAAGAAGGTGCCGGCGGTGCTGATCGCGACCTTGACCACGCTGGTGATTGCGGTCGGCTTCGTGCTGACCAGGGAACTGCTGGCTGCACCCATGGGCGGCGTTCCGGTGCGGCAGGTGCCGGAACCGTCGGAAGCGGTGACCTCGCGCGTGACGGCCGCGCTCAACGCCATACGCCATAAAACCGCGCCGCAACAGCCGGCCCATGTTCCGGTCAACTCGCTCGACGACGTCACGGATACCTTGCGGCACGACGGCGGTGCCGACCGCTGCGTCGCGGTGTTCGGCGCCGCGCAGGGGATGGATACGAGTTGGACCGCGCTCAAGATCGCGCGCGCGTTGGCCGCAAACGCCCGCGTCGTGCTGGTTGGCCTCGGTTCGGCCGATAGCGCGATCAGAGTCACGTCGAACGAGCCGTCCGCCAGCGGACTTGCCGAGCTCGCCGCCAAGACGGCATCGTTCCGCGACATCATCACCAAGGATAAGCAGTCGAGCCTGCACCTGATTTCGTCAGGCCAGCTGCCGACCGACCGCGGCGAAATTTTGGTCGCGCCCAACATGGCGACGAGTTTTGATGCGCTGGCGCGCGGCTACGACCGTGTCGTTATCGCGGCAGGAGCGATCTTCGGACCCGATCTCGAGGCCATCGGCGCCATTGCCCCGCATGCGATCGTGGTCGCCGGTAATTTGACCGATTCCGGCACGGCCTCGGCGCGCCAGCGACTGCTGGACGCAGGCTTCGCCGGCGTCACCGTGCTTGGCGGCTCGTTCGCGGACAATGCAGCAGAGACGGCCGCGGCCGCGTAAGCGCGGATCGCGTAACCGAACGAGGTCCCCGCCGCGGGGTTGACAAAGAATTGTCAACGAAGGCTTGGAATAGTGCCCCGTTCGACAAGGGTTGGTCCGTGTCAAGCCTCAGACAAACGATTATCCGCGGCGCCTTGGAGGGGCTTTACTTCAGCGGCGCGCATATGGCGCTCAAACCCTTTGTTTCGGGCGCCGGCGCGATCCTGACATTGCATCACGTGCGGCCGCCGCGACCGGGCCGTTTCCAACCGAACCGTTTGCTTGAAGTCACGCCACGCTTTCTCACCCGCGTCGTCAAATATCTACGCCGCTCCGGCGTGGATTTGGTCAGCCTTGACGAGATGCACCGCCGCTTGAGCCAAGGCGATTTTGCGCGGCGCTTCGTCTGCCTGACTTTCGACGACGGTTACCGCGACACCATGCAGTGGGCCTATCCAATTTTGAAAGAAGCCGGCGTGCCGTTCGCCGTCTATGTGCCGACGAGTTTCCCTGACCGGCTCGGCGAATTGTGGTGGCTCGCGCTCGAAGCGGTGATCGCGCGCAACGATCATATCGGCCTGCAGATCGACGGCCGCAACAACACATTCGATTGCGCCACCGTCGCGGCGAAGCGCTCGCTTTATGAGCAGCTCTATTGGTGGCTGCGGGCGCGGCCGACCGAAGCGGATATGCGCGCCGTGATCAAAAATCTCGCAGCCTGTTACCACGTCGATATCGCGGCGTTCTGCGAGGAGCTTTGCATGAGCTGGCCGGAGCTCGCCGATCTCGCCGCCGATCCGCTCGTCACTATCGGCGCCCACACGGTGAGCCATTCCATGCTGGCGAAATTGCCACCGGACGCGGTGCGCTCGGAAATGGATTTGAGCCGCTCGATCATCGAAGCGGCACTCGGGACGCGGCCGGAGCATCTGTCCTACCCGATCGGCGACAGCACGTCGGCCGGCCCGCGCGAATTCGCCATTGCCGCGGAGCTCGGCTTCAAAACCGCGGTCACGACCCGGCCGGGCGTGCTATTCCGCTCGCACAGCCGGCATCTGACCGCGCTGCCGAGGATCTCGCTCAACGGCGAGTATCAGCGCCTGCGCTACGTGCGCGTGCTGCTGTCGGGATCGGCGACGGCGATGTGGAATGGCTTCCGCCGCTTGGACGCGGCGTAGCGGAGGACGGACGACGGAATTTGCTGCTTTATCTGTCCTCTGTCGTCCGTCTTCCGTCGTCTTTCCTCAGACTCATCCAGCGCACCAACGGCATCGCCGGCAACACCCAGCCGAGGCCGGCGATCACGTAGTACGCGACTGATGCAATTTCATTGTCGTGAATGAGCGGGGTTTGCGCCAACGCCATGGCGACCAGCGCCCACACGATGACGAGCACGAACAACAAAACGGTGCCGATGAATTTTCGCAGGCGGATCGACATGACGGCAGTGTTACCGGAAGCGGCATAACGTCGGTTGCGGGGGCAGGGGCCAGCACTATATGGTCCGCGCGCCCCAAACAAGCGATCGGCCAAAAACTTGAAATGACGGCGGTTCCCTTCAATGAGGCCCATGCGCGAGCGATCCGGCTGTGGCTTTATGCCGTGGCCGCGCTGGTGCTCGCCATGGTGCTGGTCGGCGGCGCAACGCGGCTCACCGAATCCGGCCTCTCGATCACCGAATGGCGGCCGGTCATGGGCACGCTGCCGCCGCTCGGCGAGGCGCAATGGCAGGCCGAGTTCGAAAAATATCAAGCTACCCCGCAATACCGCGCGCTCAACCAGGGCATGAGCCTGGAGGCGTTCAAGACGATCTATTGGTGGGAGTGGACGCACCGGCTGATCGGCCGCGTGATCGGCGCCGCATTCCTGCTGCCGTTCCTTTGGTTCCTGTGGCTCGGCTGGGTCGGGCCGGGATTGCGCGGCCGGCTGTGGTTCATCTTCGGTCTCGGCGCGCTGCAGGGCGCCGTCGGCTGGTGGATGGTGGCGTCGGGCCTCGCCGACAGGATCGAAGTCTCGCAATATCGCCTCGCGACCCATCTCGTTCTCGCCTGCGTGATCTATGTCGCGCTGATTTGGACGGCGCAGCGGCTGGGCGAGCGGCCGGCGGCACCGCTGCCGTCGCGCATCCGCGCAACCGCGTTCGGCTTGTTGATTCTCGTCCCCGTGCAAATCTATCTCGGCGCCCTCGTCGCCGGACTGCGCGCCGGCTACATCTACAACACCTGGCCGCTGATCGACGGCGCGTTCGTGCCGGATGCCGCGCGGCTTTTTTCCGATACGCCCGTCTGGCGCAATGTCTTTGAGAACACGCTGACGGCGCAGTTCGACCACCGCACGGTGGCCTACGCGATCTTCATCTGCGCGCTGCTGCACGCGTTCGACGTGACGCGCACGGTGAAGCAAGGCTGGGTGGTCACGAGCGCCAGCGTCCTTGCGCTCGCGGTAACGCTGCAAGCAGCGCTCGGCATCGCGACGCTGCTGTTGCGCGTGCCGATCTCGCTCGCTTTGGCGCATCAGGCGATGGCGATGCTGGTGCTGACGGTGGCGACCACGCACGCCGCGCTTGTCGCCGACCGCCGCGCGGTCGCCCACGAAAACATCCCGCTCGCGCCGGCGTAATAACAGTTCAGTCCGCCAGCGCCTGCTCCAGGTCGGCGATGATGTCTTCCTTGTCCTCGATGCCGATCGACAGCCGCACCACGTCGGGGCCGGCGCCGGCTTGCACTTTTTGCGCGTCGCTCAGTTGCCGGTGCGTGGTCGAGGCCGGGTGGATGATCAAGGATCGGGTGTCGCCGATGTTGGCGAGATGCGAGAACAGCTGCACGTTGGAGACGAGTTTTACGCCCGCGTCATAGCCGCCCTTGAGCCCGAACGTGAACACCGCGCCGGCGCCGCCCGGGCAGTATTTCTTGGCGAGGTTGTAGTAGCGGTCGCCGGGAAGGCCGGGATAGCTCACCCACGCCACTTTCGGATGCGCCGCGACCCATTCGGCGACGGCTTGGGCGTTGTCGCAATGCTTGCGCATGCGCAGCGGCAGCGTCTCGATGCCGGTGAGGATGAGGAAGGCGTTGAACGGCGACAGCGCCGGGCCGATGTCGCGCAGCGCCAGCACGCGGCAGGCGATGGCGAAGGCGAAATTGCCGAACGTCTCGTGCAGCACGATGCCGTGATATTCCGGCCGCGGCTCGCACAGCATCGGATAGCGCCGCTCGCGCGACCAGTTGAAGGTGCCGCCGTCGACGATCATGCCGCCGATCGAATTGCCGTGGCCGCCCAAAAATTTGGTCAGCGAATGCACCACGATGTCGGCGCCGTGCTCGAACGGCTTGCACAGATACGGCGTGGCCAGCGTATTGTCGACGATGTAGGGCACGCCCGCGCGTCGTGCAATCTGCGCAACCGCCGCCATGTCGGTGACGACGCCGCCGGGATTGGCGATCGACTCGGTGAAGATTGCCTTGGTCTTCGGGCTGACGGCGCGCTCGAACGAGGCAATGTCGTCGGGGTCCGCCCACACCACGTTCCAGCCGAAATTCTTGAACGCGTGATTGAACTGGTTGATCGAGCCGCCGTAGAGCTTTTTCGACGCCACGAACTCGTCGCCCGGCTGCAGCAGGCAATGGAAAACCAGAACCTGCGCCGCGTGGCCGGATCCGACCGCAAGTCCCGCCGTGCCGCCTTCGAGGGCAGCGACCCGCTCCTCGAGCACGGCGTTGGTCGGATTGCCGATGCGCGTATAGATGTTGCCGAAGGTTTGCAGCCCGAACAGCGAGGCGGCGTGATCGACGCTTTCGAATACGAAGGACGTCGTCTGATAGATCGGCGTCGCGCGCGCGCCGGTGGTGGGATCGGGCTGCGCGCCGGCGTGAACGGCGAGCGTGGAAAAGCCGGGAATGCGTTCGCTCATCGACCGGTCCTCATGATGTTGGGAAACGATGACTTCGGTTTATAGAACGCCGCAAAACCGTCAAGGCGCGGCACGCCCGGTGCGCCAAAATGCAACCGCCGCGCTGTCGGGCGCGGCGGCGGCGGAAACTCTTTCAGCGAAATAGACTTGCGGCAGCTTTCAGCGCGCCGACGCCGTCTTTGGGTGGAAGGCCTGGATCGCGACGCGGCAGGCCGGCGAGATGCGGCTGCGGTTGGAAAACAGGCAGGCGCCGACTTTCTCGCGGTCCGGAATGAATTGACCGCAGATGCTCATGGCGTCGCCCATGCAAGCCTGCTGGTCCGACTGCTCGTCGGCCCTGGCACCGACCGGCGCCAGCGTTAGGCATAGCAATGACAGTGCGATTGTCGTGCTGAGTTTCATCGTCCCCTCCCGAGCGGGCGGCGTCGAAGCCATCAAGCCCGAGCGGCCCACCTATATGAGACGCGCTGGGGCCCCAGGAGGTTCTTGTCGGGTCGAATTATAGTAATTATTGAGTTTATTTTGAGCCGTTGTCGGCGGAAGCCGGGCGGACTCTCACAAAAACCAAGTCGCTTTCGCCAAAACTCAGTGTTTGCCTTCTTCGCGCTGCACGCGGTCGGCGGCCACCGTGGCGCCGCCCTGGGCGCTGGTGCGGTTGAGCGTCATGCGCTGGATGCCGCCCATGGTGGCCTTTTTCGACGACAGCGTGCGCGTATTGACGCCCATCCAGGCGATCTCCGACGACAGCCGGCCGTATTCGATCTTCGGGCAGCGGTTCATCACCACTTTCATGCCGTTGGCTTCGGCCAGCGCCGCGGCGTCGTCGTTGCGCACGCCGAGCTGCATCCAGATCACTTGCGGCCGCGTCTTGAGCGCCAGCGCCTCCTGCACGATGGCCAACGCATATTGCGAGCCGCGGAAGATATCGATCATGTCGACCGGCTCGGGGATGTCGGCAAGCCGCGCATAGATGCGTTGGCCGAGCATGTCCTCGCCGGCGTGTCCCGGGTTGACCGGGATCATCTTGTAGCCGCGTTCGAGCAGGTATTTGAAGGCAAAGTAGCTCGGCCGGTTCTCCTTCTCCGAGGCGCCGACCATGGCGATCGTCTTCACGGTGTTGAGAATGCCGCGGATGGAGTTGTCGGGATAGGAGTCATGATTCATCGTCGGCGCCATCAGCGGTCTTGCCATTTCGGATCGCGCTTCTCGATGAAGGCTGCGATGCCTTCCTCGGCGTCGCGCGCCAGCATGTTCTCGACCATCACCTCGGACGTGTAGCGATAGGCCTCGGCCAGCGGCATTTCCAATTGGCGATAGAACGCTTCCTTGCCGATCTTGACGGTGAGCGCCGATTTGGCGGTGATTTTCTTTGCAAGCTTGAGCGCCTCGTCGCGTTCGCTGCCGGGCGCAACCACGTGATTGACGAGGCCGATGCGGGCGGCTTCCTCAGCCGAGATCATGTCGCCGGTCAGCAGCATTTCCATCGCAGCCTTGCGCGGAATATTGCGCGACAAGGCCACCATCGGCGTCGAGCAGAACAAACCGATATTGACGCCGGGGGTAGCGAATTTTGCCGCGCGCGAGGCGATGGCGAGATCACAGCTGGCTACCAATTGGCAGCCCGCGGCCGTCGCCGTGGCCTGGACGCAAGCGATCACCGGCTGCGGCAGCGTGACGACCTGCTGCATCACGCCGCTGCACATCTCCATGATGCGTTTGAAATAAGCGCGGCCGCGGTCGGCATCGGAGCGGCGCTGGTTTAGTTCCTTCAAATCGTGGCCCGCGGAAAAGGCCGGGCCGTTAGCGGCGATGACGAGCGCGCGCACCGAACGGTCATGCGCGATCGCGGTCAGCGCATCGCCGAGTGCTTCGAGCGTGGCCTCGGATAGGCTGTTGCGCGCCTGCGGCCGGTTCAGGGTAAGAATGGCGACATCCTCGATGTCCTCGCGTAGAAGGATCAGCGCGGAGGCGGCGGCTGCGGCGACGGTGGCGGCTTGAGCGTTCATCGGCTTTATCCAGCGCTTTTTGCGGACTCTGATGGTTTCGCCATTGTAACCGATCTGCGCTGCCAAAAATCGGAAAAACGGGAGTTGGCATGACCGAAATGGCGGCGCCGAAACTGACACGCAAGGAGCTCACCGAGCTCTTGCGTGCCGAATTCCCCGAGATGTTCAATAGCGAAAGCGGCTACGCGATCGAGAAAGTCTGGCATGGCGGTTGCGTCGTCCGCCGGCATTTTGATCGTACCTCGCTGCGACCCGGCGGCACGCTATCGGGCGCGACCATGATGGCGCTGGCCGATTTCGCCGTTTACGTCGCGGTGCTGGCCGCCGTCGGCTGGGTGCCGCTCGCCGTCACCACCAATCTGACCATCAATTTTCTCAAAAAGCCTGCGCCGCGCGATCTTCTTGCCGAAGTGCGCTTGATCAAGCTCGGCAAGCGTCTCGCGGTCGGCGAGGTCGATATCCGCTCGGAAGGGGAGGAGGAGCTCGTTGCGCACGTGATCTCGACCTATTCGATCCCTCCGCAATCAGGCTAAAGGTAACAAAATACCTCTAACTCAACCGATTGAGAACATTCCGTAATTGCCATGTGTGTTGACCTGCGTCGTGGTCGCCGCTAGAAGCCTGCCCACACGGCGCGCTATGCGCCCCATCCCGGATGGAAGCGATTATGAAAACCTTTTCGGCAAAGCCCGCCGAGGTCGAGAAGAAGTGGGTGATGATCGACGCCGAGGGCCTCATCGTCGGCCGGCTCGCCTCGATCGTGGCCATGCGGCTGCGCGGCAAGCACAAGCCGACGTATACGCCTCACGTCGACTGCGGCGACAACGTCATCGTCATCAACGCCGCCAAGGCGGTGCTGACCGGCCGCAAGGTCGAGCAGAAGATCTACTACAAGCACACCGGCTATATCGGCGGCATCAAGGAACGCACCGCGAAATCGATCCTCGCCGGCCGCTTCCCCGAGCGGATC
This sequence comes from Xanthobacteraceae bacterium, assembly GCA_035317145.1. Taxonomy (GTDB): domain Bacteria; phylum Pseudomonadota; class Alphaproteobacteria; order Rhizobiales; family Xanthobacteraceae; genus BOG-931. The sequence goes on along the minus strand of DATHHM010000367.1, from coordinate 1,009 downwards.
GTCGAGAAGGCGATCGAGCGCATGCTGCCGCGCGGCCCGCTCGGCCGCGTTCAACTCAGCAATCTGCGGGTCTATCCGGCCGCCGAGCATCCGCACGAAGCGCAGCAGCCGGAAAAACTCGACGTCGCGGCCATGAACCGCAAGAACAAGAGGACCGCATAATGGCCGAGACAGTCCAGTCGCTGGAAGAATTGTCGACGCTCAAGCCCACGCCGGCGCCGCAAACCCCGACTTACGTCCAGGTGCTCGACAAGCAGGGCCGCGCCTATGCCACCGGCAAGCGCAAGGACGCGGTCGCGCGCGTCTGGATCAAAATGGGCGCCGGCAAGATCCTCGTCAACGAACGCGCGGTGGAAGTCTATTTTGCCCGCCCGGTGCTGCGCATGCTGATTCAGCAGCCGCTGGTCGCCGCCAACCGCCAGGGCCAATACGACGTGGTGTGTACGGTGTCGGGCGGCGGGCTGTCGGGCCAGGCCGGCGCGGTGCGCCACGGCATATCCAAGGCGCTGATCCGGCACGAACCCGAGCTGCGCTCCGTTCTCAAGCGCGGCGGCTTCGTCACCCGCGACTCGCGCGTGGTCGAGCGCAAGAAATACGGCAAGGCCAAAGCGCGCAGAAGCTTCCAGTTCTCGAAGCGGTAATAGCCGTCATTCCGGATTGCCGCGCAGCGGCAAGTCCGGAATCCATAACCACCGTCGGTCCAAGATACGCTCAGCGCTGGTTCTGCCAACGCGGGGGTTATGGATTCCGGGCTCCTCGCTACGCTCGGCCCCGGAATGACCGACGTCAGAAAAACGCCAGCGTGCGGATTTCGATGCTCTCGCGCGGTCGCGCGTGCGGCGGTGTCGTCGGATCCTCGAACGCGGTATGTGCGGTCCAGCGGGCGCGGCCGTCCTTCATCGAATCGTACACCTTGAAGACGTAGGCTTCCTCGCGCCGCATGCGCGGGAACCAGTACCATTTGTGCGCCGGATTATACTTGATGGCGTAGGTCTGGCCGATGCGCCCG
>DATHHM010000366.1:0-10883 GCA_035317145.1 Xanthobacteraceae bacterium | reverse complement strand
GCCGCGGCCGGTCTCTTCCGTGGTCCAGCGCGCGCGCACGCGGAATGAGCCGCGGCCGGTGGCGTAGGCTTCGGCAATGGCGTCGGGCGGATCGACGACGATACCGCCGGTCGGAAAATCCGGACCCTGCACGTATTTGAGCAGCGTCTTGGTCCGCGCGTTCGGCTGATCGATCAGGTGCAGCGCCGCGTCGCACAGCTCGGCCATGTTGTGCGGCGGGATCGAGGTCGCCATGCCCACCGCAATGCCTTGCGAGCCGTTGGCGAGCAGATTGGGGATCGCCGCCGGCAGCACCACCGGCTCTTCCTCGCTGCCGTCGTAAGTCGGGCGGAAATCGACGGCGTTCTCGTCGATGCCGTCGATGAGAAGCCGCGCCACTTCGGTCAGCCGCGCCTCGGTGTAGCGCATGGCGGCCGGGTTATCGCCGTCGACATTGCCGAAATTGCCCTGGCCGTCGACCAGCGGATAGCGTGAGGAAAAATCCTGCGCCAGCCGCACCAGCGCGTCATAGATCGCCTGGTCGCCGTGCGGATGGAAACTGCCCATCACGTCGCCGACGATTTTAGCCGACTTCTTGAACGTGGTGCCGGGATCGAGGCGCAGCCGCCGCATGCCGTAGAGGATGCGGCGATGCACGGGTTTGAGCCCGTCGCGCGCATCGGGCAACGCGCGGTGCATGATGGTGGACAGCGCATAGGCGAGATAGCGCTCCTCGAGCGCCTCGCGCAGCGCGATCTCCTGCACGCCCTCGGGATCCGGGGGAATCACTTTCTTGTTCATGGAAGGCAAGGGCTAACGCGGTTATGGCGCCTGAACAAGGGATGAATGGGCGTCCGGGAGCGTGGACGGGATGCGACTGAGGGGTAAGATCATTGCGGCACAGAATCGTTCCGCAGCAGCGGGTTCCGACGGAGGAATCACCATGCGCAAAGCTTTGACGATGTCGGTCGCGACGGCAGCCGTCGGTCTAGGGACGGTATCGCTTTGGGCGGCGCCCACTGGCATCGTCGTCTTGCCGAATGCCAAGCCGCCGACGCAACTCGTGCAGGACAATTTTGATTATTACGGCAGCTACACCACGGGCTGGGGATGGCGCTACGGCTTCAATTTCACCCCGGCCTGCCCGGCCCATTATCACTATTCCTGCTGGCCGGACCCGTATGGCTACCGGCATTGCGGCTGTTTGATCAATAACTAGCGGCACTGGCTCAGGCAGAACGGCTTTCGGCGGCGGCGAACGCGCGCGCGATGGCCGCGATGAAATGCGCGCGCGCCTCCGGCATCGCCAGACCACGCGGCGCAAAGGCATGCCGATCGAGAAAAAAACCGGTCATGGCAAACGCGTTGGCGACGTCGGTGGCCGATGCGGGCGCTGCATCGTCACGCAGGAAGGCCGGCAACGCCAGGAGTTTGTCGCGGTACTCGTCGCCGCCGGCGCGCGACACGGCGCGGCCCGAGCGCGGCGACACATAGATCAGGTCGGCCGTTGTTCCAGTGGCGGCGCAGCAACTCAGATCGAGACCAAAACCAAGCTCGGCGAGAAAGGCGAGCTCGAACCGCGCGATCGACGCCGCGGCGATCAGGGGTTCGTCGAGCTGATCGAGGATCGCATCGAGCGTGCCGTAGATCGCCGCATGCGGCTCGCGCTCGGCGAGCAGCCGGCACAACGCCGCGAGATGGGTGACGCCGTGCACGGCGTGGGCTGCCGAGAGATAGCCCGCGGCGCGCAGGTTGAGGCCCTCGACCACATAGTTGCCGAGATGCTCGTCGAGCCGCGCCCGCCAAGTTGCGCGCAGCGAATTGCCCGGCTGCAATACGCCGCGCAACCGCGTGCTGTTGCCGCCGCCGCGCACCAGGCCGAGGTGCCGGCCACGCTCAAGCGTCATCAATTCGAGAATGACGCTGGTCTCGCCGTGACGCTTGACGCCGAGCACGATGGCTTCGTCGGTCCATTGCATGTCAGCTATCTAGCGCGCCCGCGGGCGATTTGTATCACTCCTTCGGGAATTCCAGCCCCATTTCCCGATAGCGCTCCGGATCGTCGCCCCAGCCTTCGCGCACTTTGACGAACAGGAAGAGATGCACCGGCTGCTCGATCGCCTCGGCGATGTCCTTGCGCGCCGCCGCGCCGATCGCTCTGATCGCCTGGCCGCCCTTGCCGAGGACGATTTTGCGCTGGCTTTCGCGCTCGACATAGATGGTCTGCTCGATGCGCACAGCGCCGTCGCGGAGTTCCTTCCAGACTTCGGTCTCGACAGTCGACTGATAGGGCAATTCCTGATGCAGCCGCAGAAATAGCTTTTCGCGGGTGATCTCGGCGGCAAGCTGGCGCATCGGCGCATCGGAGATTTGATCCTCCGGATAAAGCCACGGCCCGAGCGGCACATGGGCTGCGAAAAAGCTTTTGAGATCGGCGACGCCGCTGCCGGATTGCGCCGAGATCATGAAGGTTGAGGCGAAGGTCATGCGTTCGTTGAGCGTTTGGGTGAGCGTCAACAGCGCGGGTTTTTCCATCAGATCGACCTTGTTGAGCACCAGCACCTTGGCGGAGCGGACATCGCCGAGCGTGCGCAAGATCGCCTCGTCGTCCTCGTGCAAGCCCTTGTGAGCGTCGATCAACAGCGCGACGATATCGGCGTCGTGGGTCGAGCCCCAGGCGGTCGCCACCATGGCGCGGTCGAGCCGCCGCCGCGGCGAAAAAATTCCAGGCGTATCGACGAAGATCAGTTGCGCCGCGCCCTCGATGGCAATGCCGCGCACCAGCGTGCGGGTGGTTTGCACTTTGGGCGTGACGATCGAGATTTTGGCGCCGACCAACGCATTGGCCAACGTCGATTTACCGACATTGGGCGCCCCGATCAGCGCCACGAAGCCGCAACGGGTTGTCGGCTCCGCGGGCGCGGCTTGGACCTCTTCCTCAGCCATTGCGCCGTTCGGGCTTGACGCGCTCGCGCGCCAGCATGGCGGCGGCGGCACCCTGCTCGGCGGCGCGCTTGGAACGGCCGGAGCCTTCGGCCGGCGCGAAATTGGGCAGCTGCACGGCAACGCAAAATACAGGACTGTGATCGGGACCGGTGCGGGCGACTTCGCGATAGACCGGCGTCGGCAGGCCGCGCGCTTGCGCCCATTCCTGCAACACGGTCTTGGAATCGCGCACCGGCTGCGCCTTAGCCTGAATGCGAACCTGCCACAGCCGCTCGACCAGACCCTCGGCCGCCGGATAGCCGCCGTCGAGATAGACCGCGCCGATCAGCGCTTCGCAGACGTCGGCCAAAATCGCCGGGCGCTTGCGGCCGCCGGCATTGGCCTCCGACGAGCCGAGCTTGATGGCTGCGCCGAGCTCGATGGTGACGGCGATCTCGGCGCAGGTCTCCTTGCGCACCAGATCGGCAAGCCGGCGCGACAGCTCGCCTTCGTCGGCTTTGGGGAAGGCGCGGAACAGCACGTCGGAAATCACCAGGCCGAGCACGTGATCGCCGAGGAATTCGAGCCGCTGATAGGAGCCGGCGCGGTTGCGCGCGCCCTTGAGCGCGGAAATGTGGGTGAGCGCGCAATCGAGCAGCGCGCCGTCCTTGAAGCGGTAGCCGATGCGCTCCTCGAGCACCGTGCCGCGGCGGCGGCGGCGCGGTTCTTTCTGGCCGTCGGTGGGCGCGGCTTCGGCGGCGGCGGCGGTTTTGGCGGAGACGAGTTCTCCGGCGGGTGGTTCCCGGCGACCCCCACTCTTGGCTCCCCCGCTCGCGGGGGAGGCAACAGTGGGGGAGCCCTTGGCGCGGCGGCTCATCTGACCAGCGTGAACATCCGGTCCCAGCGCACGTCCCAGGGCCAGCGCCAGAGTTCCCACACGTGGGTGCCGTCCTTGATGGAGAAGAAAATGATCTGCGCCTTGCCGATGATGTTTTCGTAGGGAACGTAGCCGACCTGGCTGAGCACGCGGCTGTCGGTGGAATTGTCGCGGTTGTCACCCATCATGAAATAGTGGTCGGGCGGCACGTTGTAGACCGGCGTGTTGTCGTAGAAGCCGTTCTCGGACAGGTCGAGCGTGGTGTAGACGACGCCGTTGGTCAGCGTCTCCTTGTAGCGCTTGACGCGTTGCACGGCGCCGTCATCGTCGATGACGAAGTCGTCGATGCGCTCGCGCTTGACCGGCTCGCCGTTGATGTTGAGCACGCCATCGATCATCTGAATCTTGTCGCCGGGAAGCCCGATGACGCGCTTGATGTAGTCGATGGAGTCATCCTTCGGCAGCCGGAAGACGACGACGTCGCCGCGCTTGAGCGTACCGCCCATGAAGCGGCCGGAGAAAATCCGCGGCGAGAACGGCAACGAGTAGTGGGTATAGCCGTAGGAATATTTCGAGACGAACAGGTAATCGCCGACCAGAAGCGTCGGGATCATCGAGCCGGACGGGATATTGAAGGGCTGAAACAGAAAGGTGCGGATGACCAGCGCAATAATGAGGGCATTGAAGAGCACGCGGACCGTCTCGGCGATGCCACCCTCTTTCTTTTTGGTTCCGGTCTGCACGCTCATCGGCCTGTTGTCCTGCGGTTCACGCGCCCCGCCCCGCGATCTTGTAACCCCTCACTACCACAGGCGCAATTGCGCGCGGGGTTTCGCCGCGCGGTCGCACAACGCGGTTTTATCGAACGATAACATGAGCTTGCGACCCGGCTGGTGAAACATGACGAAATTTTCATCGCAGCTATCGCCAGCTCGTATTCCGTCATATTCGGAAAACGCCTTGAGTCGAAAGGATGGTGCGGCGGTTCGTCAAGCAGCCGTGACGGCGACCGCCGAAATGATGACGAAGGCGTGGGCCGTCGGTCCCTCGTCGGTGATGGTGAGGTCGATGCGCGCCTCGTAGCCTTCGGGCGTGATGGCGTCGAGGCGCCGCTTGGCGCCGCCGGTAAGCTCCATGGTCGGCCGCCCCGATGGCAGATTGACGACGCCCATGTCGCGCCACCATACGCCGGCGCGGATGCCGGTGCCGAGCGCCTTGGCGCAGGCTTCCTTGGCGGCGAAGCGCTTGGCATAGGTTTCGACCCTGTTGCGCCGCCGTTCGGCGCGGGCGCGCTCGTGCGGCGTGAAGATGCGGTCGATGAAGCGATCGCCGTGACGCTCGATCACCTTGGCGATGCGGCGTACGTCGGAAATGTCGGAGCCGATGCCGAGAATCATCCCCCGGCTCCGCCGCTGCGCCGGCCGCGATTCATCACCGCATGCATCTTGCGCACAACGGCGTCGAGGCCGTCGAAGATCGCCTCGCCGATCAGAAAATGCCCGATATTGAGCTCGGCGATCTCGGGCAAGGCCGCTATCGTCGCCGCAGTGACGAAATCGAGGCCGTGGCCGGCATGGACTTCAAGGCCCACGCTGTTGGCGCGCTTCGCGCCGCGCACGATGCGTTCGAACTCGGCGGCGGCGGCAGCGGCATTGCGGGCCGCCAAGGCATCGCACCAGGCGCCGGTATGAATCTCGATGACCGGCGCGCCGATCGCGGCGGCGGCCTCGATCTGCGCCGGCTCGGCGGCAATGAACAGCGAAACTCGGATGCCGGCTTCGGCGAGCTCAGCCACCGTCCCGCGTAAATTTTCACGCTGGCCGGCGGCATCGAGCCCGCCTTCGGTGGTGCGCTCCTCCCGCCGCTCGGGAACGATGCAGGCGGCGTGCGGGCGCACCTTGCAGGCGATAGCCACCATCTCCGGCGTCGCCGCCATTTCGAAATTGAGCGGTTTTGTAATGCGCTCCTTGAGCCGGACGATATCATCGTCAACGATGTGACGGCGGTCCTCGCGCAGATGCGCGGTGATGCCGTCGGCGCCGGCCGCAATCGCGATCTCGGCCGCCTTCACCGGATCGGGATGCCGCCCGCCGCGCGCATTGCGCACGGTGGCGACATGGTCGATGTTGACGCCGAGGCGAATGGGCGGGTTCGCAGCCATAAGATTGTCTCGCTCCTCGCGCCGAACCGGCTAGCCGTTCACGCGCTCGGCGTTGGCGACCACCTTCTTCGCCCGCAATTGCGAGATGATCGAAGTCAGGTGCTTGAGGTTATAGACTTCGAGATCGATGGTTAGCTCGGTGAAATCGGGTGACTGCCGCGACATCTTTATGTTGTCGATATTGCCGTCGTGCTCGGCAATGACCTGGGTGATTTGCGCCAGCGTCCCGGGCTCGTTGACCGACTGCACCGCGAGCCGCGCCGGAAAGCGCTGCGGCGCCTTGTCGTCGACGTCCCAACGCACGTCGAGCCAGCGTTCCGGCTCGTCCTCGAATTGCTTGAGCGCGCCCGATTGGATCGGGAAAATGGTGATGCCCTCGCCCGGCGTCATGATGCCGACGATGCGGTCGCCTGGCACCGCGCCGCCATTCGGCGCAAAGCTCACCGGCAGATCGGTATTGATGCCGCGGATCGGCAGCGACGTGCCATCCTCGCCGCCGCCGGGCAGCTTGAATTTTACCGCCTTGGTCCATTTCAGGCCGAACCAGCCGCTCTCCGCCTTCGGCGCCAGCGGCGTGACGCGCTCGTCCTTGTAGTCGGGATACATGGCGCGCACGACGTCGGACGCCCGCATCTCGCTGCGGCCGACGGCCGAAAACACGTCGTCGATCGAGGCCCGCGCCAAGCGCGGCAGCGCGCCTTCGAGCTTTTCGTCGGAGTATTCGATCTTGGCGCGCTGGCACAGCCGCTCGACGATGCGCCGGCCGAACGCCGAATATTGGCTGCGCACCGCGTCGCGGGTGGCGCGGCGGATGGCGGCGCGCGCCTTGCCGGTCACCACGATGGATTCCCAGGCCGCCGGCGGCGCGGTCTGCGCCTTGGAGGTCAAAATCTGCACCTCGTCGCCGTTTTGCAGCGGCGAAGAGAGCGGCCCCATTTTGCCGTTGATCTTGGCGCCGATCGCCATATTGCCGACGTCGGTGTGCACCGCATAGGCGAAATCGATCGGCGTGGCGCCGCGCGGCAGCGCGATCAGTTTTCCCTTCGGCGTGAAACAGAACACCTGGTCGTGGAACAATTCGAGCTTGGTGTGTTCCAAAAATTCTTCCGGATTGGAGCCTTCGGCCAGAAGTTCGATGGTGCGGCGCAGCCAGGCGTAAGCGTTCGACTCGCGCGACAGCATCTCGGTCGGCGAACCGACGCCGTCCTTGTAGAGCGCGTGCGCGGCGATGCCGTATTCGGCGATCTGTTGCATGGCGCGGGTGCGGATCTGTAGCTCGACGCGCTGCTTGCCGGGCCCAATCACGGTGGTGTGGATCGAGCGATAATCGTTCTGCTTCGGCGTCGAGATGTAATCCTTGAAGCGCCCCGGCACCACCGGCCAGGAAATATGGACGATGCCGAGCGCCTGGTAGCATTCGGTGAGGCCGCCCACGATGACGCGGAAGCCGAAAATATCCGACAGCTGCTCGAAACCGATCGCCTTGCGCTCCATCTTGCGCCAGATCGAATAGGCGCGCTTGCGCCGGCCGAAAACCTCGGCGCTGATGCCGCGGTCGCCGAGCTTTTTGGCGAGCTGCTGCTCGATCTCGCTGATCCAGCCGCTTGATTTTGCGGCGAGCGCTTCAAGCCGCTCGGTGAGGACCTTGTGCGCGTCGGGATTGAGCTCGCGAAACGACAGATCTTCGAGCTCCTCGCGCATCTCATGCATGCCGATGCGGCCGGCAAGCGGGGCATAAATGTCGAGCGTCTCCTCCGCCGTGCGCCGGCGCGCCTCGGGCGGCCGATGGGTCAAGGTGCGCATGTTGTGCAGCCGGTCGGCGAGCTTGATGAGCATCACCCGCACGTCGGCGGCGATGGCGAGCAGGAGCTTGCGCAAATTCTCCGCTTGCTTGGCCTCCTTGGAGACGAGATCGAGCTTTTTCAGTTTGGTCAAACCCTCGACCAGGCGGCCGATGTCATGGCCGAACACGCGATCGATCTCGACGCGGGTGGCGTCGGTATCCTCGATGGTGTCGTGCAGCAGCGCCGCCGCGATGGTGGCGTCATCGAGCTTGAGGTCGGTGAGGATCGCGGCGACTTCCAAGGGATGCGAGAAATACGGGTCGCCCGAATCGCGCTGCTGTTTGCCATGGGCCTTCATGGCGTAGACATAGGCGCGGTTGAGCAGGTCCTCGTTGGCTCCGGGATTGTACTGCTTGACCCGGTCGATCAGCTCGTATTGCCGCATCATCCGCGGCTTGCGGGGCTTTGCCGGAACCTCCGCGCCGTTGGTCTTCGGCACCAGGTTCGGCCCGCGCGCCACCGCCACCCTAGAACGGGGCTGGTTCTGCATCCGCGGCAGATCATCGGTCGGCGAGCGCGGCATTACGGTCCTTGGGCGATCATCCGCTCCAAAAACGGGCGAAAGCCGATCACAAGGATATCACGGGGCCGCGTCGGCGCCACAAGACATGGTCACAGACTTGGGCCGCATCAGCCAGGCCGCAAAATCCTTGAGCGACGACCAAAGTCGCCGCCCAAAGCGAAATTTCCGTTAAAGGCTTCCCGCGAATAAGGCCTGCAAAGGCAGGGGCTTATTCCTCGTCGTCGCCGACATCGGGCTCGGGCACGTTTTCGGGCGGGGTGAGGCCCTCCAGGCCCTTGAGCAGCTCTTCCTCGGTCATCCGGTCGGTGGTGACGTCGGTGTCGTCGGCGTCGACGCCTGTCCCGGGGGCCCCGATCAGGGGAACCGTCTCGGGCTCCGGCTCGTCGACTTCGACGTATTTCTGCAACGAATGGACGAGTTCCTCCCTGAGGTCCTCGGGCGACACCGCCTCGTCGGCGATTTCACGCAACGCCACAACCGGGTTCTTGTCGTTGTCGCGCTCGACGGTGATCTGGGTGCCGGACGAGATCGTGCGCGCGCGATGGCTTGCGAGCAGCACCAGATCGAACCGGTTTTCGACCTTGTCGATGCAATCTTCGACGGTCACGCGGGCCATGTTTTCAACTCCTTAAGAGGTCCCGGGCGGGTTCCCTGCAACCGGGCCTTGTGCATGAATGTTGAGCTTACGTACAGTCACGGACCACGAAGTTCAAGTGTGAAATTGCGCAGGTTATTTTTAACTTGGCTGCCGGGCAGCGCTCTGTTACGCAAAAATCCGGGAACGAAGTCGCGGCGCTCGGAATCATACTTTCGGAGTTGCCGCGACGGCGTGCCGCAGTACTCTCGCTACGGTGTCCGCGCCACTTTGCGCCGGCAATATTGCCTCTGCCGCAATATTGCGCCATCACCGGGCGATAGTGCTTCGAACGTCTTAAGTTTCCGCTGGCGACAAACGATTTATACGCGCCGGACACGTCGAACGCATTGCGGCTTGATCCGGTTTCATCACGAGAGACGGTAGAGAGACATCATGTCAGCACAGGTCGAAAAAATCGCGCTGTTCATCGACGGCGCCAATCTTTACGCCACCGCCAAATCGCTCGGCTTCGATATCGACTACAAGAAGCTCCTGCGCGAGTTCCAGTCGCGCGGCTATCTGGTGCGCGCCTTCTATTACACCGCGGTGATCGAGGATCAGGAATATTCCTCGATCCGGCCGCTGATCGATTGGCTCGACTACAACGGCTACACCGTGGTCACCAAGGCGACCAAGGAGTTCGTCGATCAGACCGGCCGCCGCAAGGTCAAGGGCAACATGGACATCGAGCTCGCGGTCGACGCCATGGAGCTGGCGCCGCATATCGACCAGATGGTGCTGTTCTCCGGCGACGGCGACTTCCGCTCGCTGGTGGAAGCGGTGCAGCGCCGCGGCGTGCGCGTCATCGTGATATCGACGGTTTCGACGCAGCCGCCCATGGTCGCCGACGAGTTGCGCCGCCAGGCCGATCAGTTCGTCGACATCGTGGAGTTGCAGTCCAAGGTCGGGCGCGATCCGTCGGAACGGCCGATGCGCGAGCCCAGAGAGATGCGTGAGCCTCGGGAACCGCGCGACGGACGCGAGCAGCGCCACACCCCGCAATTCCTGCAGCGCAGCGCCGCCACTGCGCCGCGGGTCGACGTCGAAGCCGACGACGAGTTCGAAGACGACTAACGGCGATGAATGGGGCATATGCCCTCTCCGCCCAGGATTGATGCGAAGGCGCGCCCGGCAGAAAACACGCCCGGCCGCAATTGCCCGCGCTGCCCTCGGCTCGTCGCTTTTCGCGAAACTTGGCGTGAGCACGAGCCGGAATGGTTCAACGCGCCGGTCGAATCGTTCGGGCCGCGCGACGCCCGTCTTCTCATCGTCGGGCTGGCGCCGGGACTGCGCGGCGCCAATCGCACCGGCCGGCCATTCACCGGCGATTATGCCGGCGATCTGCTCTACGCAACGCTACTCGAGTTCGGCTTCGCCCGCGGCCAGTATCTGGCACGGCCCGATGATGGTCTGGAGCTTGTCGATTGCCGCATCACCAATGCGGTGCGCTGCGTGCCGCCGGAAAACAAGCCGACGCCGCAGGAGATCGCGACCTGCCGCCCCTTTCTCACCGCGGCGATTGTGCAGATGCCACGACTGCGCGCCGTCGTCGCGCTCGGCAGGATCGCGCACGAAACATTGATCGTGGCGCGGGATTTGCGCAAATCGCTCTACCCGTTCACCCACGGCCGCGCGCACGCGATGGGCGAATTCAAATTATTCGATAGCTATCACTGCTCGCGCTACAATACGAATACCCGCGTGCTGACGCCGCAAATGTTCCGCGAGGTGTTCGCGCTGGTGCGCGAACACCTCGATGCCGTGGACAGTGCGTCAGCCGATTAGTGGAAGATCGAGGTTTCGTAGTTGCCCGAGCCCATTTCGCTGCGCGGGAAGATGCCGTGCTGCTCGATCCACTCGAACGACTCATCGAACGTCTGCTTCGAATACGGCTCGAACACCAGCCGCTCGCCGGGACCCCAGCGCCGCGTATCCAT
>DATHHM010000365.1:0-4937 GCA_035317145.1 Xanthobacteraceae bacterium | reverse complement strand
CTGACCGCCTACGACACGCAGCGCATCAAGGAGATGTATAACGTGCAGGACGACGGCACCGTGACCGGCCGCAAGGCGGTGATGGGCGCGCTGTCGCTCTATCTCGACTTCATCAACCTGTTCCTGATGCTGCTGCGCATCTTCGGCGACCGCCGCTGAGCGCAAACGGATTGCAATCGAAGCGCCCCGGAATCATTTTCCCGGGGCGTTTTGTTTTCCGGCATTGTGCCGTCTGAACGATGAACGACGTCAACCTTCGCACCGCTACTGCCGCTGATATTCCTGCGATCACCCGCATCTATGCCCACGCCGTCGCACACGGCACGGCCTCGTTCGAGCTCGAACCGCCTGACGAAGCCGAAATGGCGCGCCGCCAACATGCGCTGTTGGCGCGGAATTTTCCTTATATCGTCGCCGAACTGGCCGGCGCTGTCGCCGGCTACGCCTATGCGGGCCCCTACCGCGACCGTCGCGCCTATGACTGGTGCGTCGAGGATTCGCTCTACATCGCGCCGGAATTTCACCGCAAGGGAATCGGCCGGCTGTTGCTGACGCGTTTGGTCGTCGAGTCGGAGGCTCTCGGCTTTCGTCAGATGCTCGGGGTGATCGGTGATTCGGCCAACACCGCCTCGGTCGCGGTCCATGCCGCCGTCGGGTTCCGGCTCATCGGCAATTTCCAGTCAATCGGCTTCAAGCACGGTCGCTGGCTCGACACCGTGCTGATGCAGCGTGCCCTCGGCAGCGGCGATGCGTTGCCGCCGTAACGGCCTCTACCCGGCAACCACCCGGATCGAGCGATCCAGCGCACTGAGCACGCGGTCGATCTCGTGGCCGCGGCGCAGGATGTGACCGGTCGCCGAAATCACGCTGTAGGCGCCCTGGCGCCGGCCGAGCCGCGGATTTTTCTCGATGCGGTAGATGGGAACCTCCGCGGCGCGTCGGAAAATCGAAAATACCGCGCGGTCTTTCAAAAAATCGATTGCGTAATCACGCCACTCGCCGGCGGCGACCATGCGGCCGTAAAGGCCGAGAATGCGGTCGAGCTCACGCCGGCTGAAGGTCACCACACTCGCGGGGGCGGGCGCTCGAAGCTCGCCCCCGCGCCACGCGCTAGGTTCGATTTCGCCGATATCCATCCGGCGCCTCCTTTGTCATCGTCGCTTCATGATCGCGCCGGACGGCTTCGGCGGCAAGAGGCTGCGGCGCCGCAAATGGCCGGTCATCGGAGCACGAAAACGAGGCGTTAGGCGGCCGATGCCCATGGTTGCAGCACTTGGCTGCGGCACGGCTGCGACATTTGTGACGGCCGGAATCACGGCTTCGTTAGGCGAATCATAATACGGCCCTAATTCGGCCAAGCACACGCCAAGCTGGCTTGCAAAATAAACGACTGTTGCCTCAGGGCCCGGTTCGGAAGCGTTCCGGATTCCTCAGCCCCCCAGCCCCCCGGGGCGCGGACGGACCGGGCCAGAGTTTCGTACGGTTCAATCCCCAATACCTTCAGGCCGGCAGTTGCCGGCCTTTCTTTTTGTCGGAGGACGGAGTCGGACGGCGGATGTCGGACGACAGAGGACAGATTAGGAAAGCAGGACGACGGCGAACCGAACTCGTCTTCGATTATTTGCGTTCCGTCGTCTGTCGTCCGTCGTCCGTCGTCTGCAGCAGCGTGTAGGCCGCGCCGAGGATGATACCCGGCTTGTCATGGGTGCCTTCCTGCACCATGACGGCGGCGGCATCGATGTCGTCGGTCTTGATGTCCGACATCGGCACATTCCAGGTCGAATCCGTCCCGGCCCAATCGCCGAGCTTCACCCAGCGCCGCACCACGTTGTGGTAGGTGATCGTGCGTCCATGATTTTCGCCGCGACCGATCGCAACCGACACGGTTTTGGCCAGCGGACACAGCCAAACTTCACCGCCGGAATGGTCGCCGTCTTTGGCTTTGACGGTGACGCTCAAATTGCTGCCCGTGACGGTCAACAGCACCGGCAGCGACATCACTGAAGCTTTTTGATCGGTCTGTGCGATCATGCGATCGACGGCGGCGCGGTCGCTGCCGAGCACGTGCATGGCGCCGTTGACGACGATTTGCGGCGTATAGACCTGGCGGTCGCCGCGCACGCGCGAATAAGCGCGCTGCCGCGCCGAATGCGCCGGGTCGGCCAACGTGTCCTTCCAGCCGAGATAGTCCCAATAGTCGATCGGCACGCTCAGCGCGACCAGCGATGAATCGTTGGCAAGCTCGCCGAGGAGTTTGTCAGCAGCGGGACAGGACGAACAACCCTGGCTGGTGAACAGCTCGAGCAGCGCCCGCGGCTCAGCGCGCGCGATACCGTAGGTTGCCATCAAAAGCGCGGCGATGACGGGTGCCGACGCAAAGCGGCAGCGCACCATTACAGTCTCCACCCCGCCGACCCCTCGGAACGGTATTATCGCCCGCGCCTGTGTTAGCGCCGGCGCAAGTCACCCGCCACTCAATTCGCGGTGAGGCTGCAAGCTTTACGCCGAATTCCAAGGCGGCGCGATCTTTCGAAAGACGCTATTCGCTGTCTCGGATCATGCCGAATGTTCATGAGGGCATGATGTTTCGGAAAGACAGTGCTATCCCCGGATCAAGTCTGGAGACAGCTATTTCGATCGCGCTTCAAGCCGCGAGGTGGCGCAGCACATACTGCAAAATGCCGCCGTTCTTGTAGTAGTCGAGCTCATCCACTGTATCGATGCGGCAGATCAGCGGCACGCGCTTGAGGCCGCCGTCGGACGCTACGATCTCGGCGAGCAGGCGCTGATGCGGCTTGAGGTCGCCGTGCAGGCCGCGAATGGTGACCTGCTCGTCGCCCTTGAGCCCCAGCGTCTGCCACGAGGTGCCTTCCTCGAAGGTCAGCGGCACCACGCCCATGCCGACCAGATTGGAGCGGTGGATGCGCTCGAACGACTGCGCGATCACGGCGCGCACGCCGAGCAGGATCGTGCCCTTGGCCGCCCAGTCGCGCGACGAGCCGGTGCCGTATTCCTTGCCGGCGAACACCACCAGCGGCACGTTCTCGTTCTTGTAGCGCATGGCGGCGTCGTACATCGTCATGCGCTGCTTCGACGGATAGTGGATGGTGAAGCCGCCTTCGACGCCCGGCACCATCTGGTTCTTGATGCGGATATTGGCGAACGTGCCGCGCATCATCACCTGGTGATTGCCGCGCCGGGTGCCGTACTGGTTGAAGTCCTTCGGCCGCACTTGATGATCGCGCAAATATTCGCCGGCCGGGCTTTCTTCCTTGATCGAGCCGGCCGGCGAGATGTGGTCGGTGGTGATCGAGTCGAGGAACAGGCCCATCACGCGCGCGTCGACGATATCCTCGATCGGCTGACTGCGCTTCTGCATGCCCTCGAAATAGGGCGGGTTCTGCACGTAGGTGGAACGATCATCCCACTTGAAGGTGAGCCCACCCTTGACGGCGATCTTGCGCCAGCTGGCGTCGCCTTTGAACACGTTGCCGTATTTGCGCGCGAACATCTGCTTGTTGATGTTCTTGCGGACGGCATCGCTGATCTCGCGGCTCGACGGCCAGATATCGCGCAGATAGACCTTGCGGCCCTTCTGGTCGGTGCCGAGCGGCTGCTTGGCGACGTCGATCTGCATCGAGCCGGCTAGCGCATAGGCGACCACCAGCGGCGGCGAGGCGAGATAATTGGCGCGCACGTCGGCGTTGACGCGGCCCTCGAAATTGCGATTGCCCGACAGCACGGCGGCGGCGACCAGATCGTTCTTGTTGATCGCTTCGGAAATCTCCTCCGGCAGCGGCCCGGAATTGCCGATGCAGGTGGTGCAGCCGAAGCCGACCAGATTGAAGCCGAGCGCGTCGAGATCCTTCTGCAGGCCGGATTTGTCCAGATATTCGGCGACGACCTGCGAGCCTGGCGCCAGCGACGTTTTCACCCACGGCTTGACGGTGAGGCCCTTGGCCACCGCTTTGCGCGCCAATAGCCCCGCCGCCATCATGACGTTCGGGTTCGACGTATTGGTGCAGGAGGTGATCGCCGCGATCACCACGTCACCGTTGCCGAGCGTATGCTTGCGGCCTTCGACCGGCACGCGCTTATCCATCTCGGCTGCCTTGTTGAACTCCTTGTCCATCGACCAGGCAAAGCCGTTCTTGACCTCTTTGAGCGCAATGCGGTCCTGCGGCCGCTTCGGCCCGGCGAGCGACGGCTCGACGGACGACAGTTCGAGCTTGAGCACGTCAGTGAACACCGGGTCCGGCGTGTTCTTGGTGCGGTACATGCCCTGCGCCTTGGCGTAGGCCATGACTAGCGCGATGCGGTCCGCCGAGCGGGCGGTGTCGCGCAGATAGCGGATGGTATCGTCGTCGATCGGAAAGAAACCGCAGGTCGCGCCGTATTCCGGCGACATGTTGCCGAGCGTCGCCCGGTCGGCGATCGTCAGGCTGGCCAGGCCCGGGCCGAAATATTCGACGAATTTGCCGACGACGCCGCGCTTGCGCAGTATCTGCGTCACGGTCAGCACCAGATCGGTCGCGGTGACGCCTTCCTTGAGCTTGCCGTTGAGCCGCATCCCGATCACTTCCGGCAGCACCATCGAATAGGGCTGGCCGAGCATGGCGGCCTCGGCCTCGATGCCGCCGACGCCCCAGCCGAGCACGGAGAGGCCGTTCACCATCGTGGTGTGCGAATCGGTGCCGACCAGGGTGTCCGGATAAGCCAGCTCGGTGGCGACGGACTTGTCCGGGAAAGTCACCTTGGCCTTCGCGGTCCACACCGTCTGCGACAGATATTCGAGATTGACCTGGTGGCAGATGCCGGTGCCGGGCGGCACGACGCGGAAGTTGTCGAACGACTTCTGCGACCATTTGAGGAATTCGTAGCGCTCGCGGTTCTGGCGGTATTCCTCGTCGACATTGCGCTTGAGCGCGGTATTGTTG
>DATHHM010000364.1:0-16616 GCA_035317145.1 Xanthobacteraceae bacterium | reverse complement strand
GCCCGTACCATCCTCAAAGGTCCGCCGATCCTGTTGCTCGACGAAGCGACCTCGGCGCTCGACAGCCACACCGAGAGGGACATCCAAGACGAGCTCGACCGTGTGGCCCGCGGCCGCACCACGCTGGTCATCGCGCACCGGCTGTCGACTATCGTCGGCGCCGACATGATTCTCGTGCTCGACGACGGCGTGATCGTAGAGCGCGGCACGCACCAGGAATTGCTCGCCCACGGCGGCCTCTATGCCAGCATGTGGAACCGGCAGCGCGAGGCGGCAAAAGCCCGCGAGCTTCTGGCCGAGGTCGGCGACGACGGCACGGCGCCCAATCGCAATCCGCCGGGAGTGTCGGACGACGCAGAGTTACAGGTCGAGCTCATACCGGCCGCGGACGCGGCGGAGTAGCAATGTCCGTCATCAAATCCATCCGCTCGCAACTGGCGCCGATCCATCCGCAGGGCTATCCGTTCATCGGCGGCTTTGCGCTGGTGAGCCTCTTCCTGTTTTGGTTCTGGCCGCCGCTCGGCTGGCTCGGCACGGTTGCGACATTATGGTGCGCCTATTTCTTCCGCGATCCGGCGCGGGTGACGCCGGTGCGCGACGGTATCGTCGTAGCGCCGGCCGACGGCCGCTTGAGTCAAATTGTAAATGCCTTGCCGCCGAAGGAGCTGGATCTTGGTGATCGTCCGCTGCCGCGCATTTCCGTTTTCATGAGCGTGTTCGATTGCCACGTGAACAGAAGCCCAGTGGCCGGCCGCATCGAACGTATCGTCTATCGCGCCGGCAAATTTTTAAGCGCCGATCTCGACAAAGCGAGCGAGGATAACGAGCGCAACGCCTTCGTCATCGCCACCGGCACAGGCGCGCGCATCGCCGTCATCCAGATCGCCGGCTTGGTGGCGCGGCGCATCGTGCCGTTCGCGCGCGAGGGCGAGGCGGTCGCCGCCGGCCAGCGCATCGGCATGATCCGCTTCGGCTCGCGGGTGGATGTCTATCTGCCCGAGGGCACGCGCGCGCTGGTCGCCGAGGGGCAGACGGCGATCGCCGGCGAGACGGTGCTCGCCGACCTGCGCGCCGCCGAGGCGGTCCGGACATTTCGCAAGGGCTGATAAAGGGTTAACCGAATTGTCGCGCCGCGTGGCCGCGCTCGTCCCGAGCGGCTATAATGCAGCATGTCCATGCCTCCGCCCCGTTATGGCGGCCCCCGCCTGCGCTTGCCGAAGCGGCGCTTCCGCCGCATTCCGGTACGCACCCTGGTGCCAAACATCATCACGCTGTTGGCGCTCTGCGCCGGCCTGACCGCGATCCGCATGGCGTTCGAGAACCGCTATGTGCTGGCGCTCGCCGCGATCGTCTTCGCCGCCTTTCTCGACGGCATCGACGGCCGCCTGGCGCGGTTCCTCAAAGGTACCTCGCGCTTCGGCGCCGAACTCGACAGCCTCGCCGACTTCGTCAATTTCGGCGTCGCGCCGGCGCTGATCCTGTATTTCTGGGGCCTGCACGCTCTGAAATCGGCGGGCTGGATCGCCGCCATGGTGTTCGCCATCTGCGCCGCGCTCCGCCTCGCCCGCTTCAACGTCATGGTCGACGATCCGGACAAGCCGGCCTGGGCCAGTAATTTCTTTGTCGGCATACCGGCGCCGGCCGGCGCCATCACCGTGCTGTTGCCGATCTATGTGGCGTTGCTCGGCCTGCCGCGTTCCGAAGTGCTGAACTGGCTGACGCTGGTCTACACGCTCGCGATCGCTTCGCTGATGGTGTCGCGGCTGCCGGTGTTTTCCGGCAAGCGCGTCGGCACCCGCGTGCCGCCGGAAATGGTCGGGCCGGCCGTGCTCGTGGCGGTGCTGTTCATCGCGCTGTTGATCGCTTACCCGTGGATCATCCTGACGGCGGGGACGTTGGCTTATCTCGGAGCGCTGCCGTTCGGATATTTGTCTTACCGCGGCTACGAGCGGCGCACGCGCGAGAGCCGGAGCGAAGCTGCGCTGGCTGCTGGGCCGGACTCCGCCGGCGCTACGGTCAGCATCGTCCCGGCCGCCGACAACGAAGACCGCCCGCCGTCGCGCCTCAATTGAGCCGTACCGTTAGCGCCTAGACTTTGATCCGCTTCAATTGAAGCAGATCAAAGTCCAGGTTTTTTGGTGGAGCATGATCTTGTCCGAAAACCGGGCCCACTTTTCGGGATCATGCTCTAAGACGGCTGCGAGAGAATAAGCATGCGTGTTGCGCGCCGCACTTTCCTGGCCTCGACCATGGCGTCGGTGGCGGCTCCGGCCGTCATGCGTGTCGCATGGGCCGACGCGCCGCAATTCTCGCTCAAGCTGCATCACGCGTTCTCCTCGGTGTCGAGCGCGCACGACAAGTTTTTGGCGCCGTGGGCGCGCCAGGTCGAGGCGCAATCGGGCGGGCGCATCCGCATCGATCTGTTTCCCTCGATGCAGCTCGGCGGCGCGCCGGCCGATCTGTTTGACCAGGCGCGCGATGGCGTCGTCGATATCGCGTGGGCGCAGCCCAGCAATACGCCGGGACGATTCCCGAAGATCGAGGCGTTCGAGCTGCCGTTCGTGCCGTCGCGCCGGGCGCTGGTGAGCTCGAAAGCGGTCGACGATTACGCGCGCGCAAACCTCGCGGACGAATTCCGCGAGGTGCATCCGATCTGCTTCTCGTGCTCCGACCGCGGCGTGCTGCACACCAACCGGCCGGTCCACACCATCGAGGAGATACGCGACTTAAGGCTGCACGTGCAGACCCGGTTCGCCGTCGAAGCGGTGCATTGGCTCGGCGCGATCGCCGTGCCGATGCCGAGCGCGCAGCTGCCGCTGGCGATCGCCCAGCACGTGGTCGATGGCGGCATCGATCCGTGGAACATGGTGCCGACGTTCAAGCTCAACGACCTGCTCAAGACCCACACCGAATTTTCCGATTCGTCGCTGAGCACGACCACATTCGTGTTGGCGATGAACAAGGCGACCTACGACAAGCTGCCGCGCGATCTCAAGACCGTCATCGACAATAATTCCGGTCAGCCCGCGGCGAGCGTCGCCGGCGCCATGTGGGACGTGCAGGCCTCAGCCGTCGTCGACATGGTCTCGGGCCGCGGCGATCCGATCACCACGCTGTTGCCCGAAGCCGTCGCCCGTTGGCGCAAAGCGACCGAGCCGGTGGTCGAGGCTTGGCTGAAAGACATGAAGGAGCACAAGGTCGACGGCGGCAAGCTCCTCGCCAATGCCCGCGCGCTGTTGGCGAAATACGTCAACGAGCCCGAACCGCAACCGTCGCAGCCGGCGCGGGCGCCGCAACAACCCGCCGAAGCCAAGGCCGACACGACCACGCCGCCGAAAGTCGAGGCGACCTCTTCAACGCCGACGCCTTCAACGCCGACGCCACCAAAGCCCGCAGCCAAGCCAACAGTGTCAGCCGCTACGCCAACAACGCCGCCGACACCCGCACCAACGGCAGCCGCGCCATCGCCGGCTCCAGCGGTAAAGCCGGTAGCGCCGGTCGCACAGCCTGCGCCAGCGACAGCCTCTGTAACGCCGGCTCCGAATCCTGCTCCGGCCGCGCCGCCGCCCGCTGCGACTCCGGCTCTGCCTCCAGCGCCCGTCGCAAGTCCGCCGCCAGTGGCGCCACCAACGCCGCCGGTCGCGGCGGCACCCATCCCGGTGCGTCCGCCGCCAACGACTCTCGATATTCCGCTTTAGGCGCCAGTCACTGCGGCAGCGGGTGGCCGGGCATCAGGTCGTAAGGATGTTTCCAGCCCGGCAGCGCTTTGATGCGATCGAGCCAGGCCGCGATGTTCTTGTGCGTGGCCGGAATATCGAAGCCGAATTCCTCGGGCGGATAATAAAGGTAAGCGACCAGCGACAGGTCGGCGATGGTCGGCTCCGATCCGAGGATGTAGGGGCGGCCGGCGAGGCGCTTGTCGACAATGCCCAAAGTATTGTCGATGCGGCCTTTGAGAAATTCCATCACCGCCGGATGGCCGGCGGGTTTGGCAAAATTGCGCAGGAAGCGATACGGCCCGAGAAAGCCGTTGACCTTCTGATTGTCGAAAATGATCCAGCGCAGCGCTTCGAGCCGCTCGTCCTCGCCGCGCGGCAGGAATTTTTTGGAATGCTCGGCGAGATAGGTCAGGATCACGCCGGACTGGCTCAGCTTTTTGGCGCCGTGAACGAGAACCGGGGCCTCGCCCATTTCGTTGACGGTGCCGCGCCATTCCGGCGAGCGCTGGACGCCTTTGCCGAAGAAATCGACGAATACCGGTTGCCAATCGGCGCCAATCAGATTGAGCATCAGCGCGGCGCGATAGGCGTTGCCGGATTGGGCGAAGCAGTGCAGCTGATATTCGGCCATGTTTGCTCCTGCGATGTTTGTTCTCGCGATGATTTAATGCGACAGCGACAGCGTGCCGCCGTTGTCGTCTTTTCCTTCGAAATGGCCGCCGGTGAATGACAACTGCGCAAGCGGCTGGCTCTTGTGATCGCGAATGATCAGCGCGTCGTGCTCAAAGGTCCACTTGCGGCTGGTGAAGAAATTGCCGGGACAGCCGCCCTCGGGCGCGATGGTGCCTTGGGCGGCGCCGGGCGCGTCGCCGAGCGTCATGAAGCAGGCGCCGCCCGCGGCCGCGGTGAGCCGCCATCGTCCGGCCAGATCGATCGGCGGTGGCGTAGGCGGGGGCGGAGAGGGCGGTGGCACAGCCGCAACCGGCGGCGGTTCGGGTTTTGGCGCGCTGGCACAGGCGGCGAGCGTGGCAAGCACGAGCAAAGCCGCGGCCGCTTCCGCGCCGTGCCTGCCCAAAACCGCTATGCGCGTAAAGCCGGACATCACCGCATCGTCGGAATAACGAACTCGGCGCCTTCTTTGGTGCCGGACGGCCAGCGCGCGGTTACCGTCTTGGTCTTGGTGTAGAAGCGGATCGAATCCGGACCGTGCTGGTTGAGGTCGCCGAAGCCGGAACGCTTCCAGCCGCCGAAGGTGTAGTAGGCCAGCGGCACCGGGATCGCGAAGTTGACGCCGACCATGCCGACCTGGACGCGGTTGGTGAAATCGCGCGCAGTGTCGCCGTCGCGGGTGAAGATGGCGACGCCGTTGCCGTATTCATGTTCCGACGGCAGCCGCACCGCTTCCTCGTAATCCTTGGCGCGCACCACGGAGAGCACAGGGCCGAATATTTCCTCCTTGTAGATCGTCATATCCGGCTTGACGTCGTCGAACAGGCAGCCGCCGATGAAATTACCCTTCTCGTAGCCCTGGAGCTTGAAATTGCGGCCGTCGACCACGAGCTTGGCGCCTTCCTTGACGCCTTGATCGATATAGCCGCGCACTTTGTCGAGCAGCTGCCTGGTCACCATCGGCCCGTAGTCGGCCTGGGTGTCGGTCGAGGGGCCGATCTTGAGGCTCTCGACGCGCGGGATCAGTTTTTCGACCAGAATGTCGGCGGTCTTCTTGCCGACTGGCACCGCGACCGACACCGCCATGCAGCGCTCGCCGGCAGAGCCGTAGCCGGCGCCGATCAACGCATCGACCGCCTGGTCCATGTCGGCGTCCGGCATGACGATCATGTGGTTCTTGGCGCCGCCAAAACATTGCACCCGTTTGCCGTGGGCGGTGCCGGTTGCGTAAATGTATTCGGCGATCGAAGACGAGCCGACAAAGCCGACCGCCTTTACGCGCGGGTCCGTGAGCAATGTGTCGACCGCCTCCTTATCGCCATTGACGACATTGAACACGCCCGGCGGCAATCCGGCCTTTAGGAACAATTCGGCGATGCGCATCGGCACCGACGGATCGCGCTCCGACGGCTTGAGGATGAAGCAATTGCCGCAGGCGATCGCGGGGGCGCATTTCCACAGCGGGATCATGGCCGGGAAATTGAACGGCGTGATGCCGGCGACGACGCCGAGCGCCTGGCGCATCGAGTAAAGGTCGATGCCGGGACCGGCACCCTCGCTGTATTCGCCCTTCATCAGATTCGGGATGCCACAGGCGAACTCGACCACTTCGAGCCCGCGCTGGATGTCGCCCTTGGCGTCGGCAAAGGTCTTGCCGTGCTCGGAAGACAGTAACCGTGCCAGATCGTCGTATTCGCCCTGGATCAGCTCCAAAAACTTGAACATGACGCGGGCGCGGCGCTGCGGATTGGTGGCGGCCCAGGCCGGAAACGCCGCCTCGGCATTGGCGATGGCGTTTTCGACCTCCGTCTTGGCGGCGAGCGCCACCCTGGCCTGCACCTCGCCGGTATTGGGATTGAACACGTCGCCTTGCCGCCCCGATGCGCCCTTCACCTCCTTGCCGCCGATGAAGTGGCCGATATCACGCATGGATGATCTCCCTGGGAAACGAACGGCGCTGGGCCGGATGGATTTGGACCTATTGTGCTGGTTTTTTCCGCGATGGTCACTGGGATAGTCAGCCCCAGGGAATATCAAGAAATGGCCGCAGGGCCGCACCAAAGTCCCACCGGTAACCGTCCCTTAAGCGCGGCGACGGTACTTTAGGGGCCGGTCCGTTAGGGCTGCCTGGTCGCTGGTTGGAGCGGGTTTCATGGACATTGCCACTGCCCTCGGCTTGGTCGCCGGGGCAACCGTCGTCGCGACCCTGATGTTGATGGGCGGCGACCTGAGCATGTTCGTGAGCGATCACGCCGTCATCATCATTTTCGGCGGTTCGTTCTCCGCGACCCTGATCCGCTTCCCGCTGACCGCGATCTTCCACGGCCTGCCGCTTGGCGCCAAATTTGCCTTCACCCTGCGGCGCACCACCCAGCGCGAACTGGTCGACGAGATCGCCGCGCTGGCCGAGATCGCGCGCAAGCAGGGCCCGATCGGGCTGGAAAAGGTCGAGATCGAGGACCCGTTCCTGGCCAAGGGTATTCGTTTTGTTGCGGACGGCTATGACGCCGACTTCATCCGCGACAATCTCGAGCGCGACCGCGACAACTTCCTCACCCATCTCGACGAGGGCCAGAAGATCTACCGCGCCGTTGGCGACTGCGCGCCGGCCTTCGGCATGATCGGCACGCTGGTCGGCATGGTGCAGATGTTCGCCAACATGACCGATCCGTCAAAGCTCGGCCCGTTCATGGCGACGGCGCTGTTGGCGACGCTCTACGGCGCGGTGGTGGCCAACCTGATGTGCCTGCCGATCGCCGACAAGTTGCATCTCAAACTGGTCGACGAGGAGATCAATCGAACGCTGATCATCGACGGCGTGTTGATGATGCGCGATTCCAAGAGCCCCACCTTGGTGCGCGAAATGCTGCTGGCTTATCTTCCGGAAAAACACCGGCACGAAGAGCCGGAGCCGGTGCCGGCCTGACCGGGCGGCGGAGCACATAAATCATGGCGCGGCGCAAGGAAGCTCATGGCGGCGGCCACGGCTGGTTCGTCACCTTCGCCGACCTCATGGGTTTGCTGGTGAGCTTTTTCGTCATGCTGGTGGCGTTCTCCAACCAGGACCAGCAGAAGCTGCAAATCGTCGCCGGCTCGATGCGCGACGCCTTTGGGGTGCAAAACAATGTGCGCTATTCGGGCCTCATCGAAGTCGACGGCCTGCCGACCCGGCCGAAGCTCAAGAACGCGGCCCACATCCAGCCCGAGGACGCCTCCGCCACGCCGACGCCGGACGAGCACGACCACAATCGGCAAATCGGCGCGCACTTCAAGAACGATCAGGCCTTTGCGCTCGCTGCAGCCTCGCTGCGCCAGGCGCTGCAAGACATGCCGGAACTGGCAGAAGCCTCCAAGCACATCATGGTCGAGGAGACCAAAGAGGGGCTCAATATCGAGATCGTCGACCAGGACGGCCGCTCGATGTTCCCGGAAGGCGCCAAGGAGCCCTTCGAGCGCACCCGCGTCATCATCCAAAAACTCGCCGGGCCGCTCAAGGCGACGCCGTACCGGGTGTCCATCACCGGCCACACGTCGGCGAGCCACACCGCGCCGAAGCCCGATTACGGGCCGTGGAACCTGTCGGTGGACCGTGCCAACGTGGTGCGCCAAATCCTCGAAGAGCAGGGCTTTCCGACAGTCAATTTCTACGAGATTGGCGGCAAGGCCGACACCGATCCGCTGTTCCCCGACGACCCCTTCATGGCCGCCAATCGCCGCGTCACCATCACCTTGATGCGCGAGGCGCCGCCGGTTCCACCGGATTTGAAGCCTTAGACTGCGCCCGCCCGCGATCCGGCGCGGCGGACATATTGCCGGTGCGCCCGCGATGCTATAAAGGCGCGCCTCCACTAGGCGGTCCGGCGGCAAGAGCGGCGCTCCATAGCGACACCCATGAGCAGTCACACAACCGACCAGGCTGCAGCGCTGGCGCCACCGGTCGGCGGCCATCCCGTGACCGTCGCCTCCAGCGGCTTGCTGACGCTGACGCTCGGCAGCATGGGGGTCGTTTTCGGCGACATCGGCACCAGCCCGCTTTACGCTTTTCGCGAAGCGGTGGTGGCGGCAAGCCCGGGCGGCGTCGTCAGCCGGGATGCCGTATTCGGTGTGCTGTCGCTCATTCTGTGGGCACTGATGGTTGTCGTGACCTGCAAGTATGTCCTGATCCTGCTGCGCGCCGACAACAACGGCGAGGGCGGCACGTTGTCGCTCACGGCGCTGGCGAGCCGGGCGTTCGGACGCCGCACGGCGCTGATCTACATCCTTGGCGTCATCGGCGCCTCAATGTTTCTCGGCGATTCGGTGATTACGCCTGCCATTTCCGTGCTGTCCGCGGTCGAGGGATTGAAGCTCGCGACGCCGGCGTTCGAGCATTATGTCGTCGGCCTCACCGTCGCTATTCTGGTCGTTCTGTTTGCCGTGCAAAGCCGCGGCACGGCGAAGGTCGCCACCTTCTTCGGGCCAATCATGCTGGTTTGGTTCATTACGATCGCGGTTACCGGTCTGGTGAACATCAGCGACGATCCGCATATCCTGCTGGCGGTTAATCCGTATTACGGCGTGCGCTTCCTGGCCGATCACGGCCACATCGGGTTGGTCACGCTGGGCCTGGTCTTTCTCGCCGTGACCGGCGGTGAAGCGCTCTATGCCGATCTCGGTCATTTCGGTCGCAAACCGATTCAGACGGCTTGGCTGTTTCTGGTTTTTCCCGCGCTGTTGCTGAATTATTTCGGCCAAGGCGCTTTGGTGCTGGCCGACGAATCGGCGATCGCAAACCCATTCTACCGGTTGGTGCCCGAGAACTTGCTGATGCCGATGATCGTGCTGGCGACGGTGGCAACCGTGATCGCGAGCCAGGCGGTGATCACCGGCGCCTATTCCCTGGTCGCGCAAGCGATCCAGCTCGGGCTATTGCCGCGGCTGGCGATCCGTCACACCTCCGCCGAACATCACGGCCAGATCTACATCCCGCGTGTCACTGTTGCGCTGCTTGCCGGCGTTCTGCTGCTGGTCGGCCTGTTCCGCACCTCGAGCGCGCTCGCCTCCGCCTACGGCATTGCCGTGACCACGACCATGGTGGTCGACGGCATTCTCGGCCTCCTGGTGGTGTGGAAATTGTGGAATTGGAAACTGTGGCAGGCAGCCGCGCTGGTCGCGCCGCTGGTGTTCGTCGACGCCGTGTTTTTCTCCGCCAACCTGCTTAAGATTTTCGACGGCGCCTGGGCGCCGATCGCCTTCGGCTCGTCCATGGTGTTGATCATCCTTACCTGGCGGCGCGGCACCGGAATATTGGCGCAAAAGACGCGGCGCACCGAGGTGCCGCTGGAAACGCTGGTGCGAAGCCTGCAACGCAAGCCGCCGCATGTGGTGCCGGGCACCGCCGTGTTCCTGACCAGCGATCCGGATTCCGCGCCAACGTCGCTCCTGCATAACCTCAAGCACAACAAGGTGCTGCACGAGCACAACGTTATCCTCACCATCGTCACTGCCGACACGCCGCGGGTGTCCGACGAGGAGCGGGTGCGGATAACGGAGGTTTCGCCACTATTCAGTAAGGTCTCACTCAAATTCGGCTATATGGAATCGCCCAACGTGCCGAAAGCGCTGGCGATCGCCCGCAAGCTCGGCTGGCATTTCGATATCATGTCGACGTCGTTTTTCCTGTCCCGCCGCTCGCTGAAACCCGCCGCCCATTCCGGGATGCCGCGCTGGCAGGACCGTCTTTTCATCATGTTGGCCAAGTCGGCGAGTGATGCCACGGATTTCTTCCAGATTCCGACCGGCCGGGTGGTGGAAGTCGGTACGCAAGTGACCGTGTGACAATAATTTAATCATGCGCCTGTCCATGCATTAACGCATGGCATCGCCCGCGCCGTATAGGAATCTTATAAATGAATCAGGTCATGACTCGACCGTGCTTTGGTGCTAAAGCCGCGCCGCGCGTGCAAAACTGCATGCAACCGCCGGAATAGGCGTCGGATTTACTTATATAATCTGCCATGAGCGAAAGCATTGCTGCTCCCTCCGGGAGCGAGGCGACAACCGATGGCGTGGCGCCGGCGCATTCCAGCCTCTGGGCGCTGGCGCTGGGCAGCATCGGCGTCGTTTATGGCGATATCGGCACCAGCCCGCTCTATGCGCTGCGCGAAGCCGTCATCGCCGCGTCCGGCACGCATCACGAGGAACTGACGCGCGGCACCGTGCTCGGGGTCGTCTCGCTGATTCTGTGGGCGCTGTTCATCATCGTCACCTTGAAATACGTGGTCATCCTGCTGCGCGCCGATAATAACGGCGAGGGCGGCACGCTCACGCTGATGGCGCTGGCGTCGCGCGCGGTCGGCCGCTTCAGCAAGGCCGGCGGCGTGGTGGCGCTGCTCGGCATCATCAGCGCGGCTTTGTTTTACGGCGATGCCGTCATCACGCCGGCGCTGTCGGTGCTGTCCGCCGTCGAGGGTCTCGATGTCGCCACGCCGGCATTCCATGCCTATGTCGTCCCGCTGACGATCGTGATCCTGGTCGTGCTGTTTGCGTTTCAGTCGAGCGGCACCGCCAAGGTGGCGGCACTGTTCGGTCCGGTCATGGCGGTCTGGTTCGTGGCGATCGCCATCCCCGGCCTGATCTGGATCGCCGCCGATCCCGGCATTCTGCTGGCCTTTAATCCGTTCTACGGCGTGTTCTTCCTGATGCATCACGGCATGGTCGGCCTGTTCACGCTTGGCGCGGTGTTTCTCGCCGTCACCGGCGCCGAGGCGCTCTATGCCGATCTCGGACATTTCGGCCGCGGTCCAATTCAGCTGGCTTGGATAGCACTCGTGCTGCCGTCGCTCGCGCTCAACTATCTGGGGCAGGGCGCGCTGGTCTATGCCCACCCGGCGGCGATCGAGAACCCGTTCTTCCTGATGTATCCCGACTGGGCGCTGATCCCGATGGTGGTGCTCGCCACCGCCGCCACGGTGATCGCCAGCCAAGCGGTCATCACCGGGGCCTATTCGCTGACCAGCCAGGCGATCCAGCTTGGGCTGTTGCCGCGGTTCGAAATCCGTCACACCTCGGCGCAACAGGCCGGCCAGATCTACATGCCGCGCGTCAACGCCTTGCTGCTGACCGGCGTGCTGCTCTTGGTGGCGCTGTTCCGCTCGTCGAGCGCGCTGGCTTCGGCTTACGGCATCGCCGTCACCGGCACCATGGTCGTCACCTGCATGATGGCGTTCATCGTCATCTGGCGGCTGTGGCGCTGGTCGTTCCTTGCCGCGGCGGCTCTGATCGTGCCGTTCCTGCTGATCGACCTGACGTTTCTGTCGGCCAACATGCTCAAAGTGGTGCAAGGCGGCTGGGTGCCGTTGGCGCTCGGCGGCGTCGTGATGCTGGTGATGTATACGTGGCGCCGCGGCAGCCGAATTCTTTACGACAAGACCCGGCGGCTGGAGACGCCGCTGGAAGACCTGGTGCGGATGCTCGAGCGCAAGCCGCCGCAGCGCGTGCCGGGCACGGCGGTGTTCCTCACCAGCGATCCGAAAAGCGCCCCCACCGCGCTGATGCACAGCCTCAAGCACTACAAGGTGCTGCACGAGAAGAACGTCATCATCAGCGTCGAGACCACCCACACGCCGCGGGTGGAGAGCGCAAAGCGCGTGGAGATCGAGCGGGTCGGCTCGACTTTCATGCGGGTCAGGCTGCGGTTCGGCTACATGGAAGTGCCGAACATTCCGCGCGCGCTGGCGATTGCGCGCAAGCTCGGCTGGCAGTTCGACATCATGTCGACGTCGTTCTTCCTGTCGCGCCGCGCGCTCAAGCCGGCGACGCATTCGGGCATGCCGCGCTGGCAGGACCGCCTGTTCATCTGGCTGGCGCGTTCCGCCAACGACGCCACCGATTATTTCCAGATCCCGACCGACCGGGTGGTCGAAGTCGGTACGCAAGTCACTGTCTAATCAAGTAACCGTCTAACCCCCTTTGATTTTCAACGCCGCTGACGCAAGCTGTTGGCCGGCGGGCTTCACCTTTGCCAGGAGATCGACCATGTCCGATCAACCCCCCAGCGTGCGCGACCTGACGCCGGAAGACGTGGCGCGCGGCCTGACCGAAGGCCGCATGGTGCTGGTCGATGTGCGCGAGCCGAACGAGACCGCGATCGAGCGTTATCCCGGTGCCGTCATCGTGCCCTTGTCGGCGTTCGATCCCGCCGTCATCCCGGCGCCGGAAGGATGCGAGGTGGTGTTTGCCTGCCGCTCCGGCCGCCGTTCGGTGACCGCTTCGCTCGCGGCGCAAGAGCAGGGCTACCCCTACGGCTCGCATCTGGCGGGCGGGATTTTGGCGTGGAAGGCCGCAGGCCTGCCGACCGAAACGGAATGACTGCGCGCCGGTTCTTCCTCGCCCTGGTCGTTGCGATCGCTGCCGCCGCCGTCCCCGCAACCGCCGCGGAGCGTGTCGTCAATTTCTACAACTGGTCGGACTATGTCGCGCCGACGGTGTTCGACGCGTTCACCAAAGAAACCGGCATCAAGGTTCGCTACGACACCTTCGACGGCAACGATACGCTCGAAGCAAAGCTGTTCGCCGGCCAATCGGGCTACGATGTCGTGGTGCCGACCGCGTATTTTCTGGCGCGGCAGATCGCAGCCGGCCTTTATCGAAAACTCGACAAGTCCAGATTGCCCAATCTGGTCCATGCCTGGCCGGAGATCGCGGACCGGCTCGCCGTCTACGATCCGGGCAATCAATACGCCGTCAATTACATGTGGGGCACCACCGGCATCGGCTACAACGTCAAAGCGGTGCGCGACATCCTCGGGCCGGACGCCGCGATCGACAGCTGGGATGACGTGTTCGATCCGGACAAGATCAAGAAATTCAAGGATTGCGGCATTTATCTGCTGGATTCATCCGACGACGTGATGTCGGCCGGTCTCAACTATCTGCATCTCGATCCGAATTCGAGCGATCCGGCGGACCTCGAAAAAGTCACGGAGCTCCTCGTCAAGATCAGGCCCTATGTGCGCAAATTCCATTCGCTGGAATATCTCAATGCGCTGGCGACCGGCGAGATTTGCTTTGCCTTAGGCTTTTCCGGCGACGTCAAGCAGGCGCAGCGGCGCGCGGCGGAGGCGAAGGCCGGCATCGAGCTTAGGTTTTCGATCCCGAAGGAAGGCGCGCAATTGTGGCTGGACAATCTCGCCATTCCGAACGACGCTCCGCACGTCGCCGAGGCCCACGCGCTGATCGATTATCTGCTCAGGCCCGAAGTCGCGGCCAAAAACACCAATTACGTGTTCTGCGCCAACGGCGACCGGCCCAGCCCCTTCATCGACGATGCCATTCGCGCCGACCGCACCATCTATCCGGATGCGACCGCCATGGCGCGCCTCTACACCATCTTCGCCCGCGACCAGAAGACGGAACGGTTGGTCAATCGCCTTTGGACGCGGATCAAGACGGGACGGTGAGGCAACGCCAATCGGTTGTCTGGAATCTGAGACATGCACGATAGTCGAGACGCGGCCTTTGCAGCGGTCGAAAACGAAGAGCTCCGGACCATGTCCGGAGCTCTCGTGGCATACACCTAGCCGCCTGTAGCGGCTTATTCGCCGTAGCGAAAGTCCCACTCGCGGCTCAACTGGGTCCGAATCTGTGCATCGGGATCGGCGCCCACGATTTGGCCGCGAACGATCACTTTGTACTGATCGGCCGGCTGCTGCGCAACGGCGGGACTCGAAAGCAGCGCAACGCTCAGGACGGACAACAATAGCTTCGTATGGAGTGATGTCATCGTCATATCCTCTGTGTTCGGCACCGCGCCTTGCTGTGGAACTTGATGCTTCGGCGGTGCACGAGAACGGGAGTTAGCCGACGGGTCTTCACAATTTGGGTTTGGGAATCGACCAAATGATCTAAATTTCACCGACGACTTTATCCGAGAGAGACCTGATTTTTATCCACTGTGGGTTGAGGGCGTGCCTCATTTTGACCGTAACGTTTCGCCGGCGCGGGCATTGCGCGGCGGTCGTGCGCAAGTTGCCGGATTCTGGAAAACATGACATCGTTGCCGTCAGACGGCGCCGAGACCGTCCAATAACAACCATGCTTGGGAGGGCGGCCATGGAATACGATGGCATCATCGTCGGTGCCGGACACAACGGCCTGATCTGCGCCGCGTATCTTGCAAAAGCAGGGCTGAAGATCGCGGTCGTCGAGCGCAACGACACGATGGGCGGCGGCTGCTTCACCAGCGAATTCGTCGCCCCCGGCTTCAAGCACAACTCGCATTCGTCCTACCATTTCATTGGCGAGGGGCCGGTCCTCGGCGATCTGGAACTGCACAAATACGGCCTGGCCTACATCTATCCGGAAGTGCAGCACGCCATGGTGTTCCGCGATGGCAAGGCGCTGTGCATTCACCGCAGCGTCGAGAACACCGCAAAAGCCATTGCCCGTTTCTCGCAGGCCGACGCCAAGCGTTACAGCGAGCTCTGCCAGCGCTTCGTGACCGCGATGGGTCCGTTGATGACCGAATTCATGTATTCGGTCCCGCTGCCGCCCGCCGAAATCGCCAAACGCCTCAGCGGCCCGGAATGCGACGACTTGTTCTCCTATATGCCGCTGACGCTGCACCAGGCGGTCGAGCGCAATTTCGAGAGCGAGCATGTGCGGATGTTTTTCAATTGCATCCTGCATGCGATCGCGATCGAGAACGTTCCCGGCGTCGGCGCGTTCTTTCCGCGCCTGCTCAGCCGGCTGACCAAGCTTGGGCTTCCGGTCGGCGGCGCCGGTTCGGTCGCGCTCGCCTTGGAGCGGCTCTTGGAAGACCATGGCGCAACCCTCATTCGCGGCAAGCACGTCAGCGCCATCACTTCGGATTCCAAGGGCGTGACGGGAATCCGCCTGGAGAATGGCGATACGATTTCGTCGCGATTTGTGGCGAGCGCGATCGACGCGCCGCAGACGATCCGGATCGCCGGCGAAGGGAATTTTCCCGCCAACGTGGTCGAGGACATCAAGAAATTCCAATGGTGCTCGCACAGCCTGGTGACGCTGCACCTCGCCTTGAACGAGCCGCCGCGTTACACCAGGGCGGAAGCCTTCGACCCCGACGTTGCGCGCGCCTGGAACATGATCTTCGGCGTGGATACGACGGCGGAAATCGATCAGTGTTTTGACGAAATCCATCAGAAGAAGCTGCCGACCCACTTCGCCGGCAATGGCACCTGTTCGTCGAAATTCGATCCCTCGATCGCCCCCGCCGGCAAGCACGTCGCGTTCTGGTGGCCGTGGGCGCCCTACGACCTCGACGGCGACCCGACCAATTGGGACAGGCGCAAGGCCGAAGTCGCCGACAGGCTGTTGTCACAATGGCGCGAGTTCGCGCCCAATCTCACCGCAAAGAACGTGGTCGCGCATGCGGTGTTCTCGCCGCTCGACATCGAGCGGCATTGCATCAACATGGTTCGCGGCAGTCACCATGTCGGCGCCTACATGCCGTCGCAGCTCGGCGGCAATCGACCGACGCCGAGTCTCGGCCGCTACAGCACGCCGATCAACGGGCTGTATCTGTGCGGCGCCAGCAGCCACGCCGGCGGCGCGGTCAGTGGCAGCCCGGGATACAATGCGGCCAACGTGATCGCGCGGGACCTCGGTGTGCAGAAATGGTGGCAGCCGGTTCCGAGCCCGTCCTGGCCGCGCCTGCCGATGGCGACGGCTGCGGAGTAATTGGAGCGCCGGCTGTGCCGGCCTCAACCAAGCCCGGCACTGCGCGCCACCGCATGAGCACGGTCAGCTACTCATTCGACGCGAGTTTCGATGTCGACGTGCCGCTATTGATCGTCGGCGCCGGCGCGGCCGGGTTGTGCGCGGCGCTGGCGGCGAAAGAAGCCGGCATCGCGCCATTGGTGATCGAGCGCGACACCGTGCCGGGCGGCTCGACGGCGCTATCGGCGGGACTCATTCCAGCCGCGGCAACGCGGTTTCAGCGTGCCAAAGGCATCGTGGACAGCCCGCAACTGTTTGCCGCCGATATTCAACGCAAGGCGAAGGGCGAGGCGGATGCCGCCGTCGTCGACGCCGTGGCGCATGGCGCGGGCGTGCTGGTGGAATGGCTCGCGGATCGCTACGGCTTGCCGTTCGAGGTGGTCGATAATTTCAACTATCCGGGCCATTCGGCCATGCGCATGCACGGCTTGCCGACCCGCACCGGGCTGGAGCTGATCAATCGGCTGCGCCATGCCGCGGAGAGCAGCG
>DATHHM010000363.1:0-3336 GCA_035317145.1 Xanthobacteraceae bacterium | reverse complement strand
ATTGTTGATGAGGATGTCGAGGCGGCCGAAATGCTCGATGGTGGCGCGCACGATTTTTGGGGCGCTGTCGTCGCGCGTGATATCGGCAACGACGCCCTGGATGCGCTCGCCGGCGCCGCGTTGATCGGCGGCGCTCTCGGTTTCTTCGAGCGCCTGCGCATCGATCTCGACCGCGGCAACACGCGCGCCGGCTTCGAGCAATCCAAGCGTCATCACCTGGCCGAGGCCGCGCCCGGCACCGGTGACGATCGCGACTTTTCCATCAAGCGTTCCGGCCATATCTATCCCTCACTGTCTGTCCCTCATTCGATGGTGATGTGGCGTTGCTGGATCACGGCGCCGAGCTCTTTCGACGTCTTAAGCCACATTGCGGTAAATTCCTGTGGCGTGCCGCCACCGGGCTCCCAGCCATCGTCGGCGAGCCGCGCGCTGATCTCGGCCGAGCGGACGACCTTGGTTACGTCCGCGGCGATCTTGTCGACGATTGCTTTCGGCGTGGCGGACGGCACGAACAAAGCGAACCAGCTGTTGACTTCGAAATTTGCAAAACCGGCCTCGGTGAATGTCGGCACGTCGGGCACGCTCGAGTTTCGCTTGGTGCCGGTCACCGCCAGCGCCCGCAACTGGGCCGACGTCACCAGCGGCTTCGCCGAGCCCATTTCGCCCATGACCATCGGAATATGTCCGCCGAGCAAATCCTGCATCGCCGGCGCCACGCCGCGATAGGCGACGTGCTGGAATTTCGTGCCGTAGTTGAGATTGAACATTTCACCGATCAGATGCATCTGCGAACCGACACCGGGGCTGCCGAACGGCACCGGTGTCGTCTTGGCGAACTCGACGAGCTCTTTCATGACGTGGAACGGCGACGAAGGCGTGACGAGACAAATCAATGGCGAGTACGACAGCACCGTCACGCCGGCGAAATCGCGCACCGGGTCATAGCCGAGATTGGGATTGAGATATTGCGCGATGGCGTGACTGCCGGCGACACCGATCAGCACGGTGTAGCCGTCGGCCGGCTGATGCATGACATATTCGCTGGCGACGGCGCCGCCCGCGCCCGGCTTGTTTTCGATGACGACCGGCTGGCCCCACGCCGCGCTGAGTTTCGGCGCGATCAGCCGGGCCACGATGTCGACGCCGCCGCCCGGAGCGAAAGACACGATGACGTGCACCGGCCGCGCCGGAAAATCCTGCGCTTGCGGCTGGCCCGCTGCGTCGACGCCAAAAAGCGCAAAAGCCAATGCGGCGGTCGGCCAAAATCGCTCGCCAATGGCCATGCCTTTTTTCCTTTTGTTTCGGGCCGTCGGCCGCCAGAACTCCAACAAATAGCCGGTCGCCTGCCCGCCGGCCATGCCCCGGCTGCCCAAGAAACCAAGGAACTCGGGGCGGTTGCACCGGCGCGCTGTGCCGCCTATATTCCGCTCACCTTTCCAGTCATCCTTGATGACGTTGAGTGCTTCGCCCAAAAGGCGGGCGGAGCGCAGAGGAGATTTACCTATGGCGACCGCGCCCCTGATGCCGAAAGCAACCGCCGTGTGGCTGGTCGAGAATACCTCGCTGTCGTTCGACCAGATCGCGCAGCTCTGCAACCTGCATCCGCTGGAAGTGAAGGCGATCGCCGACGGCGACGCCGCGCAGGGCATCAAGGGGCTCGATCCGATTCTCACCGGACAATTGACCCGCGATGAGATCACCGCCGCCGAAGCCGACCCGAACCACCAGTTGCACATCGCCGAACCGAAGGTGCGCCTGCCCGAAACGAAGCCGAAGAAAGGCCCGCGTTACACGCCGGTGTCGCGCCGCCAGGACCGGCCGAACGCCATCCTGTGGCTGGTGCGCAACCATCCCGAGCTCAAGGACAGCGCCATCATGCGGCTCGTCGGCACCACCAAGTCGACCATTTCGGCGATCCGCGACCGCACCCACTGGAATTCGGCGAGCCTGACACCGCTCGATCCGGTGACGCTCGGGCTGTGCTCGCAGATCGATCTCGACACCGAAGTGCAGAAGGCGGCCAAGGAGAAGCCGGTGCCGATCGAAGCGCAGGGCGCGACGCTGCTGCCCGCTTCCGTCACCACGGCGCCGAAGGAAGAGCCCGAGCCCGCCGAGCCGGCTCCGGCGAAGAAGTCCGACGAGCTCGATGTCAACGCCGTGTTCGCCAAGCTCAAGCAGCTTGGCGGGAAGAGCGAGTAATATCGCGCTGAACCCGTTCCGTCACCCTGAGGTGCGAGCGTAGCGAGCCTCGAAGGGCGACGGCCCCAGCGCCTCGGCCGTATCCTTCGAGGGCCGCTGCGCGGCCATCTCAGGATGACGGTGCACAGTCACCCCCGATCATTGCGCAGCACCACGCACGCCCCGCCGGCGGCGATGAGCTTGTTGCAGAATTTTTCCAGATAGCCGCGATTGTCGTCGGCGATGCGGATGTTGTAGCGCATGGCGCTGCCAAGCCCGATGCCGCGGCGGCGCACCACGATCGGCTCGCGGTCGCCGATCAGCGCGCCGTACTGTTTCTGGATCATGCGATAGACCGCCCAGGCCTTGCTCTCCGACCAGTTGGCGGTGAGCTGCATGCCCCAGCGCGGCACATAAGCCGCGATGCGTTGCGCCTGTTCCTTCGGCGCCAGGATCAAATTCGCCAGTCGCGTGCACGGCACGCCCTGCGGAATTGTGGTCTCCGCGGTCTGCGGCGGCGAAGGCGAGGCCCATTCGTCCGCCGTCCAGCCGGTGATGATCGCCACGTAATTGCGCGTCTCGTCAGGAAGCGTACGACGGCCGGCGAGCCACGCACTCACCCGCCCCGGACCGGCGTTGTAGCCCGCCGCAGCCAGACCGAGATTGCCGAATTTGGTTTGCAGCTCGTGCAGATAGCTCGCCGAATTTTTCAGCGCCTCGATCGGATCGAACGGATCGGCCAAGCCGCGCCAATCCGCCGTCCGCGGCATGAATTGCGCAATGCCCTGCGCGCCCTTGTGGCTCACCGCCTGCGCATTGAAGCGGCTCTCCTGCCAGATTACGCGGGCGAAGAATTCGACTGGGAGCCCGTTCGCCGCCGCGTCCTCCTCGACGGCACGGCAGATG
Organism: Xanthobacteraceae bacterium; assembly: GCA_035317145.1. Lineage (GTDB taxonomy): Bacteria > Pseudomonadota > Alphaproteobacteria > Rhizobiales > Xanthobacteraceae > BOG-931. The sequence goes on along the minus strand of DATHHM010000363.1, from coordinate 252 downwards.
TCGTCGGCGGCAGGTGCGCTCGGAGCGGAGGTTGCGGGTGCCGAGGGTATTGGGACGCCGGGCTGACTTTGCTGTGCCGACGGTACACCAGAATCCGCCGGTGGAAGGGCCGGCGCGTTTGTTGCCGGCTGTGCTCGAACGCATGCAAGGGCGCCAATCAGCACGCCCAGGATGGTCAAGGTGCACGGCAGCAACGTTTCGGCAAATCGACCCATTCGGCACAAAGTATGGACGGGCGCTGTGTGCCGCCAG
>DATHHM010000362.1:0-9208 GCA_035317145.1 Xanthobacteraceae bacterium | reverse complement strand
CCATCGCTATCGCGATCCTGGCGCTGATCGCCGTGCCTTACGCGATCACCGAGACCTATTACGTCAATATCGCCAGCCAGATTTTGCTGTACGCGATCTTCGCGCTGGGGCTGAACATCCTGGTCGGTTACGCCGGTCTGGTGTCGCTCGGCCATGCCGGGCTGTTCGGCGTGGCGAGCTATGCGGTCGCTTCGCTTCTGGTCGCCGGCTATGGCCACACCGTCGCCATCCTGGCCGCGCTCGTGGTCGGATTGGTTTTCACCGCGGGCTTCGCTGCGCTGGCGCTGCGCGCGACCGGCATCAGCTTCATCATGATCACGCTGGCGCTCGGCGAGATCTTGTGGGGACTGGCCTATCGTTGGATCAGCCTGACCAACGGCGACAACGGCGTCAATGTCTCGACGCGGCCGATGCCGTTCGGCATCGCGCTCTCCTCGGCGAACGCGTTCTACGACATGACGCTGATCGTCTTTCTTCTTGCGGTCGCCGCGACCGCGATCTTCGTGCGCTCGCCGTTCGGCGCCGCGCTCGCCGGCACCCGCGACCAGCCGCGGCGCATGAACGCGCTCGGCTTTCACGTCTGGATGATCCGCTTCGGCGCCTTCATGTTCTCCGGGCTGCTCACCGCCGTCGCCGGTATTTTATACGTCTACTACAACAGGTTCATCAGCCCGCAGACGCTGGCGCTGCCGGCCTCGGCGGAGGCGCTGCTGATGGTGATCTCCGGCGGCGCCGGCACGCTGCTCGGCCCGATCGTCGGTGCCGCTCTCGTCGTCATCATCAAGAACGTGGTCAGCGCCTATGTGGTGCGCTGGAATTTCATGCTCGGCGCCATCTTCGTCGCCATCGTCGTGTTCATGCCGGAAGGTTTGGTGCCGGGCATGGCGCGGCTGTCGCGTTCGGCGTGGCGGTCGATGAGCGGAACGAAAAAAGTGGTGCCGGTCACGCAGCCGGCAGCGCCGGTCACGCGGCCGGCCGCGCTGGCGGCGGAGCCAAAGCCATGACCGCGCTGGCCGTCCAGGGGTTGAGCAAATCGTTCGGCGGCCTGCGCGTCACCGCCAACGTCAATCTCAAAGTCGAGCCGGGCGAGCGGCGGCTGATCATCGGGCCGAACGGCGCCGGCAAGACCACGCTGTTCAATCTCATCACCGGCGAGCTTCTACCCGATAGCGGCTCGATCCAATTGTTCGACCGCGACATCACCAAGGTGGCAAGCCGCAAGCGCGCCCATCTCGGCATGGCGCGCACCTATCAGATCATCACGCTGTTTACCGGCGACACGATTTTGCGCAATGCGACCTTGGCGCTGCTCGGGCTGTCGCCGCTGCGCTGGAACCCTTACGCGGCGCTGCATCGCCAGCAGCATCTGGTCGACGAGGCGCGCGCCGCGCTCAAGCGTGTTGGCCTCGATCACATCGCTGACCGGCCTTTGGCCGAAACCTCCTACGGCGAGAAGCGCCGGGTCGAGATCGCCATGGCGCTGGCGCAGAATCCGAAAGTGCTATTGCTCGACGAGCCGTTCGCCGGGCTCTCGATCGACGAGCGCCGCGACGTGCGGCAACTCCTCACCTCGATCCCGCGCGACGTTACCATCGTCATGATCGAGCACGACATGGATACCGCGCTCGAGCTTGCCGACCGCATCACGCTCTTGCATTTCGGCGAGGTGATCGTCGAAGGCACCCGCGCCGAAGTGGTGGCCGACCCGCGCACCCGGGAGGTCTATCTTGGCGAATAGCGCGCTCAAGCTGCACGACATCGATGCCTATTACGGCGACAGCCACGTGCTGCAGCGCGTGTCGTTCGAATTGGGCGAAGGCCGGCTGCTCGGACTGCTCGGCCGCAACGGCGCCGGCAAATCGACCTGCATAAATGTCAGCGTCGGGCTGTTGCCGCCGCGCACCGGCGCCGTCGAGGTGTTCGGCGCGGCGGTGACGCGGCTGCCGCCGGAACTGATCGCGGCGCGCGGCGTCGCGCTGGTGCCGCAGGGCCGCCGCGTCTTTCGAAGCCTCACCGTGCGCGAAAACCTGATGGTCGCCGCGCGCACCGAGCACGCCGGCCGCCGTCACGCGCCATGGACGGAGCAAACGGTATTCGCCATGTTTCCGCGCCTCGCCGAGCGCCGCACCCAGCTCGCCGGTCACCTCTCCGGCGGCGAGCAACAAATGCTCGCCATCGGCCGTGCCCTGATGGCCAATCCGCGGGTGCTGCTGATGGACGAGCCGTCGGAAGGCCTGGCGCCGCAAATCGTCGCCGAGGTGATGTCGACCATCCGGAAATTGAAGGAAAGCGGGCTTTCCATCGTGCTGGTGGAGCAGAGCCCGAAATTGGCGTTCGACATCGCCGACGACATCGTCATTCTCAACTCCGGCCGCGTCGCCGTAGTCTCGACCGCCGCGGCATTGAAGGCCGACGGCGTCGATCTGCGTCAGCATCTCGGGGTGTTCTGAAAATCGTGTAGGGCGGATTAGCGAAGCGTAATCCGCCATTTGATTGCATCGCAGCGGCGGGTTACGCCTTTGGCTAACCCGCCCTACAAAAAGGTGAGCAAAATGGCCAAGGACAATATCGTCGTCGGATTCGTCGGGCTCGGCACCATGGGCGGCCGTATGGCGGGCAATTTGCAAAAGGCCGGCTTCAAGCTCGTCGTGCATGATCTGCATCGCCAAGCCGCGAGCCATCATCTCAATGCTGGCGCGGTCTGGGCCGAGACGCCGCGTGCGCTCGCCAGCCAAGCCGACGTGATTTTCTCCTCGCTGCCTGAGCCGGCCGACGTCGAGGCGGTGGCGCTCGGGCCGGACGGGCTCGTCGCCGGCATAAAGCCCGGCGCCGCCTATTTCGATCTGTCGACCAATGCACCGAGCGTGGTGAAGAAGATCCACGCCGCCTTCGCCGAGAAGGGCGCGCATATGCTCGATGCGCCGGTGAGCGGCGGGCCGGCCGGCGCCGCCTCGCGCAAGCTTGCGATCTGGGTCGGCGGCGACGAAGGCGCGTTCAAGGCGCACAAGGCCGTGCTCGACGCCATGGGCGACAGGGCCGCCTATATCGGGGCGATCGGCAGCGCCACGGTGGCAAAGCTCGTGCACAACATGTCGGGCTATGCGGTGGTCTGCGCGCTGGCCGAGACATTTGCCATGGGCGTGAAGGCGGGCGTCGAGCCGCTGGCGCTGTGGCAGGCGGTGCGCCAGGGCGCGGCGGGGCGGCGCTTCACCTTCGATGCGCTGATCGACCAGTTCCTGCCCGGCACCTACGATCCGCCGGCGTTCTCGCTCAAGCTCGCCCACAAGGACGTCTCGCTCGCCAATGCGCTCGGCCGCGAGCTCGGCGTGCCGATGCGGCTGTGCAATCTCACGCTCGCCGAGATGACCGAAGCGATGGGGCGCGGCTGGGGCAGCCGCGATTCGCGCGTGGTGATGAAACTTTCCCAGGAACGCGCCGGCGTCGACATCGCCGTCGACGCGGAGCGGTTGCGCGAGGCGCTTGCTGCCAAAGACAAGTAACGCAGCGATGCCCGGCGGCGCGGCGCCCATCACCCGGCGGGATTTTCTCAACGGCATTCCGCTTGCCATCGGCGGCGCCGTGTCGGCCGGATTGCTCCCCGAATACATCGCGACGGCCTTTGCCGATGGCCCCGCGCCTCAGGACGCGTCCGGATATTATCCGCCGGCGCTGACCGGGCTGCGCGGCAGCCATCCCGGCGCTTACGAAGCCGCGCACCGCCTGCGCGACGGCGATTTCTGGTCGCAAGCGGGCAATCTCAAACAAACAAACGAAGACTATGACCTCGTCGTGGTGGGTGGCGGCATCAGCGGGCTCGCGGCGGCGCATTTCTATCGGGTAAAGCATCCAGACGCCCGCATTCTGATCCTCGACAACCACGACGATTTCGGCGGTCACGCCAAGCGCAACGAGTTTTCGCTCAATGGACGGGTCGAGTTGATCAACGGCGGCACGTTATTGATCGATAGCCCACGGCCCTACAGCGCCGTAGCCGACGGCCTATTGAAAACGCTGGGCATCGATCCTGTGGCGCTCACAGCCAAATGCTCGCACTCCGATTTCTATCCCTCGCTCGGGCTCAATCGCAGCATATTTCTCGACAAGGAAACTTTTGGCGCCGACAAGCTGATCGTCGTGCCGCAAGGAGCTTCTTGGGCGCAACTGCTCGCCGACGCGCCGTTGTCGCCAAAGGTGCGAAGCGACATCGTGCGCATCCAGGAAGCGGCGATCGACTATATGCCCGGCCTCACCTCGGCCGAGAAGAAGACGCGCCTCGCCGCCATGAGTTACCGCGACTACCTGCTGAACGTGGTCAAGGCGGATCCCGGCGTCATCCCGTTCTATCAGACGCGAACCCACGGCGAGTGGGGCGTCGGCATCGATGCCGTCTCGGCGCTCGACGTGTGGGCGTTCGAATTTCCGGGATTCACCGGCCTCGGTCTGGAGCGCGGCTCGGCGCCGCACACCGGCTACACCGCCAACGGCTATGCCGATAACGGCGGCTCATACACGTTTCATTTTCCCGACGGCAACGCCTCGATCGCGCGGCTCCTGGTGCGCGACCTGATCCCCGACAGCGTTCCGGGCAACAGCGCCGAGGACGTTGTCACGGTGCGGATCGACTATGCGCGGCTCGACAGGCCTAAGTCGCCGATGCGCATCCGGCTCGGCAGCACGGTGGTGCGCGCCCGCAATGTCGGCGACCCGGTGTCGTCGAGCGGCGTCGAGATCGCGTATTTTCGCGGCGGCGACGTGTATACGCTGCGCGGGCGCGCGTGCGTGCTGGCCTGCTGGAACATGATGATCCCGTATCTGTGTCCGGAATTGCCGCAACAGCAGAAAGAGGCGTTGCGCTATCTGGTCAAGACGCCGCTGATTTATGCCAATGTGGCGTTGCGCGATTGGACGGCGTTCAAGGCGCTCGGCATCGCATCGGTCTATGCGCCGGGCTCCTACTTTTCGTCACTCTCGCTCAATCAAGTCGTCGATATCGGCGACTACAAAAGCCCGCGTTCGCCGGACAAGCCGATGCTGGTCCGCATGGTACGCACGCCGTGCCAGCCCGGGCTGCCGGAGCGCGATCAAAATAGGGTAGGGCAGCACGACATCTTCAACACCACGTTCGAAACCTTCGAGCGCAACATCCGCGACCAGCTGGCGCGCATCCTCGGCCCCGGCGGGTTCGATCCGGCGAGGGGTGTGACGGGCATCACCATCAATCGCTGGCCGCACGGTTACGCTTACGAATATAACCAGCTGTTCGATCCGGAATGGCCGGAAGCGCAACAGCCGCATGTGATCGGGAGGGCGCGGTTCGGCCGCATCGCCATCGCCAACTCCGACTCCGGAGCCGCCGCCTATACCGACTCGGCGATAGACCAAGCTTATCGCGCCATACGGGAACTTTTGCAGACTTAAGCTCAATGCAGCACATATGACGGCAACGCCGGGTCCGCTGTTCGCGCTCGCGCTGGCCTCGATCTCGCTGATCGGGCCATTGGCGGTGCATTTGTTCCTGCCGGTGATTCCGGCGGTGAAGGCGGCGCTCGGGCTCAGCGAAGCAACGGCGCAACTGACCTTCAGCATCGCGCTGTTCGGCATGGCCTTCGCCACGCTGTTCTACGGCTCGCTGTCGGATCGCTATGGGCGGCGGCCGGTGCTGCTCTCCGGGCTGGCGCTGTTTCTCATCGGCAGCGCGCTCTCGGCGGCGGCCGGTTCGATCGTGCCGCTGGTGCTCGGCCGGTTCTTGCAGGCGGTCGGCGCCGGCTGCGGCATCACGCTCGGTCGCGCCATCGCCCAAGACGTCTACGGCCGCGACCGGCTGGTCAAGGCGCTGGCGTACCTCACGATGTTCTACACCATCGGCCCGATGGTCTCGCCGATCGTCGGCGGCATCCTGATCGACGCTTTCGGCTGGCGCAGCGTGTTCGGTTTCGCGCTTGTCCTCGGCGCCGTTATCGCGCTCCTCGCCTATGTCGCGGTGTTCGAAACCCGGCCGCCGTCGCCGGACAGCCCTGTCCGCGGCAATGTCTTCCGCGATTATGCTGCGCTGTTCCGCCATGTGCGCTTCACCGCCTTCGTGCTGCAGTCGGGTTTCATGACCGCGACCTTCCTGGCTACCGCCACGGCCGCATCGAGCCTGTTGAAAGAGATGCTGCACCGGCCGTCGACCGAGTTCGGCTTTTACTTTCTGCTGTTTCCACTTGGCTTTCTCTTCGGCAATTTCATAACGAGCCGCATCGGCACTCGCGTCGCCAACGAAACCATGGTGCTCGCCGGCTCGCTCTTGTCGGTCGCCGCGGTGACGACGCAATCGAGCCTCTTGCTCGCCGGTTATGTAACGCCGCTGACATTGTTCGTGCCGGGATTCTTTATCACCATGGCGCAGGGCATTTCGCTGTCCTACGCCCAGTCGGGCGCCATGGAGACCAATCCGAAACTTGCCGGCACCGCGGCCGGCCTCGGCGTCTTCGTGCAGAATTTCTGCGGCGCCGCGTTTGCGCAGCTCTACGGCTTCATCGCCGACGGCACGGTGGTGCCGCTGACCGAGACCACCGCCATCAGCGTGCTGTGCGGGCTCTTCGTCGGCGTGCTGCCGTTCGTGGTGGCGCGCCGGGCGCGGCCGGCCGGCTGATGAAGCTCGTCGCGCTTCGGCCACGGCGGAAAAGGCGCCGCAATCGCGCGGCGCTTTTCGTATTGACGCGCACCGATTCCCCTTGTGTATGGTGCGGCGCCGTCGAAGCGTCGCATAAAACCGATATCCCCTCGCGATCGTGCGTGAGAATGCATGGCTGGCAATGATCAAACGGACGCCGGATTCAAATTCCGCGCGTTCCTCAGCTACAACCATGCCGATCAACGCACGGTGGCGTGGCTGCACAAAGCGCTCGAAAACTACCGAATTCCGAAAGACCTCCAGGGTACGCCGGGCCGCGACGGACCGATCCCGAAGCAGCTGTTTCCGATTTTCCGCGATCGCGACGAGTTAAGCTCGTCTCCGGACCTGTCGCGCTCGATCAAAGAGGCGCTGCAGGCGTCGGCCTATTTGATCGTCGTCTGTACCCCGGCGTCGGCCAAAAGCCGCTGGGTCAACCAGGAAATAATCGAATTCATCAAGCTGGGACGGGCCGACCGGATTTATGCGCTGATCGTCGAAGGCGAACCGGGCGAAAGCCCGGACCAAGGCGGCTGCTTCCCGCCGGCATTGCGCACCAGGCTCGGCGCCGACGGCGCGATCGTCGACGATCCGTCCCGGGAAGTGCTCGCCGCCGATCTGCGTCCCGAAGGCGACGGCCGGGACGACGCAAAACTGAAGTTGATCGCGGGCCTGCTTGGCATTCCCTATAACGCGCTGCGCCGGCGAGAGGTTGCGGCGGCACGGCGTCGCCTTCTGGTCACGCAAGGGATCGCCGCGTCGATGCTGCTGCTGACGATTGCGGTCGCAGTTGCGGTGTGGGCGACCTGGCATTTCAGCGCGGAGTCCGACGAGCGGCAAATTCCGGCCATTCGCGTCACCGACCATGAAACGGTGCTCGACCTGGCGGGCTGGCGGGACACCACCGCGGCGCAAATCGCGCGGCTCGAAAAGCGTTCATCGGCGCTGTCGCACGATCGCTACACGCTGGTGAAAACGCAGCCACAGGGAAGAAATTACGTGCACGTCGTCGGAACTTCGAGCGACATTCCGCCCGATATCGTGTGCACCCACTGCACTATCACGCCGCGGCCGCCGGACGGCGCATCGCGCACGCCGCACGAGTTCAAGGTTCTGTTCGATGTTTCCAAATTGAAACTCGAAGAACAGACGACCATTGACTACACGGTGACGTATTGGAATGCTTTTCAATCCTCGGATCAGTTGTGGACGGGGCTGCGGGTCCTCTATCAGACCGAGCGCGCGGAATTAACAATCATATTTCCGCCCACCAAGCATCCCCTCATCGGAACAATCAAATTCTATTACCACGACAGCATGGATCATGATCTCAATGACGCGGAAGGCGTCACGCTGGAGAAGGACGAAGGCGGCCGGGTATCGCGGCTGACCTGGATGATCTTAAGCCCGAGCACCGACCGCAGTTATCGCGTGCGCTGGGATTGGAACGACAACCCGAACAAGGCGGGTGATGAAACGAAGCAACGCCAGTGACCGTTGATCGCACCGCCTCGGCGCAGCTCTACGGCTTTATTGCCGATGACACGGCGATCCTTGCGCCGCCATGGCGGTGACGGTACGTTGGCCGATGTCGAGGGTGAGAGGCGATGGAGCAGTCCGATTATTTTTCTCTGCTGAACCGGGCAATCCTCAAGCTCGACAGCAATACGCTGCAAGCGCGATCCGAGATTTACGACCGGGCGCGCCAGGCATTGCGCAACCAGCTTGGCGCCATGCAGCCCAGGCTGCCGGATGCCGCGATCGCCAAAGAACTGCAACAACTCGAAGGCGCCATTCGGCAGCTCGAGCCGCCGCAAAAAATCCAAACGGAGCCGCCAAGTAAACAGCCAAGAAAACAACAGGCCCCGGCCCAGCCGCCACGGTCAGTTGCGTCGCGCGGCATTTTCTGCGAGCACTGCATCGCCGAGACCACCGATGAGACGCCCGGCGATGTGTCGACGCTCAACGGCATCGGGCGGCAGTTTTACGGCAGCGCCGCGCCGTGCCCGGAATGTGCGTCGGTGATCCGCACCTTGTGGTGGACCTTGGTCTCGTTGCCGGTCGTGCCGCTGGCGTCGTATCGCTATAAGACTTCCGAAGAGCACGGGACCCGGGCGCGCTTCTGGTGTCGCAAGCTGCCGGCGCGGCATTGGAATCAGATCTTCAAGACCTGGGTGATCGGCGTCGCGGCCGCTATTGCCGTCTTCATTGGCATCTATGTCTATCACCAATATAAGTGACGACCGAAATTTCCTGGAGCAGCAGCCTTGACCGAGCAATGGAACAAATACGACAAAACCGCCGCGCGCACTCACGGCAAGCCGGGGCGCGAGGTGCGGCCGCAGAGCGCGACCGTCGATATTCACGCCCATGTCTTCGTGCCGGAAGCGTCGCAATTCGTCGCGCCGCATCTCGACATGGCGACGGTGCCGCTGGCGCATTTCGCCACGCCGGAGTCGAAGGCGCTGACCCAGAAGCAGGACGCCGATATCCGGGCCCGCCGCGACCACGCGTTCCGGCTCGCCGATCTCGACGCCATGGCGATCGACATGC
>DATHHM010000361.1:0-2576 GCA_035317145.1 Xanthobacteraceae bacterium | reverse complement strand
CTTGGCGACGATGGCCGGCGGCGTGCCGGCCGGCGCCACGATGGCCTGCCAGGAATCCGGCGGCATGCCGGGATAGCCGAGCTCGTCCATGGTCGGCACGTCGGGGATTTCCGGAATGCGCGTCGGGCTGGTGACGGCGAGCGCGCGCACTTCGCCGGACTTGATATGCGGCACGATCGCGGTGGTGCCTTCGAAGGTCATGTTCATTTGCCCGGCCAAGACGTCGATGGTGGCCTGCGACGCGGTCTTGTAGGGCACGAACACGATATTGGCGCCGGTGATGTGCTTGAACATTTCCCCGCACATATGCGGCGGCGTGCCGATCACCGCGCCGTAATTGAGCTTGCCGGGATTGGTCTTGGCGTAAGCGACCAGCTCCTTGACGCTGTGCGCCGGGATCGACGGATTGATCGCGACCACCAGCGGCGCCGAGGCGACCATCGCCACGGCAGCAAAATCCTTGACCGGATTGACGCCGGCATCCTTGTAAAGCTGCGGGCTGATGGCGAGCGAGCCCGCGGTCGCGGCCAACAAAGTGTAGCCGTCGGGCGGTGAACCAGCCACCGCCCGCGCCGCGAGCGTGCCGCCGGCGCCGACGTGGTTTTCGACCACCACCGTGCCGAGATGTTCCGAGAGATACGCGCCGATAATGCGCGCCGCCACGTCCGGCGGCCCGCCGGGCCCGAACGGCACGATCAGCCTGATCGGCCTGTCGGGGAAATTGTCCGCCACGGCCGCTGCCGGCAGGCCAAGCGCGATTGCGGCGAGCGCGACAGGCATATACCGGCCAAACCCGCGCGCCATCGAACTCATCATCGATCTCTCCCGGCCAAAGTCACGCAATCGTAGTATCGCTTAATCGTAGTATCGAGCATGGCGACGGCGTCAACGCGCCACCTCAACGCACAGGCCGCCTTGCACCTTTTTGTGCACTGCGCTAAGGGTCGCCAAAGTTCCGCCGTCAGTGCGAATCCGCTGAAAATCGGGGCAAATCAGCGCGGTGCCATAGCTTGCGGATATGGGTCGCGGAACGGCGCCGCAATGGACATATTCCTGGTAACGGAATCATGTCCGAACCGGGCGAGCAAAGGGCTGCCGATGACCCAGACGATGAGTCAGTTCCTGCTTGGCTACCTGCCGCTGGTCGTGTTCATCGGCGTTGCCACGGTGATCGGGCTGGCGCTGCTTACGGTGGCGTTCCTGGTCGCCTACAAGGCGCCCGACCCGGAAAAGCTCTCGGCTTACGAATGTGGCTTCAACGCCTTCGACGACGCGCGGATGAAATTCGACATCCGCTTCTACCTGGTCGCCATTCTGTTCATCATTTTCGACCTTGAAGTGAGCTTCCTGTTCCCGTGGGCCGCCGCCTTCGGTCAACTCGGCGTGTACGGCTTCTGGTCGATGATGCTGTTCCTTGCGGTGCTCACGATCGGCTTTATCTATGAGTGGAAAAAGGGAGCGCTCGAATGGGATTGAGCGAACCCGCGATTGCCACGCCAAGCCGGAACATCATCGACCCGCGCACCAATAAGCCGGTGGGCGCGGACGATCCGTTTTTCTCCGACCTCAACAGCGAGCTTGCCGACAAGGGATTCCTCGTCGCCGCGGCCGACGATCTGATCGCCTGGGCGCGCACCGGCTCGCTGATGTGGATGACGTTCGGGCTCGCCTGCTGTGCCGTCGAGATGATGCAGATGTCGATGCCGCGCTACGACGCCGAGCGCTTCGGTTTTGCGCCGCGCGCGTCGCCGCGCCAGTCCGACGTCATGATCGTGGCCGGCACGCTCACCAACAAAATGGCTCCGGCGTTACGAAAAGTCTACGACCAGATGCCGGAACCGCGCTACGTGATCTCCATGGGGTCGTGCGCCAATGGCGGCGGCTACTATCATTACTCCTACTCGGTTGTGCGCGGCTGCGATCGCATCGTGCCGGTCGACATCTATGTGCCGGGCTGTCCGCCAACGGCAGAGGCGCTGCTCTACGGCGTGCTGCTGCTGCAAAAGAAGATCCGCCGCACTTCGACGATCGAACGCTGAACATGGACGAGACGCTCGATACGCTCGGCAAGACCATTACGGGGGCGCTTGCCGCGTCGGTGACCGGTTATGCGGTCGCCTTTGGCGAACTGACCGTGACCGCGCAGGCGCGCGATATCGTCGCGGTGATGAAGTTTCTGCGCGACGACGGCCGTTGCCAGTTCTGGAATCTGATCGACATCACCGCGGTCGACTGGCCGGGCCGCGAGCGGCGTTTCGACGTGGTCTATCACCTGTTGTCGCCGAAGCTGAATGTCCGCGTCCGCGTCAAGGCCGAAACCGACGAGACGACGCCGGTGCCCTCGATCATCGACGTGTTTGCCGGCGCCGACTGGTTCGAGCGCGAGACCTACGATCTCTACGGCATCGTGTTCGCCGGCCACCCCGACATGCGGCGCATCCTGACCGATTACGGTTTCGAGGGTCATCCGCTGCGCAAGGATTTTCCGCTCACCGGCTTCGTCGAGGTTCGCTACGACGACCAGGAGAAGCGGGTGCTCTACGAACCGGTCCGCCTCAACCAGGAATTCCGCAAAT
>DATHHM010000360.1:0-20775 GCA_035317145.1 Xanthobacteraceae bacterium | reverse complement strand
CCGGCGCTGCCCGCAGATCGTCACCGACCAGTATCGACCGAGCGAGGAGATGCTGAAGGTGGTGTTCGGCGAAGATCCGCCGCCGCTCGAAGTCTTGCCGAAGCAGACCGAGATTCCGGCCCGCCCGGCCGACTGATCATTCACTGCGGTTTTAGGATCGCCCAACCGACATGGAGTGCGCCGCCGCCGCGGCGCATCGGCAGGTCGAACGGTGCGCCGACCTCGGCATTGCCGGCGACGGCGGCGAATTGCGTCGGCAGGTGCGCGGTGTCGCCGCCGCTCCACACCACGATCGCCCCATACTTACGCAGATCGGCAAGATCGATCCACGGCGCGCGGCGCGGCAGGCCGTCGATCAAAACTTCGGGCTGGTCCGGCGAATAGTGCGCGAGATTGCCGCCGTCCCACATCGCGCCGACGACATAACGCAGTTTCGTTCCGGTGGCGTCGCGGAAGCGCTGCGTCAGCGTCGCCGCCAGCGTGTTGCCCGGATAGAACACCGCGCGATAGCGGTGATCGAGGAGCGGCAGCACCGAGTAATTGACCAGGAAGACGATGGCGAAGATGGCGAACACCGCGCACCAGTGCGCGACCGCGTGGGCTACGCGCGCGCGGTCGAGCGTGGCGCGCAGCGTCAGCACGATCCAAAGCCCGACAAAAAGCCACAGCGGATAGCCCCACATGGCAAATGTGCCGCGGCCGCTGACGGCAATCAGCGCGATCATGGCGAGGCCGGGTCCGAACGCGAGCAGCGTCACGATGCGGCGGTCGAATGCGTCGGCAGCAAATTCCCTCCCCCCTTGTGGGGGAGGGTAGGGTGGGGGGCCGGGAGGCGCGGTCGCAAGCGTGGACGCGCGTGCGTCGCCTCGCGACCCCCAGCCCCAACCCCTCCCCACAAGGGGGAGGGGAGCCGACCACAGCAGCGGTGCGACAATGAAAAACGACGGCAGTAGGAAAAAAATCTGGCTGCCGACAAACACCGCCGGATGCAGGACATGGTCGTACCAGCCGCGCACATCAGAGGCACGGTGCTCGGCATAGGCCAGCGGCAGAAAATCGGTCTGGAACAGCCAGACGATGTGGGGTGCGGCGATGACCAGCGCGACGATGAGCGTGAGCCATGGCCCGGGCGTCGCCAAAGCGCGGCGCGCGTCGCGATCGAATATGAGAAACAGCGCGTAAGGCGCCGCCAACACGACGACGAAATATTTCGCCCACAGCGCGCTGCCGAAGGCGAAACCGAGCAGGAGCCAATGGCCGGTGCGGCCGCGCTTGAGCGCTGAGTGGAAAGCGTAACCGGCCAGCGCCCAGAACGGCAGCTGGATCACGTCGTGATTGAACTTCACCGCGGTGTACTGAAAGTAATGCATGCCGTCGATGATCAGCACGGCAAGGAGCGCGCCGGTCGCTCCAATGAGCGGCCGCGCCGTCGCCCACACCGCGATGAAGGCGATGATCACCGCCGCTTGCGCCAGCGCGTAATAGGCGGCGTCGGCGCCGAACACCCGGTGCATGATCTCAACCAACCACCACGGCAGCGGCGGCAGCTTGTCGTAGCCGAGCTGCCACTCGCGGCCGTAGGTCAGCGCCTCGATCAGGTCGAGCGGCAGGTTGGCGTAGAGCAGCGTCGGCAGCGCGGTCCAGACCACGACATGCAAAGCGAGGAACGCGGCGAACGCCGCCCGCGGCGCCGCCTCGATCCACTCGATGAAGCCTGTCCCGAACGCCAGCCGGGGCGCAGGCGTCATTTCAGGCCTTTGCGGCATTGCCGACATGAGCTTTCGCGCCGGTTCCAAAGGCGGCGTCCGCCGCCGTGCTTTCCTGCAGTTCTTGCCTGCCGTTATAAAAGCACACCAAAAGCTTAGCCATGGCGGCAAGCGGACTTGCGGCGCCGCGGCGCTTGTGGACACTGCTACTGCCCGAATGCGAATCATTGGGGCGGGGCTAGCGCGTGCGCCCCGGGGCTGCACCGTTCGGCGCGAGGCATAGTGGGGTTCGGCATATGGTGCGTATCAGCGCCATCTTCATCGCCGTCTGCATGGTGCTCATCGCCGGCTCGATCGGCTTTGTGGTCTATCTGCGCTTCGGGCTGACCGGCGCCGAATCGTTTTTGGTCGGGCTCGGCGTCCTCACGGCGCTTGCGGTCTATAACGCGGTCGCCGCCCGCTCCCGCGACCGCGCCGAAGTCAGCGACCAGATCGCCTCGATCTCGCGCAGCTCGGCCGACCTCGCGCGCCAACTCGCCGAGTTCGGCCGCCAACTCGGCACCGTGGAAACCAAGGTCGATTCGGTGCTCGACAAGGCGCTGGCATCGGCGCAGCCGCTCGCGGTCGAGATCGAGGAACTGTCGACCTTGATCAAGCATCTCGCCGACTCGGTGGCGGCGCACGAGGCGGTGCTGGCGGGATTGAGCGGCAAGCAGCGCATTGCGCCCGCAGCCCCCATTGCGGCTACTCACGCGACTGCCGCCATGCCGATGCCCGATCCGGCCGCGGCGCCGGCTGCGCCGATCGCCGGCATGATCGCGGCCTTCGCCGGCTTGGATCGGGACGGCGTCGTCGCCGCGATCAACAGCGCCATCGAAGGCAGCAAGATCGAACTCTACCTGCAACCCATCGTGACCTTGCCGCAGCGCAAGGTGCGCTACTACGAGGCGCTGTCGCGCTTGAAGGCCGACAACGGCGATCTGGTCGTGGCCGGCGATTTCCTGAAATTCGCCGAAGCCGGCGGGCTGATGCCGAAGCTCGATAATCTTTCGCTGCTGCGCTGCGTGCAGGTGGTGCGGCGGCTCTTGTTGAAAAACCGCGACATCGGCCTGTTCTGCAATCTGTCGTCGGCGACGCTGACCGATTCAGGTTTTCCGCGGTTTCTGGAATTCGCCGAGGCCAACCGCGCCATCGCGCCGGCGCTGGTATTCGAATTCACCCAGGAAGCCGTGCGCGGCATGGGGCCGATCGAGCACGAGAGTCTCGCCGCGCTCGCCGAGCGCGGCTTCCGATTCTCCATGGATAATCTCACCGACCTGCGCGTCGAGCCGCGCGAGCTCAACGAGCGCGGCTTCCGCTTCATCAAGGCGCCGGCGGCGCTCTTGCTCAACCGGGTCGGCGCCGCCTCGACCGACATCCACCCGGCCGATCTGTCCGATCTGCTAGGCCGCTTCGGCATCGATCTGATCGCCGAGCGCATCGAGGCCGAAGGCGCCGTGGTCGATTTGTTGGATTACGACGTCCGCTTCGGCCAAGGCTTTTTGTTCTCGCCGCCGCGCCCGGTGCGCGCCGAAGCCTTGCAAGGCGCGGATGCAACCAAGACCGATGCCGCCGATCAGGCCAAACGCGATGCCTCAGCGCCGCGCGGCGCCGGTTTGGCGCAGCTCGCGCGCACCGGCAGCACGCGGCCTTGAAATTTATTGCTGGCTGACCTTCACCGGCACGAACTGCGTCGTGAACATCTCCTTGTCGTCGGGCGTTTCCTTGAGCAGTCCCATCTCGATGTAGGATTTCTTGAGCACCGCGACCGCCTTCGGATCGAAAGTGCCGTCGGTATTGAAGGCGCCGATCTGCTCGTCATAGACGCGGCTGATCACGGCCTCGCTGAGATTGAGGACTTTTGCCGAGATCGCCACCGATTCCGCCTTGTGGGTTTTCATATAGGCGATGGTCTCGAACCAGCCGTCGAGAAAAGCCTTCACCGTCTCCGGATGCTTTTCGATCTCGTCGTTGGTGGCGAAGATCACGTGGGTGATGAATTGGTCGACGAACGGGGTCGCTGCGGTGATGACGCGCCATTCCTTGGCTTCCTCGAGCGCGTAGCCGGTTTCCAGCGCCCCGATATAGCCGTCGATCTGATGGGTCTTGATCGCGGCGCGCGCCGGCGGCATGCCGCCGATCGGCACCGTGGTGATGCCGGCGGAGCCCCAGCCTTCCTTCTGGTTGATGCGGGCGCCGATCCAGTCGGTCAGCGAGCCGACCGTGGTGCAGCCGAGCTTCTTGCCCTTGAGATCCGCAACCGTCTTGATGTCGGAATCGTAGCCGACCATCACCGCCATGTTTTGCGGCGCGCCGAACATGGCGGCAACGGCCTTCGCCGGCACGCCCTTGACGATGAAGGCCATGCCGGGGCCCGAGCCGATGCCGATGTCGATCGAGCCCGAGGTCAGAAGTTGCTGCAGCTTGGCGTCGCCGGCCGAGGCGGAAGCCTCGATGTCGAGGCCGTGCTTGGCAAAGATGCCGGCCGCGATGCCGATGTCGAGCGGTGTGAACGACCAGGCAAACGGCACCACCTTGGCGACACGAAGCTTTTCGGCGGCGTGCGCCGGCGCAAGCGAGGCGGCGCACAGGAGCACTGCAAGACCCGTCAGGCCCGACGTCAAATGCGCACCGAAAAATCGCTTCATCGCTTTCCTCCCACTTCGAACCGCTCTGCGGCCGGACGGCGGTGAAATCATTGCAGAATTGGATGCCCATGGCCATGCGACAGGTGGGCTTGTGGCCAGCGCAATCGTCCATTCACCGCGTTCGCTGGATTGTGCGGCGTCGCCGGTTTTTTCCATGGCATCTCGGGAGCGAATTTGACAGATAGTTCGGGTTGCAAGCGAGTTGTCATTGGCGAATAGGATCCGACCCATTGAAGCCCGGACCGTCATATATCCGCATCGTCAGCGTGCCGCCGGGCGAAGCGCCGCTGTGGGTGCGTGAGAAATGGGTCGGACTAGAATTGCCGCTGGCTTGGGGCCATTCAGGGCGGCGGACGGTTTACGGCTTTGGCGTGTTGTCGGCGCCGCGCAAACGCCTCGTTGCTATATGGTGGTGGTTTATAGGCCGGTCGGAACGGCACACCGGCTACGTCGTCGATGCGGCCGCGGCGGTGAGCATTCTCGAAAGCGCGGCGCCCAACGCCGCGGCGTGGTGGCGCGAGACTGTTCCGCACTTGCTTGGACCAAGGCAAAAATTCGTGTTCGCTGAATCGGTTTGCCAGATCGTCAACAACGCGCGCGACGGGTAAATCAGTCCGAAATCGTGAGCCCAGTCGCGTTGACCCGGAACGCCCCGCTCACTAGAATCGCAATGTTCTTCAGCCGTCGCCAGGAGCGCCCCGTGCACATCATCGACTCGCATTTCCATTGGTGGCCCCGCTCGGTTTTCGACAAGTTGTGCAAGCGCAAGGATTTCCCCAACGCGCGGGTCAATGCGCGCGGCGGCTACGACTATCGGCGCCGCGCCGACTCTGGCCAGCATCTCAACAGCTGGGCCGAATGGTTCGATCTCGACAAGCAGTTCGAATACATGGCGAGCCTCGGCCACCAGGTCGACGTGGTCTGCTCGATCGGCCCGTTCTCGGTGTCGTTCTCCGACATGCCGCTCGACGAAGGCCGCGACTACGCCATCATGTGGAACGAGGAGATGGCCGGCGCGCAGAAGAAATATCCCGGCCGGCTGTGGGCCAGCGCCGCGGTGCCGCTGCAGGATACCCGCGTCGCCATCGAGGTGGTCGACGACGCGGTCAATCGTTTGGGGCTTATGGGCGTCAATCTGCCCGGCAGCGTCGGCGGTGACGCGCGCATCGATGCCGAGCGGCTGGAGCCGTTCTATGCCCATGTCGAAAAGCTCGGCCTGCCGCTGTTCCTGCATCCGACCGACGTGATCTTCCAGGACATGCTCGACGGCTATGACGGCGCGCTGCATCTGAGCCTCGGCCGGGTCATCGAAGTTTCCGTCGCCGCCATGCGCATGATCCTCTCCGGTATGATGGAGCGGCATCCGCAGCTGAAAATCGTGATGTCGCATACCGGCGGCTCGCTGCCCTACCAGGCCGGCCGCATGGACAAGAACTCGAAAGCCGCGAAACTGCCGAAGCCGGTGCAGGACTACATGAAACGCATGTACACCGACACCGTGTCGCCGCACTCCGCCGGCATCGCATTCGCCATCGACTATTACGGCATCGACCACGTCATGTACGGCACCGATTATCCGTGCTGGGATCCGGCGCCATGCCTGAAGCTGATCGAGGACATCAAGCTGTCGGATGCCGACAAGCAGAAATTATTCTACGACAACGCGCGGCGGATTCTGAATTTGCGCGATCCGGCGCCGGCGAAGGACGCTAAACGCGAGCCGGCGCTGGTCTAATCAAACGCTCTACGTCGTTCAAAGCATCACTGCTTCGGCGCAAACCGCTCATCGATGCTTTCCCATTTGTCGTAGCCGACGAGCTTCTTGTAGTCCTCGAAATCCATGCCGTCGTTGCGGTGGGCGAATTTGCCCGACTTCATGTCGACGAGCACCGCTTCGATCGCCTTGGCGGCGTGCATGATGGTGTCCAGCCCGAGCACGGCGCAGTTGAATCCGAGCTGGCCCAATTCCTCCATCGACAGGATCGGGGTGTGGCCGCCCATCAGCGGATTGCAGATTTGCGGCACGTCGAAGGCTTTGCCGATCTTCTCCAGTTCCGCAATGCTGCGCGGCGCCTCGATGAAAATGCCGTCGGCGCCGGCGCGGATATAGCGCTCGGCGCGGCGCATGGCTTCGTCGAGGTCATAGACCGCGCGCGCGTCGGTGCGGCCGAGGATCCAGGTTTCCGGATTGATGCGCTCGGAAGCGGCCGCCTTGATCTTGGCTTCGGCAAGCTCGATGGGCACCACCTTCTTGCCGACCATGTGGCCGCAGCGCTTCGGCCATTGCTGGTCCTCGATCAGGATGGCGCTTACCCCCATGCGCTCGTAGGTCTGCACCGTATGCACGACGTTCTTGACGTCGCCATAACCGTCGTCGCCGTCGACGAACACCGGCAGGTCGCAGGCTGACATGATATCGCGCACCGCGGCGGAGATTTCGCCAAAGCCCATCAGCCCGACGTCGGGCACGCCGTAACGGGCGCCGACCGCGGGAAAGCCGCCGATGAAATAGGTCTCGAAGCCAATCTTCTGGATCAGCCGGGCGCTGAGCGCGTCATGGGCGCCGGGCACGACCAGGAACCGCTTGTCCTTGACGGCTTTGTCGATGATCTGGCGGAAACTTGTCGGCATTGCACGGCCTTGGGTTTTGGGGGCAGGTCAAATCCCATACAGGCCGCGGTGATTGCGATCAACTCGCGGGGTTACAGCGGCGCCGCGTGCGGTTATGATTTTGCCAAAGCACGGGCCCGGCCGGGGAGGCCGACATCATGAACGCCGAGCAAACCAAATCTCCAGTCGTGCATTTCGTCGGCAGCATTCCGTTGCCGGATTCCGAAACCGTGTTCCGGACGCTCGCCGGCGCGGTCGGTGGCCACGTCGCGCGCCTGCCCGACGGCGAGACCGGCATCCGCAAGAGTTGGATTCGTTTCCTGCAAGATGTGCTTGCGGAAAATCCGGCAATCGAATTGGCGAGCGATGTGCCGCCGCTCAAGTTCGTGCAGTGGGACGGCAAGGTTATTCGCGAAATCCCGCGGCTGCGCATCAAGCCCGGCATGACGCCCGACCGCAAGGGTTTTAAGACCGGCTATGCCGACATGGCCATTCAGTCGTTCGGCGTGTTCGACCAGCTGCAAAAGGCCGGCGTCATTCCGGGAAACGTCAAATTCCAGATCAGCATCCCGACCCCGATCGCGCCGACCTACAACAATATGGTGCCGGCCGACCGGCCGAAATTGCTGCCGGCGCTGACCCAGCATTTCGTCGGCGAGGTCCATGCCATCGCGGCGGTGCTGCCCAACGACCGCATCGCCGTGCAGTGGGACGTCTGCCAGGAGGTGCTGGCCTGGGAAGGCTATTACGAGCCGGGCCCGGTCGATTTCCGCAAAGAGACCATCGACGTGCTCGGCCAGATCGGCGACGCGGTGCCGAGCAAGATCGAGCTCGGTTATCACCTGTGCTACGGCAGCCCCGCCGACGAGCACATGGTGCAGCCGAAGGATGCCGGCATCATGGTCGAGATCGTCAACGGCATCGTGGCGCGGGTGAAGCGGGGCATCGAGTTCTTCCACCTGCCGGTGCCGAAAGGCCGCACCGATGACGCCTATTTCGCGCCGCTCGAGAAGCTGAAATTGCGCCCGGGCACCGCGCTCTATCTCGGCCTCATCCACCACAACGACGCCGAGGGCGACAAGGCGCGGCTCGCCGCGGCGCGCCGCCACGTCCGCGTCGACGGCATCGGCACCGAATGCGGCATGGCGCGGGGCGATCCGGCGCGGCTTGCGGCACTGCTCGCGGCTCATGCCCGCGCCGCCGAGTTCCCCGATTGATGATCGCGCGCGAATGATCTAATCACCTCGCGCGCCCGCCCGGGGCGCCGAGGCTTGCGAATCATTTGCCCGACTTCATCGAACATTTTGAGCCGCTGGCGCAAAACTACGACGTGCTGCTGTGCGACGTCTGGGGCGTCATCCATAACGGCGTGACGGCCTTTGCGCCGGCCTGCGACGCATTGCTGCGCTTCCGCAAGCGCGGCGGCACCGCGATCCTGATCACCAATGCGCCGCGGCCGGGTGATTCGGTGGCGCGCATTCTCGACCGGCTGGCGGTGCCGCGGCAGGCCTATGACGCGATCACCAGCTCCGGCGACACCACCCGCGGCATCGTCGAGGGCCGCCGCGGCCAGCGCGTGTTTCATCTCGGGCCGCAACGCGACGTGCCGATCTTCGCCGGCCTCGATCTCACTTTCGCGCCGCTCGACACCGCCGATTACGTGGTGTGCTCGGGCCTGTTCGACGACACCATCGAGACGCCGGAGACCTACCGCGACATGCTGGCGGCGATGCGGGCGCGGTCGCTGTTCATGGTCTGCGCCAATCCCGACATCATGGTCGAGCGCGGCGACGCGCTGGTCTATTGCGCCGGCGCGCTCGCCGACGCCTACGTGGCGCTCGGCGGCGAAGTGCTCTATTGCGGCAAGCCGCACGCGCCGATCTATCAAGCCGCGTTGGCCGCGGCTGCAACAGCGCGCGGCGGCGCCGCGGTGGCGCGCAAGCGCGTGCTGGCGATCGGCGATTCGGTGCGCACGGATTTGAAGGGCGCGGCAGCGTTCGGGATCGACAGCGTGTTCGTGACGTCGGGGATTCACGCCGAAGAATACGGCGGCCGCCACACGCCGGAGATCGAGGCGCTCAACGGCATCTTCGCCGCCGGCGGCGTTACGCCGATCGCCGTGACGCGCGGGCTGAAGTGGTAGCGCCGGCTAGCTATTGGGCGAGGAGTGCTCGACCTTCTCGGCGAACACCGCCTCGATCTTGGCCTTGAGCGTCTGGGCGTTGAACGGCTTGACGATGTAATTGTTCACGCCGGCCTTCTTTGCCGCGATGACGTTCTCGGTCTTGGATTCCGCCGTCACCATGATGAACGGGATTTCGCCCAGGCCCGGATCGGCGCGCACCTGGCGCAGCAGGTCGTAGCCGGTCATCGGCTCCATGTTCCAATCGGAGATCACCAGGCCGTAGCGCCTGGTGTGCATCTTGACAAGCGCGCTCTCGCCGTCGCGGGCATCATCAACGTCGGCAAAGCCGAGCTGGCCCAACAGATTGCGGATGATGCGAACCATGGTGCTGTAGTCGTCGACCACCAGCACCGGCATTGACGGATCGAGAGCCATCGCTCTGCTCCTGGCGCACAAGCGCGGGACCCGACCGGGGTCGGCACATCACAGCAAGGCAGGGCGGTCTCCCAAGGAAGCTTGCAAGAAGCATCCCTGCCGGATGGCGGAAAAGCTACCTATCGGGTTTGAATATCGGGTTAATTGTCGTCAATTTGCGGGGAAATGGGTCCCGAACCGCCGCCGGCGGTGCGGCTTGACTCCGGCGTGGCCGGCGCGGCACCTAGGTCGGTAGAGACTTTCTTAACCGTTGAAGCCCGATGCCGACGAAAAATTTCCTCGTCGTGCGCGACAGCGCGCCCGATGACGCCCTGCGTGGCGCCGTTGTCGCCATCGGCAATTTCGACGGCGTGCACCGTGGCCACCGCGCCGTGATCGGCGCGGCGCTGGAGCAGGCCCGGGCGCTCGGCCGGCCGGCGGCGGCGCTGACGTTCGAGCCGCATCCGCGCGCCTACTTCAACCCCGGCGAGCCGCTGTTCCGGCTGACTGACGAGGCCGTCAAATTGCGGCTGCTGGCCTCGACCGGGCTCGACGGCGCGATCGTGCTCACCTTCGACGCGGCGCTGGCCGGTCTTTCGGCAGAAAGCTTCGTCGAGCGCATCCTGGTCGAGCGCTTTGCCGTCTCCGGCGCCGTGATCGGCTTCAACTTCCACTTCGGCATGAACCGGGCTGGCTCGCCGGATTTCCTCAAAGCGCAGGGCAAGAAATACGGCTTCGCCGTCGACGTGGTGCCGCGATTCGAAGACCAGGGGCGCCCGGTGTCGTCCGGCCCGATCCGCGATGCGCTTGCCGCCGGGCAGGTCGACCGGGCCGCCGAATTCCTCGGCTATCCGTGGTTCGTGTCCGGCGAAGTGATCCACGGCGACAAGCGCGGCCGTGAGCTCGGCTTTCCCACCGTCAATCTCAAGCTCGACGCGGCTTGCGGGCTGCGCCACGGCATCTATGCGGTGCGCGTCGCCGCCGGCGGGCGCCGGTACAGCGGCGTGGCAAGCTTCGGCCGGCGGCCGATGTTCGACACCGGCGCCGTGCTGCTCGAGGTTTTTTTGTTCGATTTTGCCGGCGATCTCTACGGTCAAAACATCGACGTCGCCTTCATCGATTGGATCCGCGAGGAGCGGATGTTCGATTCGGCCGGCGCGCTGATTGCGCAGATGCAGGATGACAGCCGCTTGGCCCGCGAGGCATTGGCGCGCTCGGGCGATAAGTTTCCACCCATTTAGTCAGGGCGCGGTTTCTCTATCCGAAGGGATGCGTAATATGGGCAAAACGAAAAAGCCAAAGATCGACAAGAAGATGAAGAAGCTAAAGAAGGCGATGAAAAAGGCGGGTAAGAAAAACAAGAAAGTGGACCGGTCGGATGTCCCGCTTGTTAGCCCGCCCGTTACGACGGATTTGATCTAGAGCGGCGAAACAAACGCCGCCGGGTAGTGTCATAGAATTTCCGTGCACACCGTTCCAACGCTCGTGAGGCCGATCGCACGCGCGGCTCCCCTGGATAAATCTATGTCACGACCGCGAGTAAACGGGCCGCGATCATTGATTTTTACAATTGTCGTAGCGCCCGTACGAGGGTTCGTGACCTTCATCCGCGTTCCGAACGGCAGCTTTCTGTGTGCCGCAGTGAGGCCGTCGGGCCGGAAAGGTTCTCCGCTAGCCGTGCCGGAACCAGAGCTATATTGGGTCGCGTTCATCGAACCGCTGCGACAAACCTCGTGAGTCGATGCAGCAAGGACGGCGCCTCCAAAACAAATTGAGACAAGCAACACGGGGACGGTGAGTACGAGTCTGATCGGCAAGGTCTATCTCCTGTTGCGGCGCCTGAGTGACGGTGTGAGTCGAAATGGCGAACTAGGTCACTAACGGAAAACTGGAAAATCTAAAAATACTTGCGACCGTCGTCTTGTGCGCCAAGCCGGAGATCAGGAAGGACGGTCGGGGCAGCGGACCCAGTTGATTCAAATTCAATGAGGGCGGAACGTGCCCGCCCTCATTGTTTGGCAAAGATGATGTCCGCTCCGACTTAAGCTGCAATCACCGCAACGATTCTCAACGTGCGGGGATCCACGATGAGGATCTCATCGCCGACCAGGATGTATTCATAGCCGCGATATTGCGGGGCATATTCCATGATCGAAACGGGCAAGACGTAAAGATGCACCGTTCCTGGAATAGCTTCGCCGACCTTGGTTGAGAAAGGCACGCTGGCCAGGCGCTCGGACTTTTCGATCCGCAACGTGTCGCGAATCTTCGCGTGTTGTTCGGTCGACAGCGCAGCCGGCGGGCCGGACTTGGTCTCGTCTCTCGCCGTGCTCGGGGCCATGCGAGAGTTCGGCGGCTCCGAAGTTTGCGCGTTACCGCCGTGTTCGGCGGCCTGGGGCTTGGCAGCGGCTGGCGCCTGGGCGGTCTCAGCCGGCTTCTCTTTCATCGGTGCCTGCGCGGTTGGCGCCGGAGTCTCCTTTGCGGGTGCCTGTGCGGTCGGTGCCGGCTTCATGGGCGCCTGCGCATTGGGCGCCGGCGACTTCTGCGGCGCACCGTTCGGTTGCTGGTCCATCTTGCCGCCCGGGGCTTTCGGCTGTTGTGTGGTTGCGCCCGGCGCTTCACGGTTTTCGCCGGTGCCCTGCGCAGAGGCCAAGCCGGCCCCGGCGATGAGCGCGGTGGCGGCAACCGTCACCAGCAAAGTATTTCTCATGGTATTCTTCATTGAAATCTCCAATAAATCTGATTGTTTGTCTGTAATAACCCGTCGTGTTGTCTTTACGTTCCAAGTTTTCGCAAAGATTCATACTGTATAGAATTGATCACATCCGAAGATTTTCCTGGTGTCGGTTTCGGCTGCGGGGCGTGCCGGCTGAATGCTTGAGCGGCGCCGAGACACGGCGGCAGTGGTCATGGCCAATCGATGCATTTGCTGGTGAGGAATGTGGCCGCTTTTCGCCTCGAAGCGATCTATTCGGCGCCGTCCTGCCCGCGTGCGCGATGCTCGCGCGCCCATTGCGCCGCCATGAAGCCGACCAGCGCCAACGGGATGGCGCGTTGCCAGCCGAGCGAGCGGCCGATTTGGACGGCTGTGGCGAGGATTTTCGGATCGAGCAGCCACGACGGTGCATGCGCCCGCGCGGCGCGTGCCAAGATCGCGCGTTCCCGCGCCCGCCGCCGCGCCGAGAGACAGATGACCATGCCGATTATGGCGATCACCACAAAGATTGCGGCCATCACCAGGCCGGCATAGACGCTGGCCATGTGCAGTGCCAGCCCGTCATAAGCGGCAACGCAAAGAAATACGAAGGCGGTCAACGCCGCCAGCGCGACGATCGCGAACCAAACGATGATCGATGTGGTGATCCCGGTTCGCGTTTGAACCGCGAGCACCATGTCGCGCATCAGGCTTTTGAACATGGCGGTCCCGGCTCGCTCAATTCCTTGGCGAATTTAGCGGCGCCAAGTCGCGCCGAACAAAAATCCGAGACCGGCCACGATCGCCAGCGTCGTATAGGGGCGCGTCTTGATCGATTCATCGATGGCGTCGACGAAATTGTCGGACACTTCGCGCATGGCGCCGACCGCTTCGCGGCCGGTGTCTTGCGCGCCGGCCACGATGTCATCGACGCTGGAGCGGGCCCGCTGCCACGCCGCGCTGCCCTTGGTACCGAGGATGGCGCCGACCTGATCGGCGAGCCGCGCGAAATCGTCGCGCAGCGCCTGCAGATCGGCCTGGATGTCGCCGGAAGCCTCGTTCGCTGCATTCTTGACGTCGCGCAAGCCCTCGCGCGCGTCCTTGGCCGCATCGCGAACGTTTTGCGATGCCGTTGCGGCGGTGTTCATGCGAATTCTCCGTGCGTTGGATTGGCCCAGTTGCCCAGATAATAGTCCAGGTTCCAAGAAGTTCCATTGATCTCAATCAACGGCCGATAAGCGCCCATTAATCGGGCAATTTGACCTCTTCGGTCGGAAACATATGGTTGAACACGACCAGGCCGACGATCGACAGCGGCACGGCGAGGAAGGCGCCGAACGGGCCCCACATCCAGGTCCAGAACGCCAGCGCCAGAAGAACGAGCAGCGGATTAAGTGTCAGGCGGCGGCCGACGATGGTCGGCGTGACCAAGTGTCCTTCCATGGTGGTGAGAACAATGAACCCGATCGGCGCAATGGCGGCGTGAGCGATGGAAGGAAAGCTGACCAGGCCGACGCCGAACAGCACGATCACCATGACGCCGGGCCCGACGTAGGGCACGTAGTTCAGCAATGCCGCCAGGATGCCGAAGATCACCGGATTAGGATAGCCGATCAGCCAGGTGCCGACCGCGACGATCGTTCCCAACGCGGCGTTGATGATCGTCACCACGGTCAAATAGCCGGCGAGGTTGCGCTCGATGTCGCGCATGATCTTCAAAAACCGCAGCTTGGTGTCGCGGTTGCCGAACAGCGAGACCAGCGAGGTGCGCAGCTCCATCTGGCCGACCAAAAAGAACAACAGCGTGCCGAAGAACAGCAAGAACTCGCCGGCCGCCGGCGTGACGAAGGCGACCACCGGCAGCACGAAGCTCGATGTCGGCGTATTGACATCGACGGCGCCGTTATTGGTGCCGAACAGCGTGGTCTGCAATTCGTGCAGCGCGGCAATCGGCCGCTCGAGCACTGCCAGTCTGTCCTTGATGGTGGCGCCGATCTCCGGCGCCCGCCCGATCCATTCGCTCACCGGGCCCGCGAGCATGGTCGCGGCCAGGCCCAGTGCGCCGAGGCCGAGCACGACAATGACCAGACTGGTGAGCCACGGCGAAATGCCGTGCCGCTTGGCCGCCTTGACTAGCGGCGCCAGCGTCAAGGCGACGATGGAGGCGGCCAGGATCGGCAGCAGGATGGCGCGGCCGATATAAAGGAAGGCGCCAAATAAGATCAGGAAAATGCCGATATTCGCCGCCTGGCCGGCCGACAGCCAGACGTTGGTGACGTTTTCCACCGGCTTCGGGTCGCTGATGACCAGCGCGTGACGAACTTCGCGCTTGGCGCGGATATAGTCCACAAAACCCTCCGTCGCCCCTGCACCGGCCTGCCCAATGGCCTGTCGAGGTAACGCGAAGTCCGAGCCGCCGGTTCCCCGTCCGATGCTTTTGCGCCTTTCCGCAGTGCAATCGGCTTGTTAGAAGGCGCCTCATGAGCGACACGCCGGCAAAAGCGCGCGATTACTCGGAAACGCTGTTTCTGCCCAAGACCGACTTCCCGATGCGCGCCGGCTTGCCGCAGAAGGAGCCGGCGATCCTTGAGCGCTGGAACAGCATCGGCCTGTACGGCCGGCTGCGCGCCGCCGGCAAGGGCCGGCCGCGCTTCATCCTCCACGACGGGCCGCCTTACGCCAACGGCAACATCCATATCGGGCACGCGCTCAACAAGATTCTGAAAGACGTGGTGACGAAGAGCCAGCAGATGCTCGGCTTCGATTCCAACTACGTGCCGGGCTGGGACTGCCACGGGCTGCCGATCGAATGGAAGATCGAGGAGGAGAACTACCGCGCCAAGGGCAAGCCGAAGCCGGACTTTTCCGACGCTGCGGCTCTGGTGGCTTTTCGGAAAGAATGCCGGCAATTCGCCGAGTACTGGATCAAGGTGCAGCGCGAGGAGTTCGAGCGCCTCGGCGTGGTCGGCGACTGGGCGCATTCCTACACGACGATGGATTTCGCCGCCGAGGCGCAGATCGCCCGCGAGCTGATGAAATTCGCGGCCAACGGCACGCTCTATCGCGGCTCGAAGCCGGTGATGTGGTCGGTGGTGGAGAAGACTGCGCTGGCGGAGGCCGAGGTCGAGTATGAGGATTATACGAGCGATACGGTTTGGGTGAAGTTTCCTGTTAAGGGCTTTCCCTTCAAAGATTTCGACCCCAACAAGGGAAAGCCTAAAGCGCGACCAATGTTACCCGGTAATTTGTCAGTAGTTATTTGGACTACTACACCGTGGACGCTGCCGGGCAATCGCGCGATCACCTTTAATCCAAAAATTTCATATGGAATTTATTGGGTCAAAGACGCGCCCGCAGGGAATTGGGCAAAAGCTGGTGATTATCTCATCCTTGCTGATCCGCTTGCTTTCGACGTGATGAAACAGGCGCGCGTGCTTGCATACGAGCGAAAGCAAGCCATCGATGCAGACGATCTAGCTGAACTAGAGTGCGATCATCCATTCCGCAGTGCGATTAGCGGATACGGTTTCCGTGTGCCAATTCTTGCTGGAGATCACGTCACTGCGGATACCGGCACAGGATTTGTTCACACGGCCCCCGGGCACGGCCGCGAAGACTTCGATGTCTGGACCGCGAACGCGGCGAAGCTTACGGCGCGCGGTATCAACACCACTATCCCTTATACCGTCGATGCTGACGGCCGTTTCACTGAGCAGGCGCCTGGCTTCACCGGCAAACGCGTGCTCACCGATAAGGGCGAGAAGGGTGATGCCAACGAGGCGGTGCTCAAAGTTTTGACCGACAACGGCATGCTGATCGCGCGCAGTCGGCTCAAGCATCAGTATCCGCATTCGTGGCGCTCGAAGAAGCCCGTCATTTTCCGCAACACACCGCAGTGGTTCATCGCGATGGATAAGCCTATCGCGCCATCAACCGATCTTCAGGCGTATATAGCTTCCGAACTTGGCGAGATGCGCGGCGACACGCTGCGCCATCGCGCGCTCGAAGCCATCAAAGTCACGCGCTGGGTGCCGGCCCAGGGCGAGAATCGCATCAACGGCATGATCGAGAGCCGGCCCGATTGGGTGATCTCGCGCCAGCGCGCCTGGGGCGTGCCGATCACGGTGTTCGTGCGCGAGAAGGGCGACGGCTCGGCGGAAATCCTGCTCGATGAGGCGATCAACGCGCGCGTCGCTCAGGCGTTCGAGAAGGAAGGCGCCGACGCCTGGTATGCGCAAGGCGCCCGCGAGCGCTTCCTCGGCTCGCGCGCCAACGAGGCTTGGCAGAAGGTCGACGACATTCTCGACGTCTGGTTCGATTCCGGCTCGACCCACGCTTTCGTCCTCGAAGACCCGAAAGTTTTTCCGACGCTCGCCCATATCAAGCGCAAGGCCGACGGCGGGCCCGAGACGGTGATGTATCTGGAAGGTTCCGACCAGCATCGCGGCTGGTTTCAGTCCTCGCTCTTGGAAAGCTGCGGCACGCGCGGCCGTGCGCCGTTCGACGTCGTGCTCACCCACGGTTTTGTGCTCGACGAGGCCGGCTACAAAATGTCGAAGTCGCTCGGCAACGTCACCGCGCCGCAGGACGTGATCAAGCATTCCGGCGCCGACATTTTGCGCATGTGGGTGTGCGCCGCCGATTATGCCGACGATCTGCGCATCGGCCCGGAAATCCTCAAAACCACCGTCGAGACCTATCGCAAGCTGCGCAACACGCTGCGCTGGATGCTGGGCAATCTGGCGCATTTCGAGGTTGTCGATAAAATCGCTTACGAAAACATGCCGGAGCTCGAGCGCCTGATGCTGCATCGGCTCGCTGAGCTTGATCCGCTTATCCGCTCGGCTTACGCCGAGTTCGACTACAAACGCATCTTCGCCGCGCTCAACGCCTTTATGACTTCCGATCTGTCGGCGTTCTATTTCGATGTCCGAAAGGACGCGCTCTATTGCGATCCCTACACTTCGGTCACGCGCAAGGCCTGCCTTACCGTGCTCGATCATCTGTTCCGCGCCACGGTGAGTTGGTTGGCGCCGATGCTCTGCTTCACCGCCGAGGAAGCCTGGCTGGCGCGCGATCCGGCGGCGCAGTCGGTGCATCTGGAAGATTTTATGACCGTGCCGCAATCCTGGCGCGACGACGTTCTGGCCGAGCGATGGCGCAAGCTGCGCAACGTCCGCCGCGTCGTCACCGGCGCGCTCGAGCTCGAGCGCGCGGCAAAACGCATCGGGTCCTCGCTCGAAGCGGCGCCCATTATCTACGTCGCCGATCCGGACTTGTTCGGCGTCGCGGTCGGTGCCGATCTTGCCGAACTGTGCATCACCTCGGCGGCGACCTTGGTCGAGGGCGAGGGCCCGGCAACGGCCTTCCGGCTCGACGACGTGCGTGGCGTTGCGGTGGAGCCGCACCGCGCCGAGGGCACGAAATGCGCCCGCTCGTGGAAAATCTCGCCTGCGGTCGGCGCCGATCCGAAATATCCCGACGTCACGCCGCGCGACGCCCAGGCGTTGCGCGAATGGGAAGATATGCGCAAGGCGGCGGAGTAGGGGGGCCTCGTGGCGGACGCAGTACGAGGGCACGCGGACCGCAGCTATATCTGGGGATCGCGGAGCGCGTTCGGGCTGGTCATTGCCCTGATCGCCTGTGCCCTCGACCAAGCCGCGAAATTTTGGCTCCTCGACGCCTTCGATCTCGCCAACCGCGGTGTCGTGCCGGTGACGCCGTTTGCCGACCTGGTCCTGACCTGGAACACCGGCATCAGCTACGGCCTGTTCCCCCAGCAGGGGCCGGTCGGCCAGTGGGCGCTGCTGGCCTTCAAAGTGGCGGCGGTGGCGTTTCTTTGGGCATGGCTGTCCCGGGCCTCGACGCGACTCACCGCCGCAGCACTCGGGCTGATCATCGGCGGGGCGCTGGGCAACGCCATCGACCGGCTGCATTGGCCGGGAGTGCTGGATTTCGTGCTGCTCCACCTCGATTTCGCTACCTGGAGCTTCCGCTGGTATGTCTTCAACTTGGCCGATATCGCCATTGTTGCGGGGGTGGTGGGCCTATTGTATGAATCGGTGTGGGGTGGCAGTGCCGCAAAAGCGCCCTGATCCCGTATTTAAAACAAAGCCTAACGGGGTCGGCGCGGTCTTTTAGGCTGCCGTCCGGAGCAAGGCGCTCCGGTTTCTCGGGGTGAGGGTTATGCCACAGATCCGAATTCGCGACCGCAAGGTTGGCCGCACCATGCTGGTGCACGCCGCGCTCGGCGTCGGCTTGGCCGGTCTTTTCCTGTGCACCAATTCCGCCGCCCGCGCCGGCGACGGCGACGACGGCCCCTCGGTGATGGGCAAGATCATGGAGACGTTCGGCTTGCGCGACCCGAACGGCACCTATTCGGGCATCGACTACAACGAGCGCTCGCCGCTGGTCGTGCCGCCGACCCGCGATCTGCCGCCGCCGGAAGCTTCGACCGCGCCGCCGGCGCCGAATTGGCCGAAGGATCAGGACATGATCCGCCGCGCCAAAGCCAAGGCTGAGGAAAAGAAGGTCGCGCCGCATCCGGACTACGTCGCCGATTCCAGCCGGCCGCTGCGGCCGAACGAGCTCGAGCCAGCCGGCGCGCCGCGGGTCAATACGCCGATCGACAGCAGCGCCAGCGCCAATTCGCAGATGTCCGATCCGCGCGACACAGGTGCCAAGAAAAGCCTGTTCAGCGGCATATTCGCGAAGAAGACCGAATACACGACCTTCACCGGCGAGCCGTCGCGGGGAACGCTCACCGATCCGCCGCCCGGCTATCTCACACCGTCGCCCGATCAGCCCTATGGCGTCGGCGAAGCGCCGGCGAACTACAAGGTGAAATCGCTCGGCGAGCGGGTGGAGCCGGCGCGCTAGGGCATGATCCGGAACAGCATGTCCCCGGACCCGATCCGAGGATGGCAGCAAGGCTGTCGTAGCTGGTGTTCCGACAAAGTCATGCTTCGCTAACGACGATCGATCGGGCACGGAGTGATCTTCGGCTCGAAGTGGATTCCGACTGAATCGGAAACCGTACCTGCAACGCAGGATATCTTGCGGGGCGCGCTCTCGAACTAACCCGCGGAGAGGTTATGCTCTTGTCAAAACTGCCAATGTTTATCCTGGCGCTCGCCACGCTTGCGCGCGTCGCGCCTGCGCACGCCGCGCCAACAGTCACCGATTTCAAGCTCGACAACGGCCTTGAAGTCGTGGTGATCCCCGATCATCGCGCGCCGGTCGTCACTCACATGATCTGGTACAAGGTCGGCGCGGCCGACGAGACGCCGGGCAAATCCGGCCTGGCGCATTTCCTCGCACATCTGATGTTCAAGGGCACCGAGAAGAATCCCGGCGGCACGTTCTCGCAGGCCGTCGCCGAGATCGGCGGCCAGGAGAACGCCTTCACCCCCTCCGACTATACCGGCTTCTTCCAGCGCGTGCCGCGCGAGCACCTCAAGGAGATGATGGCGCTCGAAGCCGACCGCATCACCGGCCTCGTGCTCACCGACGAGGTGGTGAAACCTGAGCTCAACGTCGTGCTCGAAGAGCAGAACATGCGGGTCGCCAACAATCCGGCGGGCCGGCTCGGCGAGCAGATGGATGCTGCGCTCTATCTCAATCATCCCTACGGCCGGCCGGCAATCGGCTGGCGCCAGGAGATCGAAAAGCTCAGCCGCGACGATGCGCTCGCGTTCTACCGGCGTTTCTATACGCCGAACAATGCGGTGGTGATCGTCGCCGGCGACGTCAGCGCCGAACAGGTCAAGGCCGACGCCGAGGCGACCTACGGCAAGATCGCGCCACGCGCCGAAAACAATCCGCGCCAGCATCCCATGGAGCCGGTGCAGGAAGCGCCGCGCACCGTCACGCTGGCCGATTCCCGCGTCGAGCAGCCGAGCGTCACGCGCAACTATCTGGTGCCGTCGGATGCCACGGCCAAGCCCGGCGAGAGCGAGGCACTCGACGTGCTCACCACTGTGCTCGGCTCCGGCTCCGATAGCCGGCTCTATCGCACGCTGGTCGTCGACCAGGGCATCGCGCTCAATGCCGGCGCCTCCTATGCCAGCACCGCGCTCGACTACGCCAAGCTCGGCGTCTACGGCGTGCCGAAGCCGGGCGTGACCTTGCGCCAGGTCGAGGACGGCATCGATGCCGTGCTGGCCGAGGTCGTCGAGCATGGCGTCACCTCGGACGAGCTCGACAGCGCCAAGAACCGGCTGATCGCCGAAGCGGTCTATGCCCAGGACAATCAGGCGACCTTGGCGCGCTGGTACGGCGCGGCGATCGTCTGCGGCGAAACCGTCGACATGGTCCAGGCCTGGCCAGACCACATCCGCGCCGTTACTGCAGATGCCGTGCAAGCCGTGGCGCGGCAATGGCTCGACCGCCGCCGGTCGGTGACCGGTTATCTCGTCAAGAGCCTCAAGCCCGAGGAGAAGCATTCGTGAAAGCAATCGCGCGCACCTTGTCGAAACCCGTCCACCGCGCCGCGGTCGCAATCGCGATACCGTTGCTGGCGGCGGTCACGTTGGCGGC
>DATHHM010000359.1:0-11774 GCA_035317145.1 Xanthobacteraceae bacterium | reverse complement strand
GGCTCGGCGCAGCG
The DNA here is from genome assembly GCA_035317145.1 of Xanthobacteraceae bacterium. Lineage (GTDB taxonomy): Bacteria > Pseudomonadota > Alphaproteobacteria > Rhizobiales > Xanthobacteraceae > BOG-931. The sequence goes on along the minus strand of DATHHM010000359.1, from coordinate 11,760 downwards.
CTATAGCGCGCTCGGCGGCGTCGCCAATGCGCGGGTCGATCTGTTCGGAGCGGAGCTCGCCGCCTTCATGAAGCGCGCGGCGCGCGGCTACACCCGGCTCAACGCCTTCGCCGAGGAAATGCCGGTGATCGACAACCGCGTGGAGCTTGCGAGCGACAAGGACGAGTTCGGCATGCCGCTCGGCAAGATCACCCACAGCTTCAACGACGATGCGGTGGCGCTGTTCAACGCTAATTTCGACAAGGGGTTGGAAATCGCCAAGGCGACCGGCGCCAAGGAAGTCTGGTCGAACAAGGGCGCGATGCCGACCATCCATCTCATGGGCGGCACCATCATGGGCCACAACGCCAACGACTCGGTGACCGACAGCTACGGCGCCACCCACGAGATCCCCAATCTCTGGGTCGCCGGGCCCGGCATCTTCCCCACGAGCGGCGCGCCGAACCCAACCTACACCATCTTCGCGCTGTCGCTGCGCGGGGCGGAGAATTTGGCGAAGAATTGGGGAACGTTCGCGGGATGAGCATTTATCCGCCCCCGCGATAGCGGGGGAGGGGGACCACCCGAAGGGTGGTGGAGGGGGCGCGTGACTCGGAGCTTCGTTGCCAAAGCAAAGCAATGAACTTCGCCGCCGTTATCGCCTTAAATCGCCGAGACCTCGGGGAGTCCCGCGCCCCTTCCACCATGCTTCGCATGGTCCCCCTTCCCCGCTATCGCGGGGCAGGAGGCTTTATTCCGCCGCGGCCTTCGAGTGCCCAAGCCGCTTGTTCAGCGACTTCAACAAATCCTCCGCGGCTTCCGCGATCACCGTGCCGGGCGGGAAGATCGCTTCGGCGCCGGCTTTCTTCAACGCCTCATAATCCTGCGGTGGCACGACGCCGCCGACCACGATCATGATGTCGCCGCGGCCTTGTTTGGTCAGCTCGCCTTTCAGCTCCGGCACCAGCGTCAAATGCGCGGCGGCGAGCGAGGAGACACCGAGAACGTGCACGTCGTTCTCGACCGCCTGACGCGCGGCTTCGGCAGGGGTTGCGAACAGCGCGCCGATGTCGACGTCGAAGCCGAGGTCGGCAAAGGCGGTGGCGATCACCTTCTGGCCGCGGTCGTGGCCGTCCTGGCCGATCTTGGCGACCAGGATGCGCGGGCGGCGGCCTTCGTCGTCCTCGAATTGGCCGACGAGTTTCAGCACCCGTTCGACGGCATCCGTCATGCCGACCTCCCGCCTGTAGACGCCAGAGATGGCTTTGATCTCCGCCCGGTGACGACCGAACACTTCTTCGAGCGCCAGCGATATCTCGCCGACCGTGGCCTTGGCGCGCGCGGCGTCGATGGCGAGCGCCAACAGATTGCCGTTGCCGCCTGCGGCATTGCGCGTGAGCGTCGCCAGCGCCTCGGCGACTGCCTTGGGATCGCGCTCGCGCTTGAGCCTTGTGAGCTTGTCGACCTGCAATTGCCGCACGGCGGCATTGTCGACTTTGAGAACGTCGAGCGGCGCCTCGTTCTGCGGCCGGTATTTGTTGACGCCGATCACCGCCTGCGCGCCGGCATCGATGCGCGCCTGCGTGCGCGCCGCGGCTTCCTCGATGCGCAGCTTCGGCAGGCCGGCCTCGATGGCGCGGGTCATACCGCCGAGCGACTCGGCTTCCTCGATATGGCCGAGCGCCGCCTTGGCGAGATCGTGGGTGAGCCGCTCAACATAGAACGAGCCGCCCCACGGATCGATCACCCGCGGGGTGCCGCTTTCCCGCTGCAGCACGATTTGGGTGTTGCGGGCGATGCGGGCGGAAAAATCCGTCGGCAGCGCCAGCGCCTCGTCGAGCGCATTGGTGTGCAGCGATTGGGTGGCGCCCTGGGTCGCCGCCATGGCCTCGATGGCCGTGCGCGCCACATTGTTGAAAACGTCTTGCGCGGCGAGCGACCAGCCGGAGGTTTGGCAATGGGTGCGCAGCGACAGCGAGCGCTCGTCCTGCGGGTTGAACGGCTGCATCAGCTTGGCCCAGAGCAGGCGCGCGGCGCGAAGCTTCGCCACCTCCATGAAATAATTCATGCCGATGCCGAAGAAGAACGACAGCCGCGGCGCGAAGCGATCGATGGCGAGGTTGGCGGCCAAGCCGGCGCGCACATATTCGACGCCGTCGGCGAGCGTATAGGCGAGTTCGAGGTCGGCAGTCGCGCCGGCTTCCTGCATGTGATAGCCGGAAATGGAAATGGAATTGAATTTCGGCATATGCGCCGAGGTGTAGGAGAAGATGTCGGAGATGATGCGCAACGACGGCTTTGGCGGATAGATATAGGTGTTGCGCACCATAAATTCTTTGAGGATGTCGTTCTGGATGGTGCCGGCGAGTTTTTCCAGCGGCACGCCTTGCTCCTCGGCGGCGACGATGTAGAGCGCCAGCACCGGCAGCACGGCGCCGTTCATGGTCATCGACACCGACATCTGGTCGAGCGGAATGCCGGCGAACAGCGTGCGCATGTCGTAGATCGAATCGATCGCCACGCCCGCCATGCCGACGTCGCCGGAGACGCGCGGATGATCGCTGTCATAGCCGCGGTGGGTGGCGAGATCGAAAGCGATCGAGAGGCCTTTTTGGCCGCCGGCGAGATTGCGGCGGTAGAAGGCGTTGGAATCCTCAGCCGTCGAGAAGCCGGCATATTGCCGGATGGTCCATGGCTGGGTGACGTACATGGTCGGGTAGGGGCCGCGCAGGAATGGCGCGATCCCGGGATAGCCGTCGAGGTCGGGAATACCGGCGAGGTCGGCGGCCTCGTATCTGCTCTTTACCGAAATACCTTCCGGCGTCAGCCAAGGCGCAGCCGACGCCGCAGTCGCGGCCGGCGTATCGGCGAAATCGATCTTCGCAAAATCCGGGATCTGGCTCATCGATCCATCCGATCCTTCGGTCGCCCGGCGGTATTCGATCAAATCTATCACGCACTGCAACAAATTGCGACTGGATAGCTGTTGTCCGGCCGCACTGCAGCCATGGTTATCACCATGCTGGGCGCAACCCCGCGCCCGGTCCCGCCGCTTGCACGATCCCAAACCGATCCGCCCAATCACCAGCGCCGCGGCCCAATGGGCGCCGCTCGCCCGGTTCGTTGATGGTGAGGCCCGGCTCGGCCGCTGGGCGGCGCAGCGTCCGGTAACCTCGTTTATCTACGAGTTCATCCGCTTCGGCGTGAAGCAAGCGTGGGCCTGTTTGTTCGGCGGCGCCATGGTGGCGCTGATCGTCGGCACCTCGCTGTGGTATCCGCGCGGCGCGTTTCTGGCGCGCTACGATTTCATGTTCCTCATGGCGCTCGCCATCCAGGCCGCCATGCTGGCGTTCAAGCTCGAGACCTTCGACGAGGCCAAGGTCATTCTCATTTATCACGTGGTCGGCACCATCATGGAAGTGTTCAAGACCGACGTCGGCTCCTGGATCTATCCGGAGCCGAGCATTTTCCATGTCGCCGGCGTGCCGCTGTTCTCCGGCTTCATGTATGCCTCGATCGGCAGCTATATCGCGCGCGCCTGGCGGCTGTTCGATTTCCGCTTCACCCATCATCCGCCGCTGTGGTCGGTCGATCTCCTGGGACTGGCGATCTACGCCAACTTCTTCGCGCACCACTACACCAGCGATCTGCGGATTATTCTGTTTGCCGCGGCGGCGCTGTTGTTCGGCCGCACCTGGATCTATTACCGCATCCATCATCACTATCGCCGTATGCCGCTGTTGCTCGGCCTGTTCCTGGTGGCGCTGTTCATCTGGATCGCGGAAAATCTCGGCACCCTGACCAGGACTTGGCTCTACCCGCACCAGATGGTGGGTTGGTCTGCGGTATCGCTGGGCAAGCTCGGGTCGTGGTTTCTGCTGCTGATCATCAGCTACGCGCTGGTCGCGCTCGTCAACCGGCCGCAAAAGTTCGAGGCGGGGCTCGCACGCAACGACGAGCCTCAGCCGGCCAAAATCTGATACGCCGCTTGCAGCGTCGCCAGCGCATCGCAGCCGGCGTGGATGAAGGTTTGCACGCCGGCATTACGATAAGTCGTTTCGGTCTTGCCCGGCTGTCCGGCAAGATAAATCTGTCGGGCTCCTGCTGCCTTGAGCGCGGCGGCAGCGGCTTCGGCCTCGCTCTCATAGGTTTTGTCCGAGCCGCACAGGCAGGCGAGTGCGGCGCCGGATGCTTTGAAGGCTGCGGCGAGCGGGGAGGGGTCGTCTCCGCCGCCGACCGCTTCGATGCCGCCAGCCTCGAAAAAGTTCTTGGCGAAGTTGGCGCGGGCGTTGAAGTCGGCGGGCTTGCCGAGCGTCGCCAGAAAAACTTTCGGCCGCGCGCCGGTTTGGGCCAAAATTTTGTCCGACGCGTCGCGAAGCTGTTCGAACGGCTCGGCGAGCCGGATGCGCGGTAGTGCCGCTGTGGTGACTGCCGCCTCGTCCTTCGGCAGCGCCGCCGGCGTCACGTCGAGAACCGCGGGCAAAACCTCGTTGATGTTTGGATATTCGTTGGTGCCGGTGAGGATATCGGTGCGACGGGCGACGGCGCGTTCGCGTTCGGCGCGCACCGCCGCGGCATGGCGCTGAGTGAGACCGGCTTCCAGTGCTGCCCACACTCCGCCTTGCTGCTCGATCTCGCGGAAGGCTGCCCATGCGGCGGTGCAGAGCTCGTGGGTCATGGCTTCCAACGCGCCGGAGCCGGCGGCCGGATCGCCGACGCGGGCGAGGTTCGATTCTTCCAAGAGGACGAGCTGGGTGTTGCGCGCGATGCGGCGCGCGAACGGGTCGGGCAGACCCAGCGGCGCGGTGTGCGGCAGCACCGTGATGGCATCGGCGCCGCTTAAGCCCGCGGCGGCGACGGCGATCGTGGTGCGCAGCATATTCACGTACGGATCGCGCTTCGTCATCATGCGCCAAGCGGTCTCAGCCGTGACCATGGCCGGCTTCGGCGTCAGCCCGCAGGCTTGCTCGATGCGGGCCCACAGTTTCCGCGCGGCGCGGAATTTCGCCATGGTCAAGAACTGGTCCGCGTCCGCCGACAGCCGGAAATAGATCGCGTCGCGCGCGGCGGTGAGCGCCATGCCGTGCGCTTCCAGCGCGCGCAGGTAGGCAACCGCGCTGGCCAGCGCAAACGCAAGTTCCTGCGCTTCGGAGCCGCCCGCATTATGGATGATGCGGCCATCGGCGACGGCGAACGGGCCGCGGAAGCCGGCGCCGGCGAGTTCGCCGACCATCGCGGCAAAGGATGGCGCAAGCTCTTGCCAGGTCCGCGGCCCGCGGCCGGAAGCCGCATAGCCGCCAACCGGATTGATGCTGGCGCGCAGATCGACCTTTGCCGGCGCAATGCCGCGGCTTTTGACCAGCGCCGCGAAATCGCGGACCACGTGCCGCGTCGCCGGCGAAAGATTGAGATCGACCGCCACGGCAGTGAGATCGACGCCGTCGAGCACACGCTTGAGCGTCGCCGGCGACGGATCGAGGCCAAAACCGTTGGCGCTCACCGAGCCGGCGAACACCAGCACCAGGCCGGTGGCGCCGTTTTCCAGATCGTCGAGCGCCTGCGCGTTGGCGGCCGCCGGGTCGGGATGATCGACGCGTTGCATGACGGTCCAGGCCGCGCCGGGCGCCCGCCCGCCAAGCGCGGTCCCCGTGGCGTCGCGCGGATAAAGCGGTTCGATGGTCAGGCCGTCATGGGTCCGGCTTTCGAGCCGTGAGAACGGCGCGCCCTTGAGCACGGCGTCGACCAGCCCGCGCCAAGCTTCCTCCGTTGCCGGGGGGAAAGCGGCGGCCGGGTCCGGGTTTTGCGGGTCCGTCATCGTTGCAAAGTGCCACGCCGGGCACCGCCGGCCAACCAGTCCAGCCGTGCAATTGGCGTGCCGCGGTCTAGCGCCCCGGCAGCTTCTCGATGCCCGCCGTATCGACGCGCGTGAGCGCGTCGCTCACTCGGATGCCGGCGATGACGCGGTCGGGTGCGATCTCGGCAAGCGGCACGAGAACGAAGGCGCGCTCGAACAAGTGCGGGTGGGGCAGCGTCAGGGTCGCGTCGTTGAGGATCAGATCGTCATAAGCCAGGAGATCGAGATCGACGGTCCGCGGTCCCCAGTGTTGTTCTTTGGCGCGGTCGCGGCCAAGGGTGCGTTCGCAAGCCTGGGCGCGAGTTAACAGCGTGTGGGGTGCGAGCGTGGTCGAAACCGCAATGACGGCATTGATGAATGGCGGCTGGTCGGTAACGCCCCAGGGCGGTGTCCGATAATCGGACGATCGCGCCGTGACCCGCACTCCGCCGCTATCGCACATTATCGCTATCACCTGATCGAAGATTGCGCGAACGTCGCCGACATTGCCGCCCAGCGCGATGAACGCTTCGGCCAAAGCTTTAGCCCCTGCCACGATCTTGGCGCGCGCGCTCGATGACGACGCCGACGTCGTCGAAGGTGGCGGCGATCGGGGCGTGCGGCTTGTGCACGGTGACGCGAATGTGGCGCACCTGGGGGTAGCGCTCCAGCACCGCCTCGGCGACGGCGCCGGCGGCCGCTTCCACGAGCCGGTAGCGGCGGGAGCAGAACGCTTCCGTCGCGGTCTGCACCACTTTGTCATAAGAGACGGTGTGCTGGAGCTTGTCGGTGCGCGAAGCTTCGGCCAGATCGATATCGAGCATCAGATCGAGCGTAAATGTCTGCCCGACCTTGGCCTCGTGCTGCATGACGCCGTGATAGGCGTGCAGCGCCAGCCCGCTGACGAAGACAGAATCGCTCATCGCGCCCGCCTGATGGCCGCGGCAACGGCCAGCGCCTGGACCGTCGGCGCCACGTCGTGGACACGGATGATGGCGGCGCCGTTCTCGACCGCCAGAAGATGCGCGGCCAGCGAGCCGCCGAGCCGCTCCGCCGGCTCCGACGGCACGATGGAATGGATGAAGCGCTTGCGCGAGGCGCCGACCAGGAGCGGCAGGCCAAAACCGCGCCAGGCGTCGAGCCTCGCGATGCAGGTCAGGCTCTGCTCCGGCGTCTTGCCGAAGCCGATGCCGGGATCGAGTACGATGCGCTCGCGTGAAATGCCGGCGCGGGCGGCGATGGCGAGCGAGCGCTCGAAGAACGCGGTGACGTCGGCGACAATGTCGATCCTCGGATCGGCGGCATCGCGATTGTGCATGACGATGACCGGCGCATCGTGCCCGGCAACGACCCGCGCCATGTCGGGGTCGCGTTGCAGTCCCCACACGTCGTTGACGATCGTCGCGCCGGTCTCAAGCGCCCAGGCCGCCACGGCGGCCTTCATGGTGTCGATCGAGACCGGAATGCCGAGCCTGACTACCGCCGGCAGGATGGGGGCAAGGCGAGCGCGTTCTTCATCGAGCGGCACCGCGACCGCATTGCCATAAGGACGCGAGGATTCCGCCCCAATATCGAGGAGGTCGGCGCCTTCGGCAGCAAGGCGCTGCGCCTGGGCGATGGCGGCAGCCGGATCGAGAAAGCGGCCGCCGTCGGAAAACGAGTCCGGGGTGACATTGAGAACGCCCATGATCAGCGGGCGTTTTTTCTCAAGAAGATTGCGTAACACATTGGCTGCAGGCGCCAAATCGGTCACTGCAGGCTTGCGAGAAGCGCGACTTGCGGCCGTTTCCTTGGCCATCGCTTGAGCCGTCCTTGGCGCCGTTACGGCGTTTCGCATGGCCGTGGCTTTGCGCGGTCGCGCAAAGCGAGTCAAGCCACGGACGGCAACGCCAAAGGGCAGGAAACGCCAATGGGTGGGCCGATCAATAACGGATGATGGTCGGCAGCTTCTTGGCGCTCTCGATCCAGCGCTCCACCGTCTGCTTCTTCGGCAACAGCCGCACCAGATTGCGCTTATTGGCTTCGCGCATTTTATCGACCAGGTGCTCGGGGTTGCGGAATTTGAGCTCGTTGACGGTTTTGACGCCGACGGCGCGTAACAGCTCGGAATATTCCCACCCCACCCCTTTGACCCGCATGCGGTCGGCGGTGGTGACCCAGCCGAGAATGCGTTCGGAATTGGTGCGGGTCATTTCGGCAAGCTTCAACCGCTGTTTCGGCGTTTTGGCCGAGCGCAAAAGCCCGATGGTGGTGCGAATCCCTTCCGACTTGAGGATCGCGGCCGTATCAGGCCCGATGCCCCGGATGTCGGTGATAGGATACGCCATCGATGCCTCCCCCTCGGCGCCCCGCTACGCGCCTATCACTTCGCTCATACCGAAACCGCCGGCATTATCGCTGGCGGCTTGCCGCAGCAAGGCTTCGGCTCGAGCGAGCCGGGCCAACAGCGGGCGCACTTTGTCTGATGATCCTTCCATGACCAGGAAGTCGAAAATGATCCCCACCGCCTTTTCGGCGGCTAGCGCGATCTACTCCGAGATCGGCGACCAGCCATCCGACGAGTTCGTCCATTGCCCCAACGCCTTCCCCGCACTTTCGGCAAGGTTAGTTCATAATGTACATTCCTCGGGGCGTGACAAGTATGCACCACCGGGCGGAGGCCATTTGACGCGCCGGGCATGTCGAAGCGTAGCCGAGCGTTGCAAAGATGCAACGGTGTTCCTGCGCGGCAACAAAAAGAATGCGCAGCCGACGTGGCAATGACAAAGCCTGCGCTGTAAATTTGCACTACGAACGAAGTATTTTGCCGCGCACAATGAGAAGGTGACCCCATGACGGCATCCGAAGCTCTGCCCAAGGTTCTCGACCGCATCGACCACGACCTGGATGCCAGCCTCGACCGCCTGTTCGCGCTACTGCGCATCCAGTCGATATCGACCGACCCGGCCTATGCGCCGCACTGCCGCACCGCGGCCGAATATGTTGCGACCGATCTGCGCGGGCTTGGCTTCGAGACCAGCGTGCGGCCGACGCAGGGCCACCCGGTCGTCATCGGCAAAAGCGGCAACGGCAAATCCAACGGCAAAGCGCCGCGGGTGCTGTTCTACGGCCATTATGACGTGCAGCCGGTCGACCCACTCGATCTGTGGCAGACGCCGCCGTTCGAGCCGCGGATGGAGACCCTCGAGGGGGGGCGCAAGATCATCGTGGCGCGCGGCGCCTGCGACGACAAAGGCCAAGCCATGACCTTCGTCGAGGCGTGCCGCGCTTTCAAGGCGGTCACCGGCGCGCTGCCGCTGGATATCACGATGATGATCGAGGGCGAGGAGGAGTGCGGCTCAAAAAATTTGTTCGGCTTCGTGCGCGACAATGCCGCCGAGTTGCGCCGCGACCTGGCGCTGGTTTGCGACACCGGCATGTGGGACGGAGCGACGCCCTCGATCACCACCTCGCTACGCGGCCTGGTCTACGAAGAGATCCGGCTGACCTGCGCCGACCGCGATCTGCATTCCGGCCTATTCGGCGGCGCGGCGCGCAATCCGATCCATGTGCTCGCCGACATTCTTTCGGCTATGCACAACGCCGACGGCGGCGTCACCATCCCGGGCTTTTACGACGGCGTCCATGACCTGCCACCCGACATCAAGGCCGATCTCGAAGGCCTTGGCCTCACTGCCGAAAAATTCCTCGGCCCGATCGGCTTGAAGATTCCGGCCGGCGAAAAGGGCCGCATCCTGCTCGAGCAAATCTCGACGCGGCCGACGGCAGAGGTCAACGGCATCATCGGCGGCTATACCGGGGAGGGCGCCAAGACCGTGATCCCCGGCAAAGCCAGCGCAAAAGTCTCGTTCCGCCTGGTCGGCGCCCAAGACCCGGAAAAGATCCGCAACGCCTTCCGCGATTTTGTCCGCGCCCGCGTGCCGGCCGATTGTTCGGTGGAGTTCGGCAATTTCGGCTGCAATCCGGCGTTCGAAGTGGCGTTCGATAATCCGGCCTTGGGCAAGGCACGCACCGCGCTCGCCGAGGAGTGGGGCAAGAAGGCGGTGACCATCGGCGCCGGCGGCTCGATCCCCATCGTCGGCGATTTCAAGACCGTGCTCGGCATGGACACCTTGATGGTCGGCTTCGCGCTTGACGACGACCGGGTGCATTCGCCCAACGAGAAATTCGACCTGAAGTGTTTCCACAAGGGCATCCGCAGCTGGGCACGGATTTTGGCGGCGCTGGCGGGGTAGCGGAATAGTCAACCGCGCATAACGCCAGCCATTTTTCGCCACTCGCCATCGGCGTGTCGCGACGTTAAGCAGAGCCATGGATTCGCTGTCACCGCAGCCGTCGTTGCTGCGCCATCGCTCGTTCGTGCTGTTCTGGTGCGCCCGCACCTCGACCAGCGGCGCCTACCAGATGCAAGCGGTCGCGGTCGGCTGGCAGCTCTACGATCTCACCCACGATCCGCTCGACCTCGGCCTGGTCGGCCTGATGCAATTCTTTCCCGTCGTCGTGCTGGCGCTGGTGATCGGCCAGACCGCCGATCATTTCGACCGCCGCGCCATTGCGGGTACCTGCCAGGTGGTCAAGGCGATCTGCGCCGCCTTGTTCGCGCTCGGGACCTTGCAGGGCTGGCTTGATCGCTCGTCGATCCTGACGCTGATCCTGATCACCGGAACCGCGCGCGCTTTCGAGGCGCCGACGCTGCATGCGATCGTGCCGGGCATCGTGCGGCGCCCGCTCTTGCCGCGCGCCATTGCCGCGTCGGCGACGGCGCAGCAGACCGCGATCATCTGCGGCCCGGCGCTCGGCGGCTTTCTCTATGTGCTCGGGCCCGCGGTGGTCTACGCGCTTTGCACGGTGATTTTCATCACCGCTTGTATTCTCATCAGCTTCGTTCAGGGCAAGCACCGCGCCGAGCAAACAAAGCCTGTCAGCGTCAAGACGTTGTTCGCGGGCTTTGCCTATATCCGCGACAATCCGATCCTGCTCGGCGCCGTCTCGCTCGATCTGTTCGCCGTGCTCTTGGGCGGCGTCACCGCGCTGTTGCCGATCTATGCCCGCGATATTCTCGGCACCGGTCCGTGGGGGCTCGGGCTGTTGCGCTCGGCGCCGGCGGTCGGCGCGCTCAGCATGTCGGTGTTTCTGGCGCGGCACGCCATCGAGCGCCGCGCCGGTCTATTGATGCTGGGCACGGTCTGCATCTTCGGGCTCGCCTCGACCGTCTTTGCGCTGTCGACCTGGATTGCGCTGTCGTTCGCAGCCCTCATTGTTTACGGCGCGGCCGACGCCATCTCCGTGGTGATCCGCCAGTCGTTGGTGCAGACGCGCACATCCCACGACATGCTCGGCCGCGTCATGTCGGTCAACTCGATGTTCTCGGGCTCCTCGGGCACGCTCGGCGAATTCCGCGCCGGCGCCTTGGCAGCCTGGATCGGCGCGGTGCCGTCGGCGCTGATCGGCGGGGTCGGGGTGATTGTGATCGCGCTTGTCTGGTACCGGCTGTTCCCGGCGCTGCGCGGGATCCAACGGGTGACCGGCGAGACCGGCGAACGTTTCCCGGACGAGGCCGTCACGGCGGAATGACGCACCTGCATCGTCCGCCAAATCTGCTATCCTGACGGCGTAGGCTTTAAGGCGCGCGGCGCTGCAAGACCGACCCGCCGACAAAGATAGCTTGCGGAAATCCGGGAGGGATCAAGCATGAAAAAGCTGCTTCTGATCGCCGTGGCCGCGATTGCCACCGTGCTGGCGGGCCCAAGACTTTACGCCGACAATTTTCCGTCGCGGCCGATCACCTTCATCAATCCGTTCGGTCCCGGCAGCGCCAGCGACACGCTGTGCCGCATCATCGCCGACAAGCTCGGTCCCGCGCTCGGCCAACCCATCGTCGTCGACGATCGCCCCGGTGCGGACGGCGCGCTGGCGGCGCTTTACGTCCATCATCAGGCGGCTGACGG
>DATHHM010000358.1:0-9787 GCA_035317145.1 Xanthobacteraceae bacterium | reverse complement strand
GCGGCGTTTGCGCGCCTTCATTCGCGGCGAATTCCGCCATCGGCTTGTTGGCGGAGAACGCCGTCTTCGCCCACAGCACGCTCGGGAACGTGCGCAGCGCCGTGTTATAGGCGCGCACCGCGTCGATGTAGTCGCGGCGCGCCACCGCGATGCGGTTCTCGGTGCCTTCGAGTTGCGACTGCAGCGCCAGGAAGTTGGCGTTGGATTTCAGGTCCGGATAGTTCTCCGTCACCGCCAAGAGGCGGCCGAGCACGCCGGTCAACTGGTTCTGCGCATCCTGGAACGCCTTGAGCTTATCCGGATCGGTCAGGTCGGAAGCATCGAGCTTGATCTGGGTCGCCTTGGCGCGCGCCTCGACCACGGCGGTCAGCACGTTCTTTTCCTGCGCGGCATAGCCCTGCACCGTCGCCACCAGATTGGGAATGAGATCGGAGCGGCGCTGATATTGGTTCTGCACGTCGGCCCAGCGCGCCTTGGCCTGCTCCTCGAGCGTCGGGATGGTGTTGTAGCCGCAAGCCGACAGCGTCAGGCCGACGGCAACGATGGCCGTAACAATGCGAATTCGAGAAACAATGCTTGTCACTTCGCCCTCCATTGCTTGCAGCCGCCGTGTCGCGGCGATCACGATGCGTCGATCGGCTCCGTGCCGGCGATCTCGATTCCGAAGCCCGACAACCCGACATAGGTCAAACGGCGCGACGAGGTCAGCAGCCTGATGGAATTGACGCCGAGATCCTTGAGGATCTGCGCGCCTAGCCCGATCTCGCGCCACTGCCTGGTGCGCGCCTCCTCGGATGCTGTGTCGCCGGATTTCGGTATCGACACGACTGGCACGCCCGCAGTGCCGTCGCGCAGCAACACCAGCACGCCTCTGCCCTCGGTCTTGAAGCGGGCCAGCGTGCGGTGAATCGGCTTGGCGCCGCCGAACACGTCGGAAATGATGTTGGCGCGATGCAGCCGCGTCAGCACGTTCTTGCCGTCGCCGATTTGGCCGTGGACGAAGGCCATGTGATAGACCGCGTCGAACGGCGTGAGAAAAGCGTAGCCGGTCAGCGTGCCGATCTCGGATTCCACCGGAAACTCGCCGGCGCGCTCGATCAGCTTGTCGCGCGCCTGCCGGTAGGAGATCAACTCCGAGATTGAGATGCGCTGCAGTTTGTGCTTCTCGGCGAAAGCCGCCAGTTCGGGGCCGCGCATCACCGTGCCGTCGTCGTTCATCAGTTCGGAAAGCACACCGACCGGCGCTAATCCGGCGAGCCGGCACAGGTCGACGCACGCCTCGGTGTGACCGGACCGCATCAGCACGCCGCCCTCCTTCGCCACCAGCGGAAAAACGTGGCCGGGCCGCACGAAATCCGCGGCCCCGCTATTGCCGTTGGCGAGCGCGCGCACGGTGTTGGTGCGCTCTTCCGCGGATATGCCGGTGGAGAGACCGTGGCGGACGTCGACCGAGACGGTGAATGCGGTGCCGAGCGGCGCGTCGTTGAGCGCCACCATCGGATCGAGGTGCAGCCGCCGCGCCTCCTCCGGCGCCAGCGGCGCGCAGACGATGCCGGACGTGTTGCGGATGATGAAGGCCATCTTTTCCGGCGTGCACAGGCTGGCCGCAACGAACAGATCGCCTTCGTTCTCGCGATCGTCGTCGTCGGCGACGATAAGGATGTCGCCGCGCGCGAATGCCGCAACTGCAGCCTGAATCCGTTGATGCGCGTCGTCCATGTTTATTCTCTCTACCGCGGCCCAGCTGCGACTTGTCGCGCCAAGTTGAGTTTAAGCAAATTTTGCAATCGCACGGATGGATGACTGCGGTCAGACGAGTCGGCCAGCCCGACAACGTTTCGGATGATTTGAATTGGCGTCAAAATAAAGCCGAAAGGAAAGCCCCACCAACCGAGCAACGCCGAATAGGCGAGCGACTTCAGCTGCTCATTGCGCGCACAGGGACGGCAAACGAAATGATTATGCGTCGTCCACCGGGTGAAGATAATCACCGAAAAAACTCGATACGATTGATAAAAATCAACCGGTTTCGATTGCCCGCACTGTTTGCAGGGACCACTGTGGACCCGCTCGATGTAGGCGTCAATTTCTTGGGGATTGAAGCGATCGAGGGACTTAAGCAGCGCCTGCGCCTGATCTTTGCATTTTCCGGAACAATACGTGTAGCCATTCTCGGACACACCGAACAAATTGAAGCTCTTGTTGCAGTAGTCACAGACAGCCATCAGCTACCCCCAGCGCCGACCTTTGCGCCTTCCTCACCGGCCACTTGGAAACGGCCATTTCACATTGTCGCCGGCCTGACCGCGCTGACGTAGATAATGATCCGCGACCACGCACGCCACCATGGCCTCGCCGATCGGCACGGCGCGGATGCCGACGCACGGATCGTGGCGGCCTTTGGTCGAGATTTCGGTGTCGTGGCCGTAACGGTCGACGGTGCGGCGCGGGGTGAGGATCGAGGACGTCGGCTTGACGGCAAAGCGCGCCACCACCGGTTGCCCGGTTGAAATGCCGCCGAGGATGCCGCCGGCATTGTTGGACAGGAAGATCGGCTTACCGTCGTTGCCCATGCGCATTTCGTCGCCATTCTCTTCGCCGGACAGCTCGGCCGCGCCGAAGCCGGCGCCGATCTCGACGCCCTTGACCGCGTTGATGCCCATCAGCGCCGCGGCCAGATCGCCGTCGAGCTTGCCGTAGATCGGCGCGCCGAGCCCCGCCGGCACGCCGTCGGCGACGATTTCGATCACCGCGCCGACCGACGAGCCGGTTTTGCGCACGCCGTCGAGATAATCGGCAAAGAACGCAGCCTTGTCCGCATCGGGACAGAAAAACGCATTGCGCTCGACTTCGGCCCAGTCCCACTTGGCGCGATCGATGCGGTGCGGCCCCATCTGCACCAGCGCGCCGCGCACCTGCATTCCGGGCACGATTTTACGCGCGATGGCGCCGGCCGCGACCCGCGTCGCCGTCTCGCGCGCCGATTGTCGGCCGCCGCCGCGATAGTCGCGCAGGCCGTATTTGACGTCGTACGTGTAATCGGCGTGACCGGGGCGATACTTGTCCTTGATATCGGAATAATCCTTCGAACGCTGATCGACATTATCGATGAGGAGTGCGATCGGCGTTCCGGTCGTCACCTGTTGGCCGCTGGCTTCGTCGATGAACACGCCCGACAGGATTTTCACCGCGTCCGGCTCCTGGCGCTGGGTGGTGAAGCGCGATTGCCCGGGCCTCCGCTTATCGAGATAGGGCTGGATGTCGGCCTCGGTCAGCGCAATGCGCGGCGGGCAGCCGTCGACCACGCAGCCGATCGCCGGCCCGTGGCTCTCGCCGAAGGTCGTCACCCGGAACATATGGCCGAACGTATTGAACGACATCGTGTGCGGCTTTGCGTTGTACGACTTGGTGCGCCGGTGACGCGGATCGACGCTGAATGGCTTGGAACAAGGGCGTGCCGGGTTTGGTAGCCCGCGCTTATCATCGGGTCAAATTCGTTCGCGCCCGCAGCATGACGCGCTCACGGTGCCGATTTTTTGCATCGCGGCATTCGCAATCGGGAGAAAATCTGCATCAATCTTTTGCGGGCGCGAATGCGTGCCGATCAAGTGAGCAAGTTTCTACGCCGCTTGCCACTGTCCGTTCATTTCGCATTCATCTCGCTGAACGCCGGTTAATGGCAACCTGAACGTCCGTTAAGCCACGGAAAAATAAAGGTTTTTTGCGATTTCCCTATTGCGGGAAAAACCGTCCTGTGGCATCGTCATTGGTGGCAAGGGGGGCGATGGCCCAGGGGACCGAGACGCCGCTGAATAGCTAGAACTCAACCTGCCGCCGGATCAACACAAACACCAAGGATGCTGACAATGGCGAAGAAGAAAAAGGCCAAGAAGAAGACGAAGTAAATGACGCGAGCGCGGGCCTCGTATTGGGGCAGCGCCGTCATCTTCGGTTTTCGCGAGGCGCCGACACGGTGCTTCGAGGAACGGCTGGACCCAAGTCCGGCCGTTTCCATTTTTGCGGGGAAGATTGAGCGGCCGGACCGAAGTTCGGCCGCTTTCGTTTTATCTAGCTGTAACGCGCCAACGTGCCGCCGTCGAACACGTACACGACGCCGTGCGGAATGTCGGCATGCGTCGCTTCCTCTTCCGGCAGAATATGAAAATTCGCCATCAGCGCGCGCGCGACGCCGCCGTGCGCGGCAACGACGGTATCGCGCGTCACCGTCGCGTACCAGGCGGCGACACGCTTGGCGACTTCGCGGTAGGACTCGCCTCCCGGCGGCCGGAAATCCCACTTGTCGCGCTCGCGCCGTTGCAGCACGCCTGGATCGCGCGCTTGGACTTCGGCCAGCGTAAAGCCCTCCCATTCGCCGTAGGAGATTTCCGCAAGCCTGTCGTCGATCGCATAGGCCTTCGGATCGAGGCCGAGCTCGGAACGCAGAAGCTCCATCGTTTCCAGGGCGCGCAACAGCGGACTCGACACATAGGCGTAATCGGACGGCTGATGCCGGTCACGCTCGAACAAATCGCGCAACACGCCGGCATATTCCCTGCCCTGCGTCCGGCCGCGAGCGTTCAGGCTGGTCTCGGAACGGCCCTGCAGGCGCTGCGCGACGTTGAATTCGGTTTCGCCGTGTCGGATGAAATAAAGGACCGGCATGACTGCAAACCGGACGAAGGACGACGAAGGACAGAGGACGGAAAATCCATCCCGCGTTATCTGTCGTCCGTCGTCCGTCCTCTGTTCTCTGTTGGCCCGACGTCGATATCCGGCGCGTCGGGATGTTTCATGCCGACCACGTGATAGCCGGCATCGACGTGGTGCACTTCGCCGGTGACGCCGCGCGACATGTCGGAGAGAAGGTAGGCGCCGGCCTCGCCGACTTCCTCGATGGTGACATTGCGGCGGAGCGGCGCGTTGTACTCATTCCATGTCAGGATATAGCGGAAGTCGCCGATGCCGGAGGCGGCGAGCGTCTTGATCGGCCCCGACGAGATGGCGTTGACGCGGATGTTCTTCACGCCGAGGTCGGCGGCGAGGTAACGCACGGACGCTTCCAGCGCCGATTTGGCGACGCCCATCACGTTATAATGCGGCATCCACTTCTCGGAGCCGTAGTAGGTCAGCGTCAGCATGGCGCCGCCGTTCGGCATCATCTTCTCGGCGCGTTGCGCGATCGCGGTGAATGAATAGCAGCTGATCAGCATGGTCTTGGTGAAATTGTCGGCCGTGGTGTCGACATAGCGGCCGTCGAGCTGATCCTTGTCGGAGAACGCGATGGCGTGCACCAGGAAATCGATCGAGCCCCAGGCCGATTGCAGCTTGGCGAAGGCCGCATCGATGGTGGCGGGCTCGGTGACGTCGCAATCGCCGACCACGATGCCGCCGACTTCCCGGGCCAACGGCTCGACGCGCTTCTTCAGCGCCTCGCCCTGATAGGTAAAGGCCAGCTCGGCGCCATGGCTCCGGCAGGCCTTGGCGATGCCCCAGCCGAGCGAGCGGTGGTTGGCGACCCCCATGACCAGGCCGCGCTTGCCGCGCATGAGGCCCGAGTTGTCCGGCATTCCCTGACCTCAGTTGCAGCTTCCCCCACCCGGCCTCCTATGGCATAGGCCCGTGGGCGCCAGCAAGCGCGCGTCCGGCAAAGCCGCATTGGCGCGGGCGGAATACAGCGCGGGCATTGGTGTTGGTTTGATTGAAGTTTCCGGCTTTGGACGCGGAGCCAGTCTTTGAGTGAATTCCGGCAGCGGGTCGAGGCCGCGATTCCGGCGCTGCGGCGGTACGCCCGGGCGCTGACCCGCGACAGCGAGACCGCGGACGATATCGTCCAGGACACGCTGGTGCGGGCGTTGCGTTCCGAGCATCTGTTTCACGATGGAGACGTGCGGGCATGGCTTTACACGATCCTGACCAATCTCAATCGCAACCGGTTGCGTTCGTTGTCGCGCCGTCCGACCTTGACCCCGATCAAGGACAGCGACGCGGCGATAACCGGTCCGGACACCGGCAGCCGCGATATCGCCCGCGCGCTCAACGACCTCGCCGAGGATCAACGCGCGGCGCTGCTTCTCGTCGTGCTTGAGGGGCTTACCTATCGCGAAGTTGCCGAGGTGCAAGGCGTGCCGATCGGAACAGTGATGTCGCGGCTCGCCCGCGCCCGTATGCAGATCAAGGCCTATCTCGACGGCGAGCGCCCGGCGCTGCGCCGCGTGAAATAAGAGAGCGAACGATGACAGACCAGATGATCAGCGAAGACGAACTGCACGCTTATGTCGACGGCGAGCTGCCGGCCGACCGTCGCGGCGCGGTCGAGGCCTGGCTTACGGCGCACGCCGACGACGCAGCCCGGGTCGCCGCCTGGCGGGCCCAGGCCGAGCTTATTCGCAAGCGCTACGGCGGGGTCGCCAGCGAAGTGCCGCCGAAGCGGCTCCAGGTCGAGCGGCTGACGCGCATCCGCCGCAGCTGGATGGCGGCTGCCGTTGCCGCCGTGGTCGTTGCTTTCATCGCCGGCGGCACCGCCGGCTGGCTCGCGCGCGGCGCCGCGGCCGCCTCGCCGTCCGACCTCGATCGCTTCACCGCCGACGCGCTCGAAGCCTACCGGCTCTACGTGGTCGAAGTCCGTCATCCGGTCGAAGTGCCCGGCGATCAGCGCCCGCACCTTGTGGAGTGGCTGTCGAAGCGGCTCGGCTCGCCGCTGCGCGCGCCCGAGCTCGAACGCATGGGACTGAAACTCGTCGGCGGCCGGCTGTTGCCCGGCCCGAACGGAGCGACAGCGTTCTTCATGTATGAAGGGTCCTCGGGCGAGCGCTTCACGCTCTATTGCGGCCGCACCAGCGACCGCGAGATGGCGCTGCGCTACACCACGGGCACCCAGAACGCCGCCTATTACTGGGTCGATCAGAACGTCGCTTATGTGCTCAGCGGCCCGGCGGAACGCGACAAGCTCCACGACATCGCGCAAGCCGCCTACGATCAGATCGACACCCGCACGCCACCGCAGCAGGGCGGCTAACCCTCGCCCTACATATCCTTGCGCGGATCGTAGGGCTTGTCGCCCTGCCACTGCTTCATCAGCTCGTCGAGCTCGGCATCGCGCTTCTCCGGCAGCACGATGCGGATGGTGGCAAGCAGATCGCCGCGGCCCGCTTTGGCCGGAAAGCCCTTGCCCTTGAGGCGGAAGGTGCGCCCGCTCGAGGTCCATGGCGGCACCGTGATCTCGACCGGCTTGTCGAGTGTCGGCACCCGCACCTTGGCGCCTAGCGCCGCCTCATAGAGCGTGATCGGCAAGTCGAGCCGCACGTCGGCGCCGTCCAGCGTGAAGATCGGATGTGGCGCGAGCGAGACGGTGATGAGCAGGTCGCCCGGGCCGGCCTGCCCGGCCATGCCCTGGCCTTTGAGCCGGATGTGCTGGCCGTTCATGATGCCGACCGGAATCTTGACGTCCACGTCCTTGCCGTTCGGCAGGTGCAGCCGCTGGGTGGCGCCGGTGGCCGCGTCCGTCAGCGAAACCGACATTTCGGCTTGAACGTCGGCGCCGACACCGAAATCCTCCGGCTCGAAATTCGCGCGGGCACCGCGCGCGCCGCCGCCGAACGCTTCCCGCAAAACGTCCTCGAAGCCGCCAAACCCGCCACCGCCACCAGTTCTAGCGCCGCCACGCCCGCGCCGCGCGTTGCGGGTAAAACCTTCCGGGCCGAAGCTGAAACTTTCGAAATTGGGATCGCCGCCGAAGCCGGCACCCGGGTGGGCGCCGCCGCCGCCGCCAAAACCCTGGAAGCGGGGCTTGCCCTCGGCGTCGATCTCGCCGCGATCGAACGCCTTGCGCTTGTCCTCGTCCTCGAGGATCTCGTGCGCGGCGTTCAATTCGGCAAAGCGCGTCGCCGCCTTCGGATCGTTCTTGTTGGCGTCGGGATGCAGCTTTTTTGCGAGCCGCCGATAGGCGCTCTTGATGTCGGTCGCGCTCGCTTTGCGGTCGAGCCCCAAGACCTCATAGGGATCACGCATCCCCAAGCAACTCCGCTGGTTTTCCGGGCCGGCCCCGCCGCCCACCGATGGCCTAATGTGGGATGAAAGCGCCCGTCTCGCAATGCGACGCCGAATCGGCGCGGTTCACCGGCGAGGATAACCGCTTCAGGAGCGCTTGAGGGGTTTTAGGCTTTTGACTTCCCAATTGCCCTGGCTGGTGCGGCAGGCCGCGCCTTGGAGCCAATCCTCCGAGCCGCCGTGGGCGTAGCTCGCCAGGAAATCGCGGCACGGCACGCCGCCTTCGCTATAGGAGGTGGCGAGCGGCGTGATGTTGCCGCCGGCACCGGTATTCGGATTCTGCCACGGCACGCTGGCGTCCTTGCCGCTGCGCGCCAGCGCGTCCGAAGCGGCGGCACGCGCATAGGCGAGGTCGGCCTCGGAGGACGGCGCGGCATCGGCGATGCGGCCGGCGGCTTCGCCCGGCCGGCTGATGGAGCCGGTCTGGTCGCCGTCGCCATCGTCCTTGGAGAGTAGCGAATGCAGCTGATAGGTGCAGCCGCCGGTGGCGAGCCCACAGAGCACGACCGCAAAACGCAACCGCCAACATAGGCGCAGCGCCCCGGCTCCACTATATTGAGGCCGGCGGCTCGCTTCCCGATTGCCCCACGCGAGCACTGGGTACCCCACGGAATGTCCGATACGGCGCCGATAGAACACCCGACATGGTTAACAGGCGGTGACTTCACCCAAGCCGACGAGCCGGTGCGGCTGTTTGCGGCCTGGTTCGCCGAGGCCAAGCGCGCCGAGCCGGTCAATCCCGACGCCATGGCGCTGGCCACCGTCGACCCCGACGGGCTGCCCAATGCGCGCATGGTGCTGATGAAGGGTTTCGATGCGCGCGGCTTCGTGTTCTACACCAACGTCGACAGCATCAAGGGCTACGAGCTTGCCGCAGCGCCAAAGGCGGCGCTGACGTTTTATTGGAAGACGCTGCAGCGCCAGGTGCGCGCCCGCGGTGCCGTCGCGCCGGTGTCGAAAGAAGAAGCCGACGCCTATTTCGCCACCCGCTCGCGCATGGCCCAGATCGGCGCCTGGGCCTCAAAGCAGTCGTCGGCGCTGGAAAGCCGCATGGCGTTCGAGAAGGCGATCGCGCTCAGCACTGCGAAATTCGCCGTCGGCACGGTGCCGCGGCCGCCGTTCTGGTCGGGCTACCGTGTCATGCCGACCGAGATCGAGTTCTGGCAGGAGCGGCAGTTCCGCCTGCACGATCGCATTGCGTTTACGCGCGCAGATTTAAACGCGCCGTGGACCAAGACGCGGCTCTATCCATGAGCGTAAAATGGCGACCATGACCACGAGCAATCAGCCGCGCCGCACGCTGCTCCTGACCGGGGCAAGCCGTGGCATCGGCCATGCCACCGTCAAGCGTTTCTCGGCGGCGGGTTGGCGGGTCATCACCTGCTCGCGGCATCCGTTTCCGGAAAATTGTCCGTGGGAGGCGGGGCCTGAGGACCACATTCAGGTCGATCTGGCCGATCCCGAAAACACCGCAGCGGCAATCGCGGAAACCAAGCGCCGCCTCAATGGCGAGTTGCATGCGCTGGTCAACAATGCCGCGATCTCGCCCAAGGCTGAAGGCGGCAAGCGGCTCGGTTCGCTCGAAACCTCGCGCGACGACTGGCATCATATCTTTCAGGTGAATTTTTTCGCGCCGATCATGCTGGCGCGCGGCCTGCTCGACGAGCTCTCGGCCGCCAAGGGCTCCGTCGTCAACGTCACGTCCATTGCCGGCTCGCGCGTGCACCCTTTCGCCGGCACG
>DATHHM010000357.1:0-10106 GCA_035317145.1 Xanthobacteraceae bacterium | reverse complement strand
CATGACGGCGCAGGAAGGCGAAGCGTGGGGCTTTTTCAATAAGCTTGTCGCCGCCGATGCGCTGGAGCAAGAGGCGTTAGCGCTCGGCCGCCACATCGCGTCGGGCCCTACATTTGCAAACGGCATCACCAAGACGCAGCTCGTCGCCGAATGGTCGATGAGCCTCGATCAGGCCATCGAGGCCGAGGCGCAGGCGCAGGCGATCTGCATGCAGACCAAAGATTTCGAGCGCGCCTATCGGGCGTTCGTCGCCAAGCAAAAACCGGTGTTCGAGGGCAACTAGTGGCGGACAAGACTTTTCTCAGCTGGCCGTTCTTCACCGACCGCCATCGCGCGCTGGCCGCTAGCCTCGAGCAATGGTGTGCGGCGAACCTCCCGGCGGATCACAGCGATATCGATGCCGCCTGCCGCGACCTGGTACAAAAACTCGGCCGCGACGGTTGGCTCGCCCATACCGCGCCGGATCCCGATGCGCCGGCAGCGCTCGACGTGCGCACGCTCTGCCTCATCCGCGAAACCCTGGCGCGGCACGATGGGCTGGCCGATTTCGCCTTCGCCATGCAGGGCCTCGGCGCCGGCCCGATCAGCCTGTTCGGCAATGCCAAGCAGCGCGACTGGCTCAAACGCACGCGCCGCGGCGGCGCCATCGCCGCCTTCGCGCTGACCGAGCAGCAATCCGGCTCCGATGTCGCCAACATCGCGCTGACCGCAAAGCGCTATGGCGACGGTTTTGTTCTCGACGGCGAAAAAACCTGGATCTCCAACGGCGGCATTGCCGATCTCTACGTGGTGTTCGCGCGCACTGGCGAAGGCCCCGGCGCCAAGGGCCTCTCCGCTTTTCTGTTGCCCGGAAAATTGCCGGGCTTTGCCGTCGCCGAGCGGATCGATGTCATTGCGCCGCACCCGCTGGCGCGGCTGAAATTCGAGCGCGTCACCGTTCCGGCCTCCGCCATGATCGGCGCGCCGGGCGAAGGTTTCAAGATCGCCATGGCGACGCTCGATATTTTTCGCGCGACCGTCGGCGCCGCGGCGCTCGGTTTCGCCCGCCGCGCGCTCGATGAATCCATCGTGCGCGCGAAAAGCCGAAAACTGTTCGGCGGCCCGCTCGCCGATCTGCAGATGGTGCAAGCATCGCTCGCCGAGATGGCGCTGGACGTCGACGCGGCGGCACTGCTGGTCTATCGCGCCGCCTGGGCCAAGGATAACGGCGCCGCACGCGTCACCCGCGAAGCGGCGATGGCGAAACTTTACGCCACCGAGCGCGCGCAACGGGTCATCGACAAGGCGGTGCAGCTGCACGGCGGCGACGGCGTGCGCCACGGCCACATCGTCGAGCGGCTCTATCGCGAAATCCGCGCGCTGCGCATCTACGAAGGCGCGTCCGAAGTCCAGAAAGTCATCATCGCACGGCAAATGCTTTCGGGAGCATGACCATGCCATCGCTCGGCCGCTCGGCCCATACCGACACTTTCACCCGCGACAATCTTCCGCCACCGCCGCAATGGCCGGAAATTCCGCTCGCCGGCTTCGATTATCCGGAGAGGCTCAACATCGGCGTCGAGTTGACCGACCGCATGGTGGCGGGCGGCTTTGGCGACCACGTGGCGCTGATCGGCAACGGCCGCCGCCGCACCTACAAGGAGCTGTCGGACTGGACCAACCGTATGGCCCGCGCGCTGGTCGAGGATTTCGGCATCAAGCCGGGCAACCGCATCCTGGTCCGCTCCGCCAACAATCCGGCCATGGTGGCGTGCTGGCTTGCCGCCACAAAAGCCGGCGCCGTGGTGGTCAACACCATGCCGATGCTACGCGCCGGCGAACTGGGCAAAATCGTCGACAAGGCCGAGGTGGCGCTGGCGCTGTGCGACACAAGGCTGATGGACGAGATCGCCACCTGCGCAAAAACCTCGAAATTCCTCAAGCAGGTGATCGGCTTCGACGGCACCGCCAATCACGACGCCGAGCTCGACCGCATCGCGCTGAGCAAGGCGGTGACCTTCGACGCGGTTCCGACCGGGCGCGACGACGTCGCGCTGCTCGGCTTCACCTCGGGCACCACCGGCGAGCCCAAGGCGACCATGCATTTCCATCGCGATCTGCTCATCATCGCCGACGGCTATGCGAAGGAAGTTCTCGGCGTGACGCCCGACGACATTTTCGTCGGCTCGCCGCCGCTGGCCTTCACCTTCGGCCTAGGCGGGCTCGCGATCTTTCCGCTGCGCTTCGGCGCCACCGCGACGTTGCTGGAGAACGCTTCGCCCGCCAACATGATCGAGATTATCGAGACCTATAAGGCAACGATCTCGTTCACGGCGCCGACCGCCTATCGCGCGATGCTGGCGGCAATGAATCAGGGCGCCAATCTTTCGTCGCTGCGCGCCGCGGTGTCTGCCGGCGAGACCTTGCCGGCGCCCGTGTTCAACGATTGGGTGCAAAAAACCGGCAAGCCGATCCTCGACGGCATCGGCTCGACCGAGATGCTGCACATCTTCATCTCCAACCGCTTCGGCGACGCGGCGCCGGCCACCACCGGCAAGCCGGTCGCCGGCTACGAGGCCAAGATCGTCGACGACGACATGAAGGAGAAGCCGCGCGGCGAGGTCGGCAAGCTCGCGGTGCGCGGCCCGACCGGCTGCCGCTACCTCGCCGACAAGCGGCAGAGCGCGTATGTGCGCGACGGCTGGAATCTGACCGGCGACGCGTTCACCCAGGACGAGAACGGCTACTTCCATTTCGCCGCGCGCAACGACGACATGATCATTTCGGCCGGCTACAACATCGCCGGGCCCGAGGTCGAAGCGGCGCTGCTGTCGCATCCCGACGTCAAGGAATGCGCGGTGATCGGCGCGCCGGACGAGGGCCGCGGCCAGATCGTCGAGGCCCATGTGGTGCTCGCCGAGGGCGTCATCGCCGGCGTCGATACGGCCAAGCGCCTGCAGGATCACGTCAAGGCGACCATCGCGCCGTTCAAATATCCGCGCTCGGTGAAATTCGCCGATGCGCTGCCGAAGACGCCGACCGGAAAAATCCAGCGCTTCCGCCTGCGGCCGGGGGCGTCATGAGTGAGGTCGGAGCGATGAGCGACACGCACGAATTTCTGCATCCCCAAAGCTGGAAAAAGCCAAAGGGCTTTGCCAACGGCATCGCCGCCGAAGGCCGCGTGGTGTTCCTCGCCGGCCAGATCGGCTGGAATGCGCAGCAAAAATTCGACAGCACGGATTTTGTCGGGCAAGCGCGCCAGGCCTTGGCCAACATCGTAGCGCTGGTCGCCGAAGCCGGCGGCAAGCCTGAGCACATCACCCGCCTGACCTGGTTCGTCATCGACAAGAAAGACTATCTCGCGCACTTACGCGAATTGGGCGACGCGTATCGCACCGTTATGGGCAAGCATTTCCCGACCATGACGCTGGTGCAAGTCGTGGCATTGGTGGAGGATTTGGCCAAGGTCGAGATCGAAGCCACCGCCGTGGTACCGCATCGATAAGCTGGGCGTAGAAGTCCGAGAGGTCTGCCGATGGCCGACATGGATACCGCAACGCGCGAGCGCCTGACCGAGGCGGGGCGTGCCTGTCGGATTCTCGACATGGAGGGGCACGGCGACATGACGCTCGGCCACTTGTCCTTGCGCGAAAGCAGCGGCCGCGGCTTTTGGATGAAACGCAATCAGATCGGACTCGGCGAAGTTTTGGGACCTGAGGACTTCGTTCTGGTCGATTGGGACGGCCAACAAATCGCCGGCAGCGGCGGCCGGCATTCCGAGTGGCGGATCCATTCGGAGATTTTTCGCGCGCGCTCGGACATCAACTTGGTGGTCCACACCCATCCGTTCTATGCCAGCGTTTTCTCGGCGGCGACTGAGCCGTTGCTGCCCTTCACACTCGACGCCGATCAATTCACCGATGTACCGCGGCACGAGGCCGACGTGGCGCTGATCACACTGAAAGGCGAAGGCGAGGCCATCGCGCATTCGCTCGGGCAAAACTTCGCCATGCTGCTCGGCAATCACGGCGTGGTGTTTTGCGGCGCCAGCATTGAGCAGGCGGTGTGCAGCGGAATATTTTTGGAAAAAGCCTGCAAGGCCCACATCGTCGGCCGTGCCGCCAACCTGAAGACCAATATGCCGGACCGCGCGGTTCGCGATAAACGGCACCAACAAATCTCGACGCCGGCGCACTGGCAGCACTCGTACCGCTATTTCTGCCGCAAGCTCGAGGCGCGCGCCAAAGCCGGCGGCGGCCCGGCGATCTTCGGCTGATCTGCGATGCGCCACGCATGAATATCGAGACGCCCGCCGGCGAAGCCCGCTACATCGGCCAGCCGCTGCGCCGGCGCGAGGATGTGCGCTTCCTGCGCGGCAAGGGGCTGTTCGTCGATGACGTGGCGCCGCCCGGGGCAGCATGGTGCGCGTTCGTCCGCAGCCCGCACGGCCACGCGCGCATCCGCGGGCTCTCCACCAAAATCGCCGCAGGCATGCCCGGCGTGCTGTGCACGCTCACCGCGGAAGACTGGAAGCACGCCGGCCATGGCGAGCTTACCGTCGTGCATCCGATGCCGTTTTCCGACGGCCGGCCGATGAACAATGCGCCGCGGCCGGCTTTCGCCGGCGACAAAGTGCGCCACGTCGGCGACATCGTCGCGGCGGTGGTGGCGGAAAGCCGCTTTGCGGCGGAAGACGCCGCCGAGGTGGTTGCGGTCGATTACGAACCGCTGCCGTGCGTCTGCGATCCACGCGCGGCGATCGCGCCCGGCGCGCCGCTCGTGCATGAGCGCTTCGGCTCCAACATCGTGTTTGATATCGAGCGCGGCAACCGGGAGAAGACCGAAGCCGCGCTGGCCGGCGCCGCCAAGATCGTCGAGCTGCGCCTGCATAACAGCCGGCTCGCCGCCAATCCGCTGGAGCCGCGCGCCTATCTCTGCGAATACGATGCCGCCGCCGACCGCTACACACTCTACGCCACGACCCAGCAGCCGCATTATCTGCGGCGCTGGCTTTCGGTCTACACGCTGCATATCCCCGAGCACAAAATCCGCGTCGTCTCGCCCGACGTCGGCGGCGGTTTCGGCGTGAAGGGAAATTTCGCCGTCGAGGTCTCGACCATCGCCTGGGCCGCGCAAATGCTGCGCCGGCCGGTGCGCTGGACCGCGACGCGTACCGATACGTTCCTGTCCGACGCCCAGGCGCGCGATCACCACACCCACGCCCGCATGGGGTTTGACGGCGACGGCCGCATCGTCGCCATGCAGGTCGACACGCTGGCGGCGCTCGGCGGCTATCTGAGCAATTTCGCGCCGAGCATTCCCGGCAACTCGTACCCGCAAACCATCACCGGGCTTTATCGCACGCCGCACCTGCATTTGCGCGTGCGCGGCGTCTATACCAACACGGTTCCGGTCGACGCCTATCGCGGCTCCGGCCGGCCGGAGGCGACCTGGACCAACGAACGGCTGATCGAGCGCGCCGCCCACGAGCTCGGCATCGACGCGGTCGAGATCCGCCGGCGCAACCTGATCGGCCACGCCGACTTTCCTTATCCAGCGCCGGGCGGGCGCGCTTACGATTCCGGCGATCCGCCTGCGCTGCTCGAAAAACTCTTGGCGCTGGCGGATTACCCGTCCTTGCGCAAGCAACAGATCGACCTACGCCGGCAAAACATTCTCATGGGCGTCGGCCTCGCCTGCTTCATCGACAAAGCCGGCACCGGGCCAAGCGCCAATCTCGCCCTGCGCGGCGGCCTGCACGGCGGCTGGGAGAGTGCGATCGTGCGCGTCCATTCCGACGGCAAGGTAACCGTGCTCTCCGGCAGCCATTCGCACGGCCAGGGCCACGACATCACGTTTGCGCAAATCGCCGCCGACCGGCTCAAGCTCGATATCGACGACATCCGGCTGGTCGAAGGCGACACCGACCGCATCCCGTTCGGCAACGGCACCTGGGGCGCGCGGTCGGTGTCCGTCGGCGGCACCGCGATCTACCGCGCGTCGGACCGCATCGTCGCCAAGGCGCGATCGATCGCCGCCGAAGCGCTCGAATGCGCGGAGCCGGACATCGTCCACGAACGCGGGCGGTTTCGGGTGCACGGCACCGATCGCAGCATCGGTTTTGCGGCCATCGCCGACCTCGCCTATCACGGCGCAAAACTCGGCGATAATGGATCGCCTGGCCTCGAAGTCACCGAGTTCTACGATCCGCCCGATACCAACGATCCGCAGGCGATGCATCTCGCCGTCGTCATCGTCGACCCCGACACCGGCGCGGTCGAACTGCGCGCGCTTTACGGTGCGGATGATTGTGGCATGATCGTCAATCCCATGATCGTCGAGGGCCAGGTGCACGGCGGCATGGCCCAGGGTGTCGGCCAGGCATTGATGGAACACATCGTCTACGATCGCGACGGCCAGCTGCTGACAGGCAGCTTCATGGACTACGCCATGCCGCGCGCCGCCGATCTGCCGGCGTTTTGCACCGGCTTCATCGCCACGCCGGCGCCGAGCAATCCGCTCGGCGTCAAGGGCGGCAGCGAGAGCGGCGCTATCGGCGCGCCGGCGGCCATCGGCAACGCGGTGATCGACGCGCTCTGGCACCGCGGCGTGCGCGATATCGCGCTGCCGATCACCGCGGAAACCGTCTGGCGCGCGCTCAGAACCGCGCAAGAGAACACCCCGCGTGACTGAGAAAACCGCAACTGTCGCCACGCGCATTGCCGACGAACTGGCGTCGTGCGGCGTCAAACTCGTCGCCAGCCTGCCCGACAACTGGCTGATGGATGTCATCAAGACCATCGAGCACGACGATCGCTTCACCCACGTGCCCGTCAACCGGGAAGAATCCGCGATCGGGCTATGCTCGGGCGCCTATATGGGCG
Organism: Xanthobacteraceae bacterium; assembly: GCA_035317145.1. Classification (GTDB taxonomy): domain Bacteria; phylum Pseudomonadota; class Alphaproteobacteria; order Rhizobiales; family Xanthobacteraceae; genus BOG-931. Next base: position 3,243 of record DATHHM010000357.1, on the reverse strand, counting down.
CGATGGGATCGGCGGCGCTGATGGGCGCCTCGGGTTTCATGACGGTGATCTATGCGCTGACCAAGATCAACTACACCTACGAGATTCCGCTGTTCCTGATGGCGACCTTGCGCGGCGCGGTGGGCGATCATCACAAGCACCACATTTCCAATGGGCTTTATCTGCGGCCGGTGCTGGATGCGATCAGCATGCCGTATCAGATCATCGAAAAGCCCGAGGACGTCGGCCTGATCTCGCGCTGCTACCATCACACCCGCACGTTCTCGCGGCCGATGGTGGTGCTGTTCACGCGCGACCTTTTGCGCGGGAGGCATTGATGAACTACGTCGAATGCTTCCGCGCCATTGCCCGCCATCGCACTGACGAAATCGTCATTACCTCGGCGGGCAATTCCGGCCAGGCCTGGTGGGCGGCGACGCGCGATTCGGTCGCAAGTTTTTACCTCGATGCCTCGATGAGCCTCTCCACCATGTTCGCGTCGGGCCTGGCGCTGGCCCAGCCCGATCTGAAAATCTGGGCGTTCATGGGCGACGGTGCCTTCGCCATGAATCCGGGCATGCTGATGGTCGAGCGGCAGATGAACCTGCCGAATCTCACGCATTTTTTGGTCTCCAATCGCGTCTACGGCGCGACCTCGAATGCCGGCTTGCCGAATGCCGCCGACAACGATTACGCGGCCATCGCGCGTGCTTTTGGTCTTGAGCGCGTATTCGCGTTTCGCGATCTCGCCGCGCTCGAGCGCGATTTTCCGACGCTGCAAACAGCGAACGCACCCGGCCACACCTTCGTGGTGCTCGAGGTCGAGCCGTTTTCGGACGCCGAGCAAAAACTCGAACAGCCGCCGTTCGACGGCCCCGAGCTGAAATTCCGCTTCGGGCGGCATATTGAGAGCATCACCGGCGCCGATATTTTCGGCTATCGGATTTAATTTGTTACCCGCCATCCTGAGGTGCTCGCGCTCAGCGCGAGCCCCTCAGGATGACGGTAAAGATTCAAAAATACGTATCCAGCACGATCTTATGAAACTCCGGCAACCGCGGCCCCGCGGCTCGCATCAGATCGCCGACCAAGCGCTGCAAATCCGCGCCCGACATATAGTCGATCTCGCGGTTGGTCTTGGCGCCCTCTTCCAGAACGGCGGGATCGGTCAAGACTTCGGCAAAGACGCCGCGCAGATAGTCGACGCGATCGGCCGGCACGTCCGGCGCCGCCACCATGGCGCGCTGCGCCTCGCCGATCTGTTCGCGTAACGTCACGATCCAGGTCTTGTCGGCGGGCAGCGCAGCCGCCTCACTCAATGTCGGCACCTCGGGCAAATGGGACCAACGCTTGGCACCGAACGCCGCCAGCGGCTTGATCTCGCCGATATGTGGCAGCGCCGAATCCGCCGACAGCAGGCCGCAATCGACTTCGTTGCGGATGACGGCGAGCGACATGTCGCCGGAGCCGCGGTAGCCGGCGACGATTTTCGACTTAAGCCCTAGCACATACGAGATCGTCGCCTGGACGTCGCTGATGTCGTCGGCCGGGCCGGTCGCCGACCAGGTCAGCGGGTCGGCTTGCAGCGCCGCGGCGATCGACTGATAGCGCGCGTCCTTGCCGACGAACCACAGCTTTGGCGCCGACGCCATCTTGGCGAGCCAGTTCAGCTTGGTCACGTCCCAGATCGCGCCCGGCCGCGCCAGCATCTGGCTGATGATGGCGGCTTCGGCGCTGCCGTTCATGATCGTCAGCCCGTCGGCCGGGCGCACCAACAGCGTCGCCAGCGCGGCAAGCCCGCCATTGCCGTCCTTGTTCTCGACCAGCACCGTGGCGCCGAGTTTTGCGGCGAGCGCCGGCGTCACCAGCCGCGCGTAAATGTCGTAGCCGCCACCAGGCGGCGAGCCGACCAGGATGCGAACGGTCTTGCCGCGGTAGAACTCGGCAGCGGTCTCGGCGCGCGCCAGCCGCGGGGCGGCAAGCGAGGCCGCGAGTGCCGCCGTACCCGCAGTGACCCGCCGCCGGTCGATCATCCGTTTGCCATGCACCTGCGGCATTCCCCCTTGCCCTTGAGTTCAAATAGAATATCGCCGACAGAGGCCTTTAGAGTAAACCCGACGGGCGCATCGCCGCAGTGAGGGCTAGAGCATGGCGTATCTCGCGGAAATTCCCTACGGCGCCTATTGGAGCACGCCGTTTGCCAAATGGCAGGGCAGTTTTGCCAACCTGCACAGCGTCGAATTCGCCGCCCATGTCGCCAAAGCGGAACTGGCCAAGCGGCGCATCGCGCCGGACGCTTTCGACTACGGCGTGCTCGGCATGACGGTGCCGCAGAAGGCGTCGTTCTACGGGTTGCCGTGGTTCATGGGGCTGATCGGCGGCCGCAAGGTTGGCGGGCCGACCATCGCCCAGGCCTGCGCCACCAGCGTGCGCTGCCTGCTCGCCGGCGCCCAGGAAGTCGAGGCGGGACTTGCCACCACCGCGCTGATCGCGACCTGCGATCGCATCTCCAACGGTCCACACATTGTTTATCCGAGCCCTTCGGCGCCGGGCGGCACCGCCGCCCACGAAAACTGGGTGCTCGACAATTTCAGCAACGATCCGCTCGGCGGCCACGCCATGGTGCAGACCGCCGAGAATGTCGCGCGCAAATATCAAATCACCACCGCCGCGCAACACGAGGTGGTGTTGCGGCGCGGCGAGCAATATTCGGCGGCGCTGGCCAACGACCACGCGTTTCAGAAGCGCTACATGACGCTGCCGTTCGATGTGCCGTCTGCCAATTTCAAGAAGAGCGCAGGCACGCTGCCAGGCGACGAAGGCGTGGTGATGTCGACTGCCGAGGGCTTAAGCAAACTGCGTCCCGTCATGCCTGACGGCACCGTGACCTTTGGCGGCCAGACCCATCCGGCCGACGGCAGCGCGGCCATCGTCGTGGCGACGCCGGAAAAATGCCGCGAGATGGCGAGCGATGCCGGCGTGCGCATCGGCATCCTCGGCTTCGGCCTCGCCCGCGCCGAACTGGCGCATATGCCGGAAGCAACCATTCCCGCCGCGAAGCAGGCGCTCGATCAGTCGGGCCTTGCGATCAAGGATATGGCCGCGGTGAAGTCACACAATCCGTTCGCCGTGAACGATATTATTTTTGCTCGCGAAACCGGCGCCGATCTGATGACGATGAACAATTACGGCTGCTCGCTCATTTGGGGCCATCCGCAAGGGCCGACCGGGCTGCGCTCGATCATCGAGCTGATCGAAGAGCTG
>DATHHM010000356.1:0-13913 GCA_035317145.1 Xanthobacteraceae bacterium | reverse complement strand
TCATGTCGCCGGCGCCGGTCAGCGCCAGCGCGCGGCGCTCCACGTCGGCGACGATGCCGTGCGTGATGCCGCCGGCAAAGGCGTGCTGCATCACGGTGAAGCCTATCAGCATCACGATCAGCACGAGGCCGCCGAGCAGCGCCGGGCCGACGATATCGTTGGTGACGAAGCCCAATACGGTCATCGCGGCGCCGACCACCCAGACGACCAGCAAGAGCCAGGTCGGGATCAGCATCACCGCGCGGTCGTAGCCGTGGGTGGAGAGGTAGACGACCAGAATGAAGCCGAATACGGCGACCAGAAACAGCGAGATGCGCGCGATGCCGGACGCGATATCGGGCGAGAACAACGCGATGCCGACCAGCGCGCCGAGGAAAGCGAGCCAGCCGACGGTGATATGGGCGTAGCGCACGTGCCAGCGGTTGAGATTGAGATAAGCGAACAGGACCACCAACAGCGTCGCCGCCAGGATCGCTTCGCCCGACGCGCGCCAGATGCGCTCGGCGCCGGCCGACATGTCGAACACCTTGTTCCAGAACCCGAAGTCGATGCCGATATAGACCAGCACCGCCCAGCCGAGCGCAGCCGCAGCCGGAAACATCACGCTGCCTTTGACGACGAAGAGAATGGTGAGGAACAGCGCCAGCAAGCCGGCAATGCCGATGACGATGCCCTGGTACAGCGTCAGCGAATTGACCTTGTCTTTGTAGGCGTCCGGCTCCCACAGATAGAGCTGCGGCACGTTGGGCGTGCGCAATTCGGCGACGAAGGTGATCACGGTGCCTGGGTCGAGCGTGACGCGGAACACGTCGGCGTCGGCGCTGTCCTGCCGCTCCGGCGGATCGCCCGACGACGGCGTGATGTAGACGATGCGCGAGCGGCCGAGGTCGGGCCAGATCAATCCGGAGCCGACCATACGGTAATGCGGCGCCACGATGAGGCGGTCGATCTGCTCGTCGCCGTTATTGGCGAGCGCGAACACCGCCCAGTTCTTGCCGGCTTCGCGGGCGCGCACCTCGATGCGCCGCACGATGGCGTCGGCGCCGGGCGCGGTCGAAACCTGGATGCGGTCGCCTTCGGTGTGCTGCAAATCGACGGCGTCGGTGAGATCGATGGCCGCCGCATCGGTGCGCACGTTGACGGCCTCGACCGCGCGTGCGGCCGAAACTCCGGCAACGATCATGATCGCCAAAGCGACTAGGGAACCGCAGGCACAAAACCTTGCGGCGCGCAGAAATGCCAAGAATAGCCCTCCGAGGCCGGCAGCCGGCGCCGATCGCGCCACCGCGGTCACTTGTCCCCCGGAACAATAGCGAACCGGCTTTGCGCCCAATTCGCGGCCGCTGGCTTCCCGGGCACCCAAACGAGCCAAAACCCCTGCGCCATAAGGCCTTAGTAGCCCTTGCCAAGGCTCAGGGCAAGGATATTGCCGTTTACTTTCAAAGGGTCAGGGCCGGTCTCGCAGGCCATCTTGCCGCATGATGAGGTGTCGGCAGGTGTGACAAGCGCGGACGGCGCCATTAAAATTTGCGCATGCAAGGAGCGGCCACAATGCCTGCGATCGATCCGGACGATCTGCCGAAGAAGAAGATTACCCACGACATCGGGCAGGAACTGGCGCTGCTTTCGGTCGGCGAGCTCGGCGAGCGCGTTGCGCTGCTCAAGGACGAGATCGCGCGCCTTGAAGCGGAGATGAAACGCAAGAACGCTTCCAAATCCGCGGCGGATATGTTCTTCAAAAAATAAGCTTTCGAAATTTGGTTAACGGCCGCGATCCACGTATTTCAAGCAAATCCGATTTGGTTAACGACCGCCGGCCACACACCTCATATTAAGCTGTAGAAAGATTCGGCAAGTTTCTGCGATTCCTTAACCTTTCGTTAAGCTTTCTCGTTCATTACAGATATTGTCCATCTTCTGGACATCGAGTGGCTCCTGTCCACTCTGTTTGACGCCTCCCTGTTATCACCTTGAGCCGCCGGCAACGGCGGCTCTTTTTTTATGCTTTTGCGTTATCGGGGCGTTTGGCGCGGCAACTATGTCGGAAGCTTTGCCGGCAACCCCGCTGGACTCGAAGGCCGCCACGGGCGATGCTGTCCGCCGGTGTGAGGCGTACCAATGTCCGAGAAGCGTTCGATCGAGGCCAATCCGGTCTCCTTCAGTGAGCGGCTGGCGAATTCGCAAGTGTTTGCGACCCTGTTTCGCGACGGGATGGCCTTGGTCGAGGAGACGGCGAGCTATCTCGACGGCGCGGGCCGGACGGAATCCAAGAAACTCGAACGCAGCGCCGCGTTGGTTTACGCCACCGAGAGCATGCGGCTGACCACCCGGCTGATGCAGCTCGCCTCGTGGCTGTTGCTGCACCGTGCGGTCAAGGAAGGCGAGATGACGCTCGCCCAGGCCAGCAAGGAAAAGGGCAAGGTCCGCCTTGCGGCCTGCGACCCGGGCGACGCCAAGTCGATCGCGCTGTTGCCGGAGAAGCTCCGTGAGCTGATCGCCCGCTCCGTCAAGCTGCAGGCCGAAGTGCGCCGCCTCGACGCCACCATGCACGCGCCGCAGCCGATGAAGATGGCCGTCGGCGGCAATCCGGTCGAGCGGCAGATGGGGCTGTTGAAGGCCGCGTTCGAGCAGGACGGGTTGTAGGGCGGATTAGCGCAGCGTCATCCGCCATCTGCGCTCGTATGCGCTACTGCGTGCGATATGCCCGCAAAACCTTGAACGAACCCTTCTCGATTTCGATGACTGGCGTGCCGCCGATCGTTCCTGCCGGCAACTGATAGTGCACGGTCCAGATCGTTCCATCGTCGCGAACGATTGGTGGATACTTGATACTGTCAAAATCGGGATAGTGGGCGGCAATGTGCCGCTCCGCAACGCGCGTCACGGTGCCCTCAATGGGTGTCGTTGAGGTCTCCGCCGCAACGAAATCACCATGTGTCGATAACAAAGCGACGATGGATATCAGAAGCACAGCGCCGTTCGAAGCTTTCATGTCCTGAATCCTCATGGCTGCGTTAGATCGACCGGCAGCAGACGGATTACGCCTTCGGCTATTCCCCCACAGGCTTATTTCACCGGCGCCGCATCGGGAATAAAACGCTGGCCGAACACCGGCTCCTTGTGGGGCGTCGGCGGCAATTCCCAGGCGCCCGTCGACGGCGGCCGCACTTCGGCGTCGACATGCACGTCGAGCAGGAACGGCTTGTTCGCCTTGATGGCGTGTTCGAGCGCGCCGCGGAAATCCTCCGATTTGGTAACTGTGAGCGCTTCGACGCCGGCGGCTCTTGCCCAGGCGGCGAAATCCGGATTGAACGGTTTCTTGTTGGCGCCCTGGTGAAACATCGTTCCGTATTCGCGGCCGCCGAACATGCCGAGCTGGATGTCGCGGATCGAGACCCAGCCAAAATTGTTCCAGATCACCCACACCACCGGAATGTCGTATTCGACCGCGGTGCACAGCACGTGCGGCACCATGGTGAAGCAGCCGTCGCCGGTGATTGCGACGACGGGGCGATCCGGCGCCGCGAGTTTTGCGCCGAGCGCGCCGGAGGCGCCAAAACCCATGCCGGAAAAGCCCCAGGAATTGAGCATCGTCTGCGGCTGTCGCGCGTTCCAGAATTGCATGTACCAATTGTGGCTGACGCCGACGTCGCAGCAGATGATGGCGTCCGGCGGCAGCACCGCCTGGCAATCGGCGACCACGCGCTCCGGCCGCATCGGCGAGGCGTGAATGTCGAAATTCGGCCGAACGAACGTTTCCCACTCGGCGCGCCATTTGGCGATATCGGCGAGCCATTCCTTGGTGCCGCCGGACTTGGCGCCGCAGCGCTCCAGCTCGGCGAGAAGCTGACGCAGGAAGGTGCGCGCGTCGGCAAGGATGCCGAGGTCCGGCGGGTAATTGCGGCCGAGCTCGTCCGGGTCAACGTCGACATGGATGAGTTTTGTATGCGGGAAATTCCACGAATAGCCCGGCATCCATGACGACGCCGAGCGGTCGTCGAAGCGTCCGCCAATGGCGATGACGACGTCGGAGCGGCGGCCGGCTTCGTTGGCGGGGAACGCGCCGTTCCTGCCGATGAAGCCGAGGGAGAGCGGATCGGTCATGTCGATGCAGCCCATGCCGTTGGGCGACGAAATCACCGGGATGCCGAGTTTTTTGGCGAACTCCGTCAGCTCGCGGCTGGCTTCCGACAGCGTGACGCCGTGGCCGATGAACAGCACCGGCCGCTGCGCGGCAAGGATCATGTCGAGCGCGCGCGCGATGTCGTCGGGCGAGGCGCCGCTTCGCTGCGTGTTAAACGGCGGCGCCGGTGGCGGCATCTCGACGTCGTCTTCCTCCTGAAAGACGTTGAACGGCACGTCGATATTTACGGGGCCCGGCCGGCCGGACAGCATCGTGGTCATGGCCTGGCGCAGCGCCAGCGGCAGCATGTCGACGCGGGTCGGCTGGAAACTGCGCTTCACCACCGGCCGCAGCACATTGACGAAATCGGCCTGAAAATGCCGGTTGATCTCCTGGAACGGGCTGCGGTTGAACTGCGAGGTCGGCACGTTCGCGGTGATGGCGAACACGGCGGAGGAATCGGTCAGCGCGCAGGCCAGCGGCATGACGATATTGGCCGAGCCCGGCCCGCACGAGGTCAAGGTCGCCACCGGCTGGTGGCGCACCCGGAAATAGGCGTCAGCCATATGGGCCGCGACCTGCTCGTGGCGCGGCGAGACGAGCTTGATGCGGTCGCGCGCCTCGTAGAGCGGATCGAGCATGCCGACATTGCCGTGGCCGCAAATGCCGAACACGTAAGGAATATCGTTGGCGATCAGATAGTCCGTGATCAGCTCGGCGCCCTTCATGCGTGGCATTGCGGCTCCTTTAGGTCGTCAAGGCGGTGTGCGGCGCAACCTAGACTGCGCTAGAGTTGATGCGCAATAGTCGGTGTAAAGGCAATAAGCACGTTGCAAGGAATGGAACGATGATCCTGCTCTCCAACGGCGGAACCAACGCGCATCGCAGCCGGGCGCACTCGGATACGATGGTCATCGGTACCGTCGACGGCACCGTTCTCCTCGAGCGCTCCGCGGCGGGTTGGAAGATCAAGCACCGCGCGCTCGGCGGCTGTTCCGTCAGCGCCGTCACCGCGTCCGAAGGCGGCACCTTGTATGCCGCGACCCACGGTTTTGGCGCCGCGCGCAGCGATGACGGCGGCTTGACCTGGACCTGGATCCTCGACGGCCTCGACCACATGGACCTGTGGTCGGCGCGCGCCGGCAAGCTTCAAGGCCGCGACGTGGTCTGCGTCGGCGCGCTGCCGGCGCATCTTTATATCAGCGAAAACCGCGGCAAGACCTGGCGCGAATTGCCGGCGCTGCGCAACGCGCCCAGCGTCGGCAAATGGTGCTTTCCGCCGCCGCCGCGCATCGGGCACGTCAAGGATATCGTGTTCGACGGCGACCGCTTGCTGGTCGGCATCGAGATCGGCGCGCTTCTGGTGTCGAAGGATTTCGGCGAGAGCTTCGCCGAACTTGTCGTCGATCCCGATCCGGTCGAATGCGATATCCACCGCGTGCTGGTGCATCCCGACCGGCCGCGTCGCCTTATCGTCGCCAACGGCATTGTCGGCGTGGTGTCGAGCGACGACGACGGCGCCACGTGGCGAAAAAACCCGATGCCGCCGCACGCCGATTATCCCGACGCCATCGTCATTCATCCCGACGAACCGGATACGGTGTTCCTCACCGCAGGCGTCGGCTGGCCGTCGCATTGGTACGAGATCGGCAAAGCGCGCGGCAAGATCGCGCGCAGCCGCGACGGCGGCAACACCTGGCAGCGCCTGCTCGGCGGCCTGCCCAACGGCCAGCGCGCCTTGTTCTCGGCGCTCACCATCGAAGCGTGGCCGGGCGGTTTCGCGCTCTATGCGGTGGATACCGATGGCGAGCTTTTCGAAAGCACCGACGAGGGCGACAATTGGACGATCATCGCCGAGGTGCCGCCGGTGTCGAAAGGTGAATTCTACCGCGCTCTGGCACGAGACCGCGGCAAGTTGGCGGTGGACGATATCGTCGTGAGCAAAACGGCCAGCGAACGGCTCGCCAAGGTGGTTGGTCGCCGCTGAATTTTTAGTGGAGCATGATCTTTTCGGAAAACCGGTTCCCACTTTTCCGGATCATGCTCTAAAACCGCGGCTTGAACGACGAGCCGATCTTCTCGATATGGCCGGCGAACGGGAAGCCGACATGGCCCGGGAAAACCAGCGCGCCGGTCGAGGCGCAATCGTCCAGCACGCGGCGGCGACTGACTCTTGCTTGTTCGACATCGGAGTTCTTCGGGAAATTCCAATCCGGATAATAGACCTGCAGCAGGTGATGAAAGACGTCGCCGATGAGCGTCGCGCGATTGCCGCCGACGTTCAGGTTGAAAACAAAATGTCCCGGCGAATGGCCGCCGGCCGGCTGAATGTCGATGAATTCGTCGAGGCGATGCGGCCCGGTCACCAGATCCGCGCGTCCGGCTTCGACCACCGGCACGACGCACTCACGGAACGAGCCGAATTCTGTCGGCGCGGTTGCGGGATCGCTGTCGAGCTTACTGAAATAATCGAAATCGAGTTTTGAGAACACGTAGCGCGCGTTGGGAAATCGCGGCACCCACTTGCCGTCCTTGAGCTGCGTGTTCCAGCCGACATGGTCGTGGTGCAGATGCGTGCACATCACCAGATCGATCTCGTCGGGCCGCGCGCCGGCCGTGGCGAGGCGGTCGAGCCACGGCGTGTGGAGCATGTTCCACGCCGGCCGCAGGGGGCGGGATTTCTGGTTGCCGCAGCAGCCATCGATCAGGATCTTGCGGCCGTCGAGCTGCAACAGCCAGCTATGCACGCTCAGCTTGATCTTGCGCGAGGCCGGATCGTAGTGATGCGGCGCCAGCCAATCAGCGTGCTCGGTGAGCTGCGCCTCGGTCACTGCCGGGAAAATATCCGTCACCGGATAGATCGGCAGATAGGTTTCCTCGATGCGGGTGACGGTGGCCTTGCCGACCTTGAAGACTGACATCGGCCCCGCCCGTTCTCGCCGTCCTGGCGCCGCGGATTTAAGCCTTGAGGAAGCCCGAGAACTTCTTGTTGAAGCGCGACAAGCGGCCGCCGCGGTCGAGCAGGTGCTGCTGGCCGCCGGTCCACGCCGGGTGCGATTTCGGGTCGATATCGAGATGCAGCGTATCGCCCGGCTTGCCCCAGGTGGTCCGGGTGGTGAATTCGGTGCCGTCGGTCATGATCACTTTGACGGTGTGGTAGTCGGGATGGCTGTCGGGTTTCATGGTGTTGGTACCGGGTTGTCTGTGTTGCTGAATTTGCCGGGTCTATACCGCGGCAGGCCCGGCGAGACAAGCGGAGGCTATGTCGCCCGCGCACGTTGCCAGGGCAGCCCGCAAGCGGCATTGTCCGGCCGCAAGTGGCCAGGGGTGGCAAAAGGCATTGCGGCGCATGAATTTCACGGCTGACAATGACGCGGCCACGCTGGCGCGAGCGACACCGTCGACGCCTGCGACGGCAGCCGAGCAGGTGGTCTTGGCGCCGCCGCCCGACGCGCCGCCGGACAAGCGCAAGACCAATCTGCGGCCGCTCACCTCGCTGCTGCCCTATGTCAAACGCTACCGCTTGAGGGCGCTTGCCGCGCTCGGCGCGCTGGTCGTGGCGGCGCTGACCACGCTGATCGTGCCGATCGCGGTGCGCCGCATGATTGATTTCGGCTTCACGGCGCGGGGCGTCGAGCTGATCAACAGCTACTTTTTGGTGATGATCGGCATCGCGGCATTGCTGGCGCTGGCGAGCGCATCGCGCTACTTCCTGGTCACTACGCTCGGCGAGCGCATCGTCGCCGATTTGCGCGGCGACGTGTTCGCTCACCTTACTTCGCTCTCCGCCGACTTTTTCGACGAGGCCAAGACCGGCGAGGTGATCTCGCGGCTCACCGCCGACACCACGCAGATCAAGGCCGCGGTCGGCTCTTCGGTGTCGGTCGCTTTGCGCAACGTCGTGCTGTTCGTCGGCGCCAGCGCCATGATGCTGGTGACAAGCCCCCGGCTGTCGGCTTTCGTGCTCGGCGCCATTCCGATCATCGTGCTGCCGCTCTACGCCTTCGGCCGCGCGGTGCGCCGCCGCTCGCGCTCGGCCCAGGACACGCTGGCCGATGCGTCGGCCTATGCCGCCGAGCTGATCGGCGCGGTGCGCGTGCTGCAGGCCTTCACCAACGAACGGCTCGGCATCGCGCGCTTCCGCGCCGCGGTCGAGCGCGCCTTCGACGCCGCCCGCGATTCCATTCGCGCACGCTCCGTCCTTACCGCGTTCGCTATCTTTCTGGTTTCGACCAGCGTCGTCCTCGTGCTGTGGACCGGCGCGCAGGACGTGCTGGCCGGACATATGACGCCGGGCCGTCTCAGCCAGTTCATTCTCTATGCCGTGCTTGCCTCGAGCGCGCTTGGCTCGCTGTCGGAAACCGGCGGCGAATTGGCACAGGCCTCGGGTGCGGCCGAGCGGCTGTTCGAAATTCTCGCCATCAAGCCCGCGATTGCGCGGCCGCCGCAGCCGGCCACGCTGCCGTCGCCGGTGCGCGGCGAGGTCGCGTTCGAAGACGTGAAATTCTCCTATCCGACGCGGCCCAATATCTTGGCGCTCGATGGTGTTTCGTTTCACGTGCGCCAGGGCGAGAAGGTCGCGATCGTCGGTCCTTCCGGTGCCGGCAAGAGTACGATCTTTCATCTCTTGCTGCGTTTCTACGATCCGTCCGCGGGGCGCGTCACGCTCGACGGCGTGCGGCTTGCCGATCTCGATCCGGCGGACTTGCGCTCGCGCATCGCGCTGGTGCCGCAGGACAGCGTGATGTTCGCCACCTCGGTGCGCGACAATATCCGCTTCGGCCGGCCCGAGGCGAGCGATGCCGACGTCGAGCGAGCCGCCGAGTTGGCGCACGCCGCAGCCTTCATCGCGGCGCTGCCGCAAAAGCTCGACACGCCGGTCGGCGAGCGCGGCGTCACGCTCTCTGGCGGCCAGCGCCAGCGCATCGCCATCGCGCGCGCCATCCTGCGCGATGCGCCGCTGCTCCTGCTCGACGAGGCGACCTCGTCGCTCGATGCCGAAAGCGAGACCCAGATCGCCGCCGCGCTCGCCGGCCTGATGCGCACGCGCACCACGCTGGTCATCGCCCATCGGCTGGCGACGGTGCAGTCCTGCGACCGCATCCTGGTGCTCGACACCGGCCGCATCGTCGAGGAGGGCACGCACCAGACCCTGGTCGCGCGCGGCGGCCTCTATGCGCGGCTGGCGAAGCTGCAGTTTCAGGGCGCCTGAGGCGATGGTTGCAGGGCGGTGTGGTTTCTCGCAATGAATGTGCGGGATTTTATTCGACGTTGAAGCATCATAGCGCCGCATGTAGTCTCGCTCCGGGCCGACGACGTACCGCTCCTTCGCGTAATGACTCATCGCGTTTTCATCAGTTATTCCAGCCAGGACGAACGCGCCGCCGATGCGGTTTGCGAGGCATTGGAGGGCAACGGCATCCGCTGCTGGATCTCGCACCGCGACAACAAGGCGGGCGCCAGCTGGAGCGAGATGATTCTCGCCGCCATCAACGAGGCCCGCGTCGTCGTTCTCGTCCTTTCCGGCCACAGCAACAAATCTTCGATGGTGGCGCGCGAGATCGAACGCGCCGCCCACAAGAACATCCCGATCGTGTCGCTGCGCATCGAAGACGTGATGCCGGGCGGATCGCTCGAGTTCTTCGTAAGCGCCAATCACTGGTTCGACGCCTATCCGCTGCCGGTCGAGCATTATGCCGACGCGCTGCTTGCCGCCGTTCGCCCGTTCCTGCGCAAGCGTGCCGGCAAAAACGGCCTCAATCTCTATCCCTATATGGTGGCGCGCGGCCCGGCCGCGCACCGCGCCTTCACCGGCGAGCCGGAAGGCCCGTGGGACGCAACGATCCGCGGCTCCGAGACGATCGACGACCTGCGCAGCAAGCTGCTGCACAAGCCGATTGAACTGCCGAAGCCGGTCGAGATCAAAGTGCGCGGCACGCTGTTTCCCTGCGCGCTGCTGTCGAGCGGCTGGTGGGAGAAACAAAAGAGCGCAAAGGTCCAGCATCTGAAATGGCGCGACGGCCTGCAGGAATGGCTGTTCACAGGCTTCGATCAATGGGGCCCATCCTGGGATTTCACCTGGGATTTTGACAATTGGGCCAAGAGCCGGGAGCATCGCCACTTCATCGCGCAGCTCGGCGACGGCGACGAGGCGAATTCGATCCCGGTGCTGTTGCCGCCGTCGAAGGCAAAGCGCCTGCAGGACGTGTTCAAGTCGCGCTGGGGCGGCACCCAGGCCGAGATCAGCGGCGTGCTCGGGCATCGCAAGCATTTCGCCAAATACGTCGACAGCGAAGCGCTGGCGCTGTTCGGCGGTCTGCTCGACTATTGCCTGTGGCTCGACGAGGACAACAAGAAACACGTCATCTCGGTGCGGGCGGAGAATACCGAAAGCTATTCCGGCTATCTGTGGAAATGCGTGGCGCCGAAAGCGCTGCTGCACGGCTCGGCCGCCTGCCTCAACGACGTTTATTTCATCTGGGAGCACACCAATTTCGCCAACGCCGACGCGATTTCCTATTGCCTCGAAGCGATGCGGCACAAGGAGGACTACATCCGGCGCCAATTCGGCGATCTCATGCTGGTGCAAAAATCCTCGTCGCTGGTCGAGGGCACGCCGGCGCTGGCGGCGGAAAGCGTCTACGGTATGCTGTTGGGAAAGACTGGCGAGGAGATTTGAGCTCTGTGCGCTCAAGGCCGCCAGCTCATGCGATGCACCGGCTTGCCGGAGATCGAATTTTTTCCGGCGCCGGTGATGAGAAATCCGAGTCGGCGGTAAAAGCCGATAGCGCGGACATTGTCGATGTTGACGTCGAGATCGAGGCCGGCCGGAGACATGCGCTTGGCTTCGGCAATCAGCGTCGCGCCGACGCCGGAGCGCCAATGCTCCGGCGCCACCACGATCTGGTCGAGATAAAACGTGCGCGGATCGACCGTGACGAAGCCGATAATCGTGCCATCGGCCTCCGCGATCACCACTTCGGCCACTGGCAGAAGCTCGCTGCGCCAGCGCTCGCGCCACCAGTCAAGCCGTTCGGCAAAATCGAGCTCCGGATAAGCGGCTTGCCAGGTCCGCAGCCACAGCGCGATGGAAGCGTTCTCATCGCTCGGCTGGTAACGGCGCAACGTCGCCGTCGGCATCTTCTTCACCGCTCCGTCAATTTCAGCTCGATGCGGCGGTTGTGGCTGAAGGCTTCGTCGCTGCTGCCCTGATCGATCGGCTGGAACTCGCCAAAACCGGCGGCGACCAGGCGCTGCGGCGGCACGCCTTTGCTGATCAGATATTGCACCACGGAGATGGCGCGCGCCGAAGACAATTCCCAGTTCGACTTGAACGGCGAGGTGGCGCTGAGCTGCCGGGTGTCGGTGTGGCCGTCGACGCGCAGCACCCAGTTGATCTCGGACGGAATCTGCTTTTCCAGGTCGAGCAGCGCGCCGGCGAGCTGGTCGAGCTCGGCGCGGCCTTCGGGCCGCAGCGTCGCTTGGCCGGAGTCGTAGAACACTTCAGATTGGAACACGAAGCGGTCGCCGACGACGCGGATGTCCGGCCGGTTGCCGAGGATATCGCGCAGCTTGCCGAAAAAGTCCGAGCGGTAGCGCGACAATTCCTGCACGCGCTGCGCCAGCGCCAGGTTGAGCCGCTGGCCGAGATCGGCGATGCGCAGCTGCGAATCCTTCTGCTTCGCTTCGGACGTGCCGAGCGCGTCCTGCAGCGCGCCGATCTGGCTGCGCAGCGCCTTGATCTGCTCGTTGAGATTTTCGATCTGCGCCACGGCGCGCGCGGTCGCATCCTTCTCGAGATCGATTTTCGAGTGCAGATTGTCGACCTCGCCTTGGCCCGGGCCGGGAGTTGGGCTCGTGCCGGCAGCGCCGCGCAGCCGGTCGCGCTCGCCTTCGGCGGCCGACAGCGAGGCGCGCAGCTGCGCCATCTGGTCTTCGAGATTGGCTTTGCCGGTCTGCTCCAGCGACAACAGCTGGCTCAGCCGCGAGATCTGCGCATTGAGCCGCGCCAGCGCGGTATCCTTGCCGGCGACTTCCTGCGACAGGAAGAATTGCGCCACCATGAACACGGTGAGCAAAAAGATGACGCACAGGATCAAGGTCGACAAGGCGTCGACGAAACCCGGCCAGTAATTCATGCCGCTATCGCGACGGCTGCGGGAGAGCGCCACGGGGCCTCCTGAATATGTGTTCGCTGCCTAACGCTCGATCGGTTCGCGCGCCACCTGCTCCATGAAGCGGCGCAGGTCGCGGTTGAGCTTGGCCTGCTCGTCGGCCCAATCGCGGATCATCTGCTGCTCGCTGCGCATATGTTGCACGAGCCCCTGGATCGCCTCGGCGAGATTGGCCATGGCGGTCGTGGTCGCCTTGCCGGCGCCGCCTTCATCGACCGAATGGCGCAGCCGCTCGAAGGCGTCGAGGATGCCGGCGGGCAGCGCCGCGCTGCCGCTCGTCGTGCCGACGCCGAGGTCTTGCACCGTGGTGGCGAGCCAATCTTCCAGATTGGTGTAGAAGCGGTTCTGCGCCTGGCTCGTTTGCAAATCGAGAAAGCCGAGCACCAGCGAGCCAGCCAACCCGAACAGCGACGACGAGAATGAAATGCCCATGCCGCCGAGCGGCGCGGCGAGCCCTTCCTTGAGCGTCTCGAACACCGTATCGGCGTCGCCGCCGATCTTTAGGCCGTTGATGATGGTGCCGACCGAACCGACGGTCTCGATCAGGCCCCAGAACGTGCCGAGGAGGCCGAGGAAGACCAGGAGCCCGGTGAGATAGCGCGAAATGTCGCGCGCCTCGTCGAGCCGGTTCGCCAGCGAATCGAGAAAGGCGCGCATGGTCTGCGCCGAGATGGCGACGCGATCGACCCGCTCGCCGCCGAGCATCGCCGCCATCGGCGCCAGCAATTTGGGCTCCCGCTTGGCGGCAAGCTTTGGATCGGCGCTGCGATAGCCGTTGACCCAGGCCACTTCGGGAAACAGCCGGATGACGTGGTGGAACGACAGGATGATGCCGATCAACAGCACGCCGATGATCAGGCCGTTGAGCCAAGGGTTGGCGAGGAAGGCGTTGAAAATCTGGTGCTGCAGCACAAACGCGATCAGGCCGCACAGGATCAGGAACACCAGCATCCGGATCAGGAAGATGCGGGGTGACGAAAGCTTGGTGAGGTCGTTCGCCATCGGTCCGGTTCAGCGCGCGGAATCGCCGCCTAATAATGGCATAGCGCGTGTGACAGGAGAACGCATGTTCGTCACCCTTGACTATCGGCCGCAGCTGGCGACTTGGCGCAGATTTTGCGGCGGGTTGATGGCACCTATGGCGCAACAGCCTCCTTGCTTGGCTCCTGACTGGCCTCCTTACTTGCGGCCTTGAGCAGGCGCAGGAGTTCGCGGTGCATGGTGTCGTTGCCGGCGGCGACCTGCCCCTTGGTCAAGACAGGGTCTTTGCCGTCGCAGTCGCTGACGAAGCCGCCGGCTTCACGCACCAGGATCAACCCGGCAGCGATGTCCCAGGGCGACAGATCGCGCTCCCAATAGGCATCGAGCCGTCCGGCGGCGATCCAGGCGAGATCCAGGGTGGCGGCGCCGTAACGTCGCAATCCGGCAAAATTCTGTTGCGCAGCGGCGATCTCGTGACGCGCCAGCGCCAGATCGCCGCCGCGCCCATAATGTGGCAGGCCGCAGGCGACTATGGCATCGGCTTGGCGCTCGCGCACAGCGACGCGGATGCGCTGGTCGTTGAGATACGCGCCCTTGCCGCGCTCGGCGATGAACAGCTCCTCGTTGGCCGGATT
>DATHHM010000355.1:0-14011 GCA_035317145.1 Xanthobacteraceae bacterium | reverse complement strand
CAGGCGCTCACGGCGCTGATCGAAAAGCTTCCCGCCGCGATCGACCGCGCGCCGGTTTTGATCACGCAGCATATGCCGCCGACTTTCACCATGGTGTTGGCCGAGCATCTGTCGCGCATCGGCGGCCGCGGCGCCCACGAGGCCGAGCATGGCGAGCCGGTTCTCGCCGGCGGCGTCTATGTGGCGCCGGGCGGCCGGCATATGCGGGTCGCCCGCGACCGTGACGGCATCAAGATCGCGATTGGCGACGACCCCCCGATCAATTTCTGCAAACCGTCGGTCGATCCGTTGTTCTCCTCGGCGGCGGCGGTGTGGGGCTCGAGCGCACTGGCGCTGGTTCTCACCGGCATGGGCACCGACGGCACCCATGGCGCCGCCGATATCGTGGCTGCCGGCGGCAGCGTCATGGCCCAGGACGAGGCGACCAGCGTGGTTTGGGGCATGCCGCGCTCGGTCGCGCAGGCTGGATTATGCTCGGCGGTGCTGCCGCTCAACGAGATTGCACCGAGGATACTTCGATTGTTTGCGGGGGGCCGCACGTGACGCCGCTTGATTACGATTATCTGCGCCGCTGCCTGAAGGAACGCTCCGGCCTCGTGCTGTCGGCCGACAAGCAGTATCTGGTCGAGAGCAGGCTGTTGCCGGTCGCGCGCAAGGCCGGCCTGACCGGCCTCGGCGATCTGGTGCGCGCGCTCCGCCTCGGTCAGGACAACGCGCTGATGACCGCGGTCGTCGAAGCGATGATGACCAACGAATCGTTCTTCTTCCGCGACAAAGTGCCGTTCGAGCATTTTCGCAACGTCATCATGCCGGCGCTGATCGCGTCGCGCCGCGCGTCGCGCTCGATCCGCATCTGGTGCGCCGCCGCGTCCACCGGCCAGGAGCCGTATTCGCTCGCCATGTGTCTCAAAACCATGGAGCGCGAGATCGCCGGCTGGCGCATCGACATTCTGGCGACCGATCTCTCCGGCGAGGTGCTGGAGAAGGCACGGCTTGGCATCTACAGCCAGTTCGAGGTGCAACGCGGCCTGCCGATCCAGCTCCTGATCAAGCATTTCGCGCAAGTTGGCGAGCTGTGGCAGATCGCGCCGGAACTGCGCGCCATGGTCAAATACCGGCAGTTCAACCTGCTCGGCGACTTTACCCAGCTCGGCCTGTTCGACGTGATCTTCTGCCGCAACGTGCTGATCTATTTCGATCAGCAGACCAAGATCGACGTGCTCAACCGCATGGCGCGCGCCATGGCGAGCGACGGCTATCTGGTGCTCGGCGCCGCGGAGACCGTGGTCGGGCTGGTCGACAGCTTCAAGGTCGTGCCGGAACAGCGCGGCCTCTACGCGCCGAACGCGCGGCGGCCGCTGCCGTCGCCGCAGCCGGCGGCCAAACCCGGCCCGCGCCTCGTCGCGGTGAACGGCGGGCGCTAAATCCTCCGATAACGCCACAAATAAAAACCCCGCCTCGCGGCGGGGTTTTCACTGTCCCGGTCCCACTCAAATTCGTCAGGCGGGTATCTTCGCCTCTTCTTCCATCGGCTCGCGCAGCACGTAGCCGCGGCCCCAGACGGTCTCGATGTAGTTCTTGCCGCTCGAAGCGTTGGCGAGCTTCTTGCGCAGCTTGCAGATGAAGACGTCGATGATCTTCAGCTCGGGCTCGTCCATGCCGCCGTAGAGATGATTGAGGAACATCTCCTTGGTCAGCGTCGTGCCCTTGCGCAGGCTCAGGAGCTCCAGCATCTGGTACTCCTTGCCGGTCAGATGCACCCGCGCGGCGCTGACCTCGACGGTCTTGGTGTCGAGATTGACCACGAGATCGCCGGTCTGGATGACCGACTGGGCGTGGCCTTTTGAGCGCCGCACGATGGCATGGATGCGGGCGACCAGCTCGTCCTTGTGGAACGGCTTGGTCATGTAGTCGTCGGCGCCGAAGCCGAGACCCCTGACCTTGTCTTCGATGCCGGCTAACCCCGAGAGGATCAGGATCGGCGTCTTGACCTTCGAAACGCGCAACGAGCGCAATACTTCGAAGCCGGACATGTCCGGAAGGTTCAAGTCGAGGAGGATGATGTCGTAGTCGTAGATCTTGCCAAGATCGATCCCTTCCTCGCCGAGATCGGTCGTGTAGACGTTGAAGCTCTCGGATTTGAGCATCAACTCGATCGATTGCGCGGTAGCGCTATCGTCTTCAATCAGTAAAACGCGCATGCCAGTCCCCTTCCTCGCCGCGAGGGCCTAGGTCGGCACGCCGCAGCGGCGGCCCCTGGAAAACGCCTTGGGACAAACTGATTCGACACACTAACGACGCTATGGTTAACAAAACCTGATTCCTTCGCGCAAGCATTCTGTAGGCGAATTTCGACGAATCGCCGTAAGATGTTGCCTCACAGGGGTTTTCTCGCCACTTCGCCGCTCATGTTTCAAATTAAGTTCCGGCGCTAACCGACTCTAACGACTCACCCTCCATCCTGGCTGGTGAGCCGCCTTGTTCCCAAGGACGATAACTGGATGATTAACGGCCCGGGTAAATACACCGTTAAGATGACGACCTCCCGGGTAACCATTATTGCGGTCTTAAGATCACGGGACCCATGAAAGCGCTTGCCGAACAGATCAACGAGCTCGACGGCATCGAAATCTATGGCCGGGTGGTCGGCGTGCGCGGCCTGATGGTCGAAGTCTCGGGGCCGCTGCACGCCATGTCGGTCGGCGCCCGGGTGGTGATCGAGACGGTGGCCAAGAACATTCCCTGCGAGGTGGTCGGCTTTTCCGGCAATAACGCGCTGCTGATGCCGTTCGCGCCGCTGGAAGGCGTGCGGCGGGGCTGCCGGGCGCTGGTCACGTCGGTTGCCGGCGCGGTGCGGCCGTCGGCCGGATGGCTCGGCCGGGTGGTCAACGCGCTGGGCGAGCCGATCGACGGCAAGGGTCCGCTGCTGCTCGGGCCGTCGCCTTATGCCTTCAGAAATACGCCGCCGCTGGCGCACCAGCGCCGCCGGGTCGGCTCGCCGCTCGATCTCGGCGTGCGGGCGCTCAACACCTTCCTGACCTGCTGCCGCGGCCAGCGCATGGGCATTTTCTCCGGCTCCGGCGTCGGCAAATCGGTGCTGCTGTCGATGCTGGCGCGCAACGTGGAGGCCGATGTCACGGTGATCGGCCTGATCGGCGAACGCGGCCGCGAGGTGCAGGAGTTCTTGCAGGACGACCTCGGCGACGCGGGTCTGGCCCGCTCGGTGGTGGTGGTCTCGACCTCCGACGAGCCCGCTTTGATGCGCCGGCAGGCCGCCCACGAGACGCTGGCCATCGCCGAATATTTTCGCGACGAGGGCAAGGACGTGCTGGTGCTGATGGATTCGGTGACGCGCTTTGCCATGGCACAGCGCGAGATCGGGCTGTCCGCAGGCGAGCCGCCGACCGCCAAGGGCTATACGCCGACGGTGTTCACCGAACTGCCGCGGCTCCTGGAACGGGCCGGCCCCGGCACCGAGCAGGGTACCATCACCGGCATCTTCACCGTGCTGGTCGACGGCGACGATTACAACGAGCCGATCGCCGACGCCGTGCGCGGCATCCTCGACGGCCATATCGTCATGGAGCGCGCCATCGCCGAGCGTGGGCGCTATCCGGCGATCAATGTGCTGAAATCGGTGTCCCGCACCATGCCGCGGGCAGCCGACCAAGCCTACCTGCCGGCGCTGATGCGGGCGCGCCAGGTCATGGCGACCTATACCGACATGGAGGAACTGATCCGGCTCGGCGCCTACCGGGCCGGGACCAGCCCCGAGGTCGACGAGGCCATCCGCCTGCACAAGCCGCTGGAGGACTTTTTGGCCCAGGGTAAGGAAGAAGCGACCAGCCTGGCCGATGGATATCGCCGTTTGGACGAGATTTTGGCGGGCGCTGAAACGGAACGCTAACGATATCGCGCCACAATCCGGGAGTTTTGCGGCGCCGTGCGGGGTTTTTGCGGCGCCATGGTGCTGTGGCTTCGGGGGAGTAGTAGTCGATGAAGTCCCGTGAGACGCTTATTCGCCTGAAGAAGTTTCAGGTCGACGAGAAACGGCGCAAGGTCGCGCAGATCGAGACCATGATCGCCGAATTCGAGCGCATGGCCGCCGATCTCGAGCGCGAGATCAAGGTCGAGCAGGATCGCGCCGGCATCCACGATCCCGGCCACTTTGCCTATCCGACCTATGCCAAGGCCGCGATCGGCCGCCGCGAGAACCTCAAGCGCTCCTCCGACGAATTGCGCACCCAGCTCGAGGACGCCAAGCTGGCGCTGGCGGAAGCCTTTGAGGAACTCAAGAAGGTCGAGTTGCTCGACGAGCGCGACCAGATCCGCGAGCGCGAGGCTGAGAACGCCGCCGAACAGGCCGAGCTCGACGACATCGCGCTGATGCGCGTGCGCGGCGTGGCGCCGGCGTAGGTCCTACCTTCCGTCACCCTGAGGCGCGAGCGAAGCGAGCCTCGAAGGGCGACGGCCCGAGAATCCCAGCAGCATCCTTCGAGGCCCGCGCTGCGCGCGGGCACCTCAGGATGACGAATGCTGAGTTGGCGTACCCCCAACCACAGCTATTTACCTCCAGTTTCACTCTCGACGAGTGCCTAGCTCCGCGGTGATAATCAGCCGGGGCAAGGGTGCTAGGGTCAGGCTTCCGGGGTCTGGGGCGTTATGTTGATGCAGGCGGAGCTCGTCTGGCTTGTTGGAGCCGTCGCCAAGGGCGACACGGCGGCGTTCGAACGGCTTTACGGCGCGACGCGCGCGAAACTCTATGGGGTGCTGTTACGTATCTTGGGAAAGCCCGAATTGGCCGAAGAGGTCATGCAGGAGACCTATCTCAAGGTTTGGACAATGGCGGACAAGTTCGACCCGACGCTCGCTAGCCCGATCACCTGGATGGTGGCCATGGCGCGCAACCGCGCCATCGACATCGTGCGCAAGCGCGGCGAAATTTCCATCGAGGAAGAGCCGGAGGCGCAGAACGTTGCCGCCGAGACGCCGGCGCCGCTGGCGCGCCGCGAGATGACCGAGGAGCTCAAGCGGCTGTTGTCCTGCCTGGGCAAGCTCGATCCGGAAAAGCAGCGCATCGTGCTGCTCGCCTATTACAGCGGCTGGAGCCGGGAACAGCTCTCCACCAAGCTCGATATTCCGGTGAACACGATCAAGACATGGTTGCGCCGCAGCCTGCTCGAAGTCCGCGAGTGTATGGGACAATAATCGCAAGACGATGGGACCAGTGCCGTGATGTATGACGACGCCCAGGACGCGCTAGCTGCCGAATACGTGCTTGGCACGCTCTCCGCCGACGAGCGCGAGCATGCGGAAGCATTGCTCACGCTCGATCCCGGCTTTGCCGCGTCGGTGCGGATGTGGGAGCGCCGGCTTGGCGAGCTCAACGTCATGGTCGAGGCGGTCGAGCCGCCGCCGGAGCTTTGGGACAAGATCAAAGCGGAGCTCGGCTCAGTTGAGCCGTCGAGCGAGGCGCCGCCAGCCGCGGCTGTGTCGGCCACGCCCTTGTTGACTATGCCCGAGCCACCGGTCGAAACGCCGCTGGAAACACCACCCGCCGAATCGCCGCCGCTGATCATGGCGGACGAGCCGGGCACCGACTCGATCGCCATACCGCCGCCGGTCGGGGAGCTTCCGGAAGCAGTGTCGGATTCGATTGCCGCGTCGCTTGCCAAAACCCTGGCTGAGCCGGCGGAGGAGCGTGCCGAGCGTGTGGCGCCGCCGCTGGTGATCCCGCCGGACGTGGAGCCCAAAGGCGAACCCAGGGACGAGCGCAGCGCCAATGTCGTGCAGTTGTCGCGCAGGGTCAGCCGTTGGCGCCGCATAACCGTCGTCATGGGGACGATCGCGGCCTTGCTGGCGCTCTATATCGGGCTCGCCCAGTTCGCGCCCGGCTTGGTGCCGCTCGGGCCGCGGGCTCCGGTGGTCGCGCAATCGACGGCCCCGGCGCAGCTTGGCGCTCGGTTGGTCGCCGTGCTGCAGCAGGAGCCAACTGCGCCGGCCTTCCTGCTCACGGTCGACCCGCAGAGTCGCACCCTGGTCGTGCGCCGGGTCTCGGCCACACCCGAGGCTGGCCGCAGCTACGAGCTGTGGCTGATCTCGAGCCAGTTTCCGACCCCAAAATCGCTCGGCGTCGTCGGCAATGACGAGTTCACCCAGCGGCCGATCCCCGGCAATTTCGACGTCGCGACGCTGCGGACGGCGAGCTACGCGGTGTCGCTCGAGCCCTCGGGCGGCTCGCCGAGCGGCGTGCCGACCGGGCCGGTGCTGTTTACCGGCAAGATCGTCGAATCCGTGCCGACAGCGGCGCCGGCGCCGCGGACATAAATCGCCAGCGACCGGCGCCGCGATGGCGCCAAAAAAACAACAAAAACAAAAAGCCCGGCACAAGGCCGGGCTAAGTGGGGGACTGAAGTTCGGGGAATTCGGGGTATTAGCGGATCGTCGGGGCCTGGCCGCTCATGGTCGTCGGCTGGCCGGCTTTGACCAGCGCCGAGGTGCCGAGGTCGATATTGCTGGTGGCATGGGCGAAAATGCCGACGACTGCGACCATCGTCGCGCAAATTAGGCCAAGGACCACGATCTTCACGTGGGTGCCGCGGTCGGCGCTGTACATGGAGTGGTTCATTACTGCCTCCCAGTGTTCTGCCTATTAGTCGCGGCAGCCCGGTCAAAAGGTTCACTCGGAAAGCAACTGGGTACTAAGATTCAGATGCAAAACGCCTCTTCACCGAACGGTGAAGACCCGTGATAACGATTGAATGGGCTCCCGGTTCCCCCTGAAGGGGCGGCGCCGGGCCGGCCCGGGTCAATTGCCGCCCTGGGCGGCCTGCTGGAGGTTTGAAACGTGCGTCAGATCGTGTCGGAACTGGCCCCAACAGGGGTTCTTCGCGCCGGAATCAACATGAGCAATTTTTTGCTGGTCACCGGCAAAACCGCGTCCGGAGACCCGCAGGGGGTGTCGCCCGACATGGCCGCCGAAATCGCCAGGCGCCTGAGCGTCCCGGTCGCCTATGTGAAATACGAGCGGCCCTCGATCCTTGCCGACGCCGCCGGCACCAATACCTGGGATATCGGCCTCATAGGCGCCGAGCCGCAGCGGGCGGAAAAGATCACCTTCACGGCGGCCTATTGCGAGATCGAGGCGACCTACCTGGTGCCGAAGGGCTCAGCCCTGCAAACCATCGCCGATGTCGATCGCGCCGGCGTGCGGATCACGGTGCGGCGCGGCGCGGCTTACGATCTCTGGCTCGAGCGCAACATCAAGCACGCCACGGTGCTGCGGTCGGACAGCGCCGACGGACCCCTCAACCAATTCATTTCCGAGGGTCTTGAAGCCTATGCAGCGCTAAAACCTGCGCTGCTGACAGACATCGATAAGGTGCCGGGCAGCAAAATCTTGCCGGGCAACTTCATGACGGTGCAGCAGGCCATCGGCACGGCAAAGCCGAATACCGCTGGGGCCGCGTTCTTGAGTGAATTCGTCGATGAGGCCAAGCGTTCAGGCCTGGTGGCGCGCCTGATCGAGAAACATCACGTCAAAGGCCTGTCGGTCGCGGCTTAAATGCTCGCGACGGTCTTGAGCCGCGCCCGCGGGTGAATTTCCGACTGTGCCATGACGCTGGTCTGGGCGCGGAAGCGCTCGACGATGCCGCGTACGAACGGCCGGATGCCGGGCGAGGTGACCAGCACCGGCGCCTCGCCTTCTTTAGCTGCAAGCTCGAACTTTTCGCGGACCAGGTTGATGAACTCGGTGAGTTTTGACGGCTGCATGGCGAGGCTGCGGTCGTCGCCCTGGCCGACGATCGATTCGGCAAACGCCTGTTCCCATTTGGCGGTGAGCGCGATGATCGGCAGGTGGCCGACGCCGCTGGTGTGCTGGGCGCAGAGCTGGCGGGCGAGACGGGCGCGGACGTGCTCGGCCAGCATTGCCGGGTTTCGTGTCGTGCCCAGCCCATCGGCGATGCCTTCGAGGATGGTCGCCAGGTCGCGGATCGACACCCGCTCGGCGAGCAGGATTTGCAGCACGCGCTGGATGCCGGAAATGGTGATCAGCGACGGCACGATGTCCTTGATCAGCTCGCTCTGCTCCTTCGGCAGTTCCTTGATCAGTTTCTGCACCTCGCCATAGGACAACAGCTCCGACATGTTGGCCTTGATCAGCTCGGTGAGGTGAGTGGCGAGCACGGTCGCCGCGTCGACCACGGTGTAGCCTTTGACGGAGGCTTCTTCCTTGAGCGCCGCGTCGATCCAGGTTGCGGGCAAACCAAAAGTCGGCTCGGTGGTGTGCACGCCGGGCAGCGTCACCTGATTGCCGGCCGGATCCATGACCATGTATTGGCCGTGCCACACTTTGCCGGTGCCGGCCTCGACCTCCTTGATCTTGATGACATAGCTGTTGGCGTCGAGTTGGACGTTGTCGAGGATGCGCACGGCGGGCATGACGAAGCCCATCTCGATCGCCAGCGACCGGCGCAGCGCCTTGATCTGCTCGGTCAGGCGGTCGGAACCGTCGGGCGCATTGACCAGCGGCAATAGCGCGTAGCCGAGCTCGATCTTGAGATCGTCCATCTTGAGCGCGGCCGACATCGGCTCTTCCACAGGCGCAGCCTGCGCGACCTCGGTCTTCTTGGTCTCGGCGGCGATCGCCAGCTTGTTGCGGCGGTTGATCGTGTAGGCGAGACTGGCGGTGCCCCCGCCCAGTATCAGGAACGGGATCATCGGGATGCCGGGCAAAAGCGACATCACCAGCATGACGGCGGCCGACATGCCGAGCGCCTTGGGGTAGCTCGAAAGCTGGCTGAGCAGCGCTTTGTCGGCGGCGCCGCTGACGCCGGCCTTCGATACCAGGAGGCCGGCGGCGATCGATACAATTAGCGCCGGCACCTGGGTGACCAGGCCGTCGCCGACGGTCAACAGAGTGTAGAAATGGGCGGCGTCGGCAAAACTTAAATTCTGCTGCAGGATGCCGATGATCATGCCGCCGATGACATTGATCAAAACCACCAGCAATCCCGCAATGGCATCGCCGCGGACGAATTTCGAGGCGCCGTCCATGGCGCCGAAAAAGCCGGATTCGTCTTCCAGGTTCTTGCGCCGGCGCCGCGCTTCCTTCTCGTCGATCATGCCGGCGGAGAGATCGGCGTCGATCGCCATCTGCTTGCCGGGCATGGCATCCAAGTGGAAACGCGCGGCGACTTCGGCGATGCGGCCGGAGCCCTTGGTGATGACAACGAAATTCACGATCACCAGGATCGTGAACACGATGATGCCGATGACGAAATTGCCACCCATGACGAAGCCGCCGAACACCTCGATGACATGGCCGGCGGCAGACGTGCCCTCGTGGCCGTGGGCGAGAATGAGCCGGGTCGAGGCGAGATTGAGCGCCAGCCGCAGCATGGTCGCGATCAACAGCACGGTCGGGAAGGCGGAGAATTCCAGCGGCGCCTGGATGAACAGCGACGTCATCAGGATCAGCACCGAGAACGTGATCGAGATGGCGAGCGAGAAGTCGAGCAACAGCGCCGGCAAAGGCAAAATGAGGACGACCAGGATCGCCATCATGGCGACGGCGAGCCCGATATCGCTCCGCCGGAGCATGGTGCCAAGGTCGACGAGGCGCGACAGCGCCGTCTCCCCGCGCTCGGCCGATGTTGCGTCGGTCATGCCGGTCGATCGATTCCGTCGGTCGCGCGGCTCAAAGCTGTGCGCGGCGGCTGGTGGGCCACCGGCACGAATGAATGGAGCCGCGCTCGCGTCCAAAGCTGGCCTCGCGGTGGAAAGGCCTCCCAGGCAAAATGTGCCGGGTATATGGTTACTGAGGGGTTAAGATCGGCTCGGGATTTGCGCCTGGAGGCGTCATGAGGATCGAATGGCCGTGAATTTCCGCCTTGCGCTCAGTGTCACCGTGCTTGCCGTGGCCACTACGGCCGCCATGGTTACGACAGCGATGGCCGATGGGATCGACCCCGGCCTGTGGAAAGTCATCACCCGTACCGAAACCGGCGGCGTGATCGGGCCGCCGCATGAAAGCTTGAAATGCCTGACCGCCGACCAGACCCACGACCTGACCACGACATTCACGCCGGTGCCGAACACGGTGAATTCCGTTTGCGCGCCGATCGAACACGAACTCGCCGGCGATAAGCTCAACTGGCGGCTCACCTGCAAAGGCCAGCTCGACATGGAGCTGACCGGCGAATTCAACTTCGACAGCCCGCACCATTATTCGGCGACCGTGCAGACCAAGGCGCAGATGGCGGGCATGACGATGGTCGATTCGCGTAACACGCTCGAGGGACAGTGGGTGTCCGAGTGTCCAAAGTAGGATTGCCGCGTTGACATGCTGAAGCTTTGATATGTTGAAACTTTGCCTGGCCCTCGCCGCCGTCTTCGGCACGCAGGCCGCGCTCGCCCAGGAGCGGCCCACAGCCTTCGTCGATGCCTCGACCGTCGTGCCGGGGCTGATCGTCGAGATGCGCTATGCCGGTGCGCACAATTTCGTCGGCCGGCCGATCGACGGCTACGAAGCGCCGCGCTGCCTGCTGACGAAGCCCGCCGCCAATGCCCTTGCCGGGGTCGCGAAGGACGTCGCGGCTTATGGCCTCGTCATCAAGGTGTTCGACTGCTATCGCCCGACGCGCGCGGTTGCGAATTTCGTGCGCTGGGCGCGCGATATCAGCGACACCGCGGGCAAGGCGGAGTTTTATCCCGACGTCGACAAGCGGACGCTGTTTCGCGACGGCTACATCGCCTCGCAGTCCGGCCATTCGCGCGGCTCGACCATCGATATGACGCTGGCGCGCGCCGACGGACGCGAGCTCGACATGGGAACGCCGTTCGATTTTTTCAGCACGAAATCATGGCCCAATAGCGCGGGCGTCAGCCACGACGCGATGGTGAACCGTGGCGAGCTGGCGTTCGCCATGCGACACAACGGCTTCCGGCCTTACGATCGCGAATGGTGGCACTTCACGCTGCGCGGCGAGCCGTTTCCCGACACTTATTTCGATTTTCCGGTGCGATAATCCCGCAGGTCAAGATCCCGATTTCGGCAAGTCGCGCAGCATCGGGTAGAACTGCACCCAGACGTTATCCACCAAGCCGTTCTTCTTGTGACAGGCTTCGCAATTAGCGTCGGGCTGTGCAGCCGCAGTCGCCCCGGGCTTCGATATGTCCGGGAAGACGTAATAGGCCCAGATCGTCTTCTCGCCGTTCGGGCCCGGCGGGCGTGCCGCGTTCTTCACCGCTACGAGCGCGCCCTGCTGATCGCCATCGAAGTAGCCTTTGGCCAGAATGTTATGTGGCTCTTTTTGGGAAGCCCCGTAGATATCGACCACCAGCATCGTAGGATCCGGGAATGCCGTCTTGGAGCTGCGGAAGCCGGCATAGCCGTCCGGCGTGATGTAGACATTGTGGAACGCGTTTTGCGGCCCAGGCGCGTTGGCGTGCGAGGTCAAGCCCTCGCCCTTGTATTGCAGTCCGTAATTGGAGCCTACGAACATCCAGCTGGTTCTGAACCCGTCGGGGAAAATCAGTTTGTTGCCGTCGTATTTCGGCGCGTTGGGCGACGATGTCGCGGTCGGCTGGGTGAAGCCCTGCGCCTGCGCCGAGGCCTGCACAGCGAAGGCAATCGCGGCCAACAACGCAATGACGGGCAGGATGCGGTTCAACATGGCGGGCCTTTCGAGAGCTGCTACTTCAAATGGTATTTATGCCCGTATAACCGATCTGGCTCAACAGGCGATTTTGTCGTTTACAGGCCCAGATAGAATTTCTTGATCAGATCGTTATTGTTGAGCTCGTCCATCGAGCGGCCCTCGAAGGCGATCTTGCCGTGGACGATGACATAGCCGCGGTCGGCGATGCGGATGGCCTGGGTGAAATTCTGCTCGGCCATCAGCACGGTGAGCTGGTAGCGCTGTTTCA
Organism: Xanthobacteraceae bacterium; assembly: GCA_035317145.1. Lineage (GTDB taxonomy): Bacteria > Pseudomonadota > Alphaproteobacteria > Rhizobiales > Xanthobacteraceae > BOG-931. The sequence continues at coordinate 2,080 of DATHHM010000355.1, read as the reverse complement.
TTTCATTGATCGCATCGATGGTGCGGCTGACCAGGATCGGCGCCAGGCCGACCGAGGGCTCGTCGACCAGGAGAATTTTCGGCGCCAGCATCAGCGCGCGGCCGAGCGCGACCATCTGTTGTTCGCCACCTGAGAGGCTGCCGGCAAGCTGGCCGCGGCGCTCGGCGAGGCGGGGAAAGGTCTCGTAGCAGACCGCCATGTTGCGCGTGAGCTCGCGGCGCGCGGCGCTACGGTAGGCGCCGAGCAGCAGGTTCTCCTCGACCGTTAATTTCGGAAACAGCCGGCGTCCCTCCGGCACCAGCGCAATGCCGAGATCGACGATCTCTTCCGTGGTGCGGCCGACCAGGTCGTGATGGATGCCGTCGATCTCGGCGACGATGCTGCCAGCGCTAGGGCGGAGCATGCCCATGATGCATTTCATCAGCGTCGACTTGCCGTTGCCGTTGGTGCCGAGCAGCACCACGGTCTCGCCGCCGGCGACCTTGAAAGTGACATCGTCAATCACGCGCACCGCGCCGTAGGCGGCGTGAATGCCGGAGATGGTGAGGCTGCTAACCAAGATACGCCTTCTCCACTTCCGGATTGCGCATCACCTCGTCGGGGGGGCCGTCGGCGATCTTCTTTCCGGAGACCAGCACGACGAGGCGCCGCGAAAAGCTCATCACCGCGCGCATGATGTGCTCGATGAGAATGATGGTGACGCCCTTTTCATTCAAACGCACCAGCAGCGCCAATATTTCCTCGACCTCCGAATGGGTGAGACCCGCCATCGACTCGTCGGCGATCAAAAGTTTCGGCTCCGCCGCCATGGCACGGGCCAGTTCGAGCTTGCGCATCTCGACCTGGGTCAGGTCGCGCGGCAATTGCCGTGCCTTGTTGTCCAGGCCGACCTCGCGCAACAGATCGGTGCATCGCGCTTCGACGTCGCTTGCGGAACTGCCGGCGCCGCGCGAGGCCACCGCGTAGAGCAGCGGGATGCGGATATTGTCGAGGAGACTCAGACTGACGAACGGCCGCGGCAGCTGGAAGCTGCGGGACAGCCCCATGCGCGTGCGTTGATGGGCGGCGAGGCCATCGACGGCGCGGCCGTCGAAACGCACGGAACCCTGTTCGTTCTGCAGCGTGCCGCAGATGCAGTTGACCAGCGTGCTCTTGCCCGAGCCGTTCGGGCCGATGAGGCCGAGGCGCTCGCCGGCCGGCACGTTGAGCGAGATGTTCTCCAGCGCGACGAAGCCACCGAAGCGTTTGCCGAGGTCGTCGACTTCGAGAAGATTCGTCATGGCACCGATCCCGGCACGTCGGTCTCGACGCGGCGGCGGCCGACGAAATCGTCGGGCTTGCGCTGCCAATAGGTGTGAACGATGCCGATGACGCCATTGGGCGCGACGATGACGAAGACGACGAGGATGACGCCGACCAGCAGCAGATTGACGGCCGATGAAATCGTCACCGTCGCGATCTGCTGCAGCGAGCCGAGCAAAATCGTGCCGATCAGCGGGCCGACCCAGCTCGTGGTGCCGCCGATCAGCGGCATGGCGATCGAGTTGACGGCGTAATCCAGGCCGAACGTCGACGACGGTTGCAGATAGCCGATGTAATAGGGAAACGGCGCGCCCGCCATGCCCATCAGCGCGCCTGAGATCGTGGTCGCGATCAGCTTCAATTTCAGCGTCGGCACGCCGGAGGCTTCCGCCGCCAATTCGTCGTCGCGGATGGTGGCAAAGCCGTAACCGAGCCGCGAGCGCTCGATGAGCCGCGCAATGACCAGCGACCCCACCGCCAAGAGCAGCATGACCAGGAACAGATATTTGATATAGGAGCCGATCAGCGGAACTTCCTCGGGGCGCAAAATATAGGCGCCGCGCGATCCGCCGACAAAATCCCAGTTGACGATCAGCGTCTGCAGCACCACGGCAAGCGCCAGCGTGGCGATGGCGAAGAACGCGCCGCGCAGCCGCAAGGTCAGATAGCCCATGCCGAAGCCGACGACGCCGGATACCACGCCGCCGACCAGCATCAGCACCGGCATCGGCACGATATGCGGCAGGTCGTTGGCGCCGATCAGCTTGTAGATCGCTAC
>DATHHM010000354.1:0-2217 GCA_035317145.1 Xanthobacteraceae bacterium | reverse complement strand
CTGGTTGCGGAGCAAACAAGGGTGTCTTGTTTTCCGTCGCCCAGGAGACCGGGTTCACTCGGCTACAATTCCATCACGGTCCTGTGAGAAAATTCGCAACGAAGATAACATTTGCCTTAAGCGGCTTGTTCGGGGCGTGCTCTTCGCCAATCAACGACAGGCCGGATACATCGCGGCTAATTCCGACCCGCTCAGATAAATGATCCGCGCGTGCAGTCCGCCGTGCTGGATGATCCACTTGCGCACGGCGGGCGGATAATTCGACCACAGATAATAATTGCCCGCGCTGCTGATCTGTTCGCCTTCGGACGTCGGCGTCCAGGCGGAGTGAAAGGCCAGCACGGCACGCGGCGTGACACAGATCCGGTTCCGCGGAATGACGCCCAACAGCATCGTGCAGGCCGATGCGCAGGTGCCGTCGATCATGACCTGTTCGCCGTTTTCCCGCAGCGCATGGTACTTGTTGAGATAATCGCCGATCTGTCCGCCGCGATCGTCGGAGATTCTCACGGTGGCGAATGCCGACGAGACGTTCATCGTCAGCAGCATTGCCGCGGCAACGACGCGCGCCTTCATAAGCGAGACCTCCAAATATGCGTACGCTGATATGCGCACGTCACAATGTATGAGTGATGTCTGTCTTTTTTCTGGTCAGTCAAGTCCGTGCACTGCTATACCGCTAAATCCAACCACGAGCCCCGCCGGGCGCGCCTGCAACGCGAAGTTCATGCTGCAATCACCGTCGCCATCACTGTCACTGTCATCGGTAGAGACGCGCCAGTCCTGGGTCGTCGCGACCGTGGTGCTCGTGATCATGGCGGTCGCCTTCGGCGCGCCGTGGATCACCGTGGTGGCGCTGAAAAACATCGCCGCCGAGGTCAACGGCGAACGCTCGATCCCGGCGCTTGCGGGCGCGCTGGTCTGGGTCGGCGCCGGCCTGGGCGGCATCATCATGGGCCGCGTCGCCGAACGGGTCGGCGTGCGCTGGACCGTCCTCGGCGGCGCCGTGATGATCGCCGTAGGGCTCCTGCTATCGACCTTGGGCCCGTCCTTGCCGCTTTATGTCGGCCACGGCTTCTTTATCGGCTTGATCGGCATCGGCGGCATCAATGCGCCGTCCTACGTTTATGTCAGCCGCTGGTTCGACCGCCGCCGCGGTTCGGCGCTGGCCTTGATTTCCAGCGGCAGCTTTCTCGCCGGCGCCATATGGCCGTCGATCTTCGAACGCGCCATCGTCTATATGGGATGGCGGCATACGATGCTGTTCTATGCCGCGATCGAGTTCGTTCTCATCGTGCCCGCCGCAGCCATCGTCTTGGGCGAGCCGCCGGACACGCCGCATCACGCCACGGTGACCGGCACCGCGCGCGCGCAAAATTCCGTCCTGGGCTGGCCGGCCAATGTGGTTTTCACCTTGCAGATGTTTGCGATCTTCACCTGCTGCGTGCCGATGTCGATGCCGCAAGCGCATCTCGTGGCGTTTTGCAGCGATCTCGGCATCAGCCCGGTGCACGGCGCGGCGATGCTGTCGGTCCTGCTCGGCTCGGCATTCTTAAGTCGTCAAGTGTGGGGCGCGCTGTCCGACCGCATTGGCGGGCTCTATACCATGCTGGTCGGCTCGGCATGCCAGACGGCGAGCCTGTCGTTGTTCATGTTCACCCAGGACGAACTCGGACTGTTTACGGTTTCGGCACTGTTCGGGTTCGGCTTCAGCGGCCTCGTTCCGGCCAACGTCTTGGCCTCGCGCGAGCTGTTCCCGGTCGGCGAGGCCTATTGGCGTATTCCGACGCTGCTGTTGTGCAGCGGTACGGGGATGGCAGCGGGCGGCTGGATCGGCGGCATTCTCTACGACCATTTCGGCTATTACGCGCCGGCATTCGCCACCGGCGTCGGCGTCAGTGCGATTAATTTCATGATCATCACGGTGCTGGCGTTTCGGCGCAGCCAAACCGCGCCGGCGTGACGGCTCAGCGCGCAACCGCTCCGTGACTGCGAGGGTTAGCCGGGCGCTTCACCGGCTGCTCGATTTTCGGATGTGCCCGCGCTGCACAGAAATCCTCGACCGCGGCGGCGACGGCTGCACTGGTGAGGGTGCGACGCTCCGGCGTTGCCAATTCCAGTTCTTCCTGCCGGTTGACGATGGAGCCGGCTTCGAGCAGCAGCGCCGGCATGCGCGTGTAGCGCAGCACGACCAATTGGTCGTAGCGGTAGACGCCG